>NZ_JAIBES010000046.1 GCF_019459305.1 Sphingopyxis sp. | reverse complement strand
TTTTTGGGCTAATCGATGGCCCGCGGGGCGCGCTTTGCGTCCACGGTGGCGCGCGCCCACCGCGGCGCGCGCTGGCGCGCGGGGGGGTGGAAATTGCTCGACTGCCAGTTCATCACCCCGCACCTCGCCAGCCTCGGCGCGATCGAAATCCGCCAGGCCGACTATCTCGCGCGGCTCTATTCGGTGTTGGCGGGCGGCGACGGTGCAGCGGCGGGCGCTGGAGCAGGCGCGGCGGGCGTATCGCCGCCTTCGCCGCCGTTTGTCGCGGGCGACTGGGGCGTGCTCGACGCTTTGGGCGCCGCCGCCGCGCCCGATTTCGCCGCCGCGGGGGCCACCGGCTCGCCGCCGGGATATGTCATCGCACAGCTTTTGACGAAGACATCATAAATCGGGTGCTGGATGATGTTGCGGTCGGGCCGCTCGCGGAAAATCCAGCCCGAAAAGACGCGGCGCCATTTGTCGTCGCGTTGATCCTGCACCGTCAGTTGCACGAACGCGCCGGTTTCAGGCGGGTCTTCCCACGGCGCGGTTTGTTCGCACGCACGCAGCCGGACGATCGCGCGCCCGACGCGCGCAGATTCGCCGGGCTTCATTTCGAGTTCGCGGACCAGCCCGTTCCGCTTATTGAGCAGGCCGACAATCGCGATGCGCTCCGCCATCGGGGTCGCGCCCTCGATGCCGCCGACTTCCTGCGGGACGCGTTCGGATTTGGCGACGGTCGGCACCGTCGCGCTGCCATTACCCTTGGACGGTGACCGATCGCAGGCGGTCAGCGCGGTCGCGGCCAGCAGCGCGAACAGCGCGGTCGAAATCCGGCGCGACATTATTCGCCGGGCCGCCAGGCCTCATAATCGCCGGTCGCCGCAGCCCGCTGGCCGCCGCGCTCGAGCGCCCCGGCAGGGCGGTACGCGCCGGTGCTGCCGGTCAGGTTGGCGGTCGGTTCTTTTTCCCACGCGCGCGGCGCGGGCAGCATGTCGGTCGGCAGTTCGTCGAAAGTGCGGTGCAGCCAGCCGTGCCATTCGGGCGGCACCCGGCTCGCATCGTTCGATCCGTTGTAGATCACCCAGCGGCGATCGCCCTTGCGCGCCCGATGGTAGGTGTTGCCAAGGCCGTCCTCGCCGACCTTTTCGCCGGTTTTCCAGCTGTTCAGCAGTGTGCCGACGGTCGCACCGTCCCACCAGGTGAAAATCTTGCCGAGGATGCTCATGGCGAGGCGTTTACAGCCAAGGGTGCGCGCTTCGCAAGCGTCAAACGGTCGATCGCCCCGCTTTCGGGGCGCTATTTCCCATCTTTCCACGTCACTTTGGCAGTCTCGTCAATCCCGAGCCGCGCTGCGGTGCCTCCCGCGAGTTCCAGCACCGCGCTGACCTCACCCCCGCTGACCACCGGCTCAAGCGATTCGGGGATCGCGTTTTCCGCAATCCGGTCGATGCTGCCGTCGGCGCGGATGAAGATTATGTCGAGCGGGATTAACGTGTTCTTCATCCAGAAACTGCCGATCCGCGGCTTGTCGAACGGAAACAACATGCCGCCATCGGCGGGCAGGCTGGTGCGGAACATCAGCCCCTGGTCCTGCTCGGCATCGGTCCGCGCGACTTCGACGTTGAACCGATGCGTCTGGTCCTTGGCGGTGATCGTCACCGGGATCATCTGGACGCTCTCCACCTCGCTGGCGTCCTGGCTGCACCCCGTCATCGGCACGGCCAGCGTCAGGGCAAGAGCGGTCAAAATAGCGCGCATCGGCAGATCCTCATTCTGGCAATTTGGGCCAGCCCTAATCCAGCCCTGCATCATCGTCCAGCGCCGCCAGCGCCGCTTCGTCCCCCGGCGCAATCGCCACGATCCGCCGCGCCAGCGTCATGCTGTGCCCGGCGCGCAAAAACGCAGCAATCTGCCGCTCGCGCAGTTTTGGATCGTCGGCGAGACGCGTCGCAAACGGCCCGAACCGCCGCCGCCGCGCGAAGCCGACCGCCGATTCCTGGGCCGACGCCTCAGCAGTCTCGATCGCCTCGCCGCTGTCCGCCGCGGCGATGCCGTCGACATACAGCTGCGCCTTGACCCGCCGCACCCCCAGCCCCCGGCGTGTCATCGCCCCCGCGCGCATCACGGCATATTGGCGATCGTCGAGGAACTGCAACCGCTCCATCCGGTCGGCGACCGCCTCGCACGCGGCTACCGCGTCAACCTCGTCGGTCCACTCGGATTCGCGAATTTTTCGAGACAGATAGCGCGTCAGTTTGGCGCGGCTGGTCGCGAACCGCGCCACATAAGCCAGCGCCAGCTCGTCGAGCCGCGCCGCGCCCAAAGGTCTTTTTGTACGGTCGGGTGGATCGCGATGCTTGGGCATGTGCCATGTTTATGCCACAGTCGGGCCTGATTGAGAACGATCAGCGCCGCCATATCGGGCAATATAGCCCGAAAACGGGCGAATTTGTTCCAACTGCTAAGGGATCGCGCCAGGCACCATGACACGCAAAGATGACATGCTTGTTGCCGCGCGGCCCGTTTCGCGGGATGTCGCACCCCTTATGACCGATAATATTGCCTTTCCGGCGGACGAGCTCCAGCCGACGCCGACCTTCTGCGCCCAGCCGCGCCGCTTTTCGGACTTCGCCACCGTCGGCGAAGCGCTCGATTATGCCGCCAATGGTACGCGCGGGCTCAATTTCCACGATCCGCGGGGTAAGCTGGTGCGCCCCTACCCGTATAGCGAGCTGCGCGACGACGCCCTCCTCACCGCCTATCGGCTGATCGCGGCGGGGGTAAAACCCGGCGATCGCATCGCGCTGATCGCCGAAACCGGCGCCGAATTCGCCGCGCTGTTCTTTGGAACAATCTACGCTGGCGCCTGGCCCGTCCCACTGCCGCTGCCGACCAGCTTTGGCGGCCGCGATAGCTATGTCGGCCAGCTCGTCGTCCAGCTCACCAGCTGCGACCCTACGATGCTGTTCTTCCCGCCGGAAATCGCCACCATGGCCGTGGAAGCCGCCGAAGCGCAGAATGTGCTGCCGGTCGACTGGAGCGAATTTGCCGCCAAACCCGGGCCGGTGACCGACCTGCCCGCGCAGCAGTCGAACGAAACCTGCTATCTTCAGTACAGCAGCGGTTCGACGCGCTTCCCGCACGGCGTCGCGGTCACCCACGCCGCTTTGCTCAACAACCTCGCCGCGCATTCACACGGCATGGAAGTGCAGGACAGCGATCGCTGCGTTTCGTGGCTGCCCTGGTATCACGACATGGGCCTCGTCGGCTGCCTGCTCTCGCCGGTCGCGAACCAGGTGTCGGTCGATTATCTCAAGACCGAAGATTTTGCGCGCCGCCCGCTCGCCTGGCTCGACCTGATCAGCCGCAACGAGGGAACGACGCTCAGCTATTCGCCGACCTTTGGCTACGACATCTGCGCCCGCCGCGTGTCGAGTCAGACGCATGTCGCCGACCGTTTCGACCTGTCGCGCTGGCGCGTCGCCGGCAACGGCGCCGACATGATCCGTCCCGATGTGATGCAAAGCTTTGTCGATGCCTTTGCCGACGCGGGTTTCAGCGCCAGCGCCTTCCTGCCGAGCTATGGCCTTGCTGAAGCGACGCTCGCGGTCAGCATCATGCCCCCAGGTGAGGGGATCGTTGTCGAATTGGTCGAGGAAACCGAACTGTCAGGCGCCGCCAATGATGCGGGCCGCCCGACGCGATACCGCGCCATCGTCAACTGCGGCCGCGCCGCGCGCGACATGGTGATCGAGGTGCGCGACGAACTCGGCAATGCGCTGCCCGACCAGACCGTCGGCAAGGTTTGGTGCAGCGGTCCGTCGCTGATGACCGGCTATTATCGCGACCCCGAATCGACCGCCGCCTGCCTCGTCGACGGCTGGCTCGACACCGGCGATATGGGTTATTTGTCCGATGGTTACATTTACATCGTTGGCCGCGCCAAGGACATGATCATCATCAATGGCAAGAACCACTGGCCGCAGGATATCGAATGGGCGGTCGAGCAATTGCCAGGGTTCAAATCGGGCGACATTGCGGCGTTCGCGATCACTGCACCGGGGGGCGAGGAAACCCCCGCGGTGCTCGTCCAGTGCCGCACTAGCGACGAGGCCGAACGCATCGCCCTGCGTGAAACGATTCGCGACCGCGTCCGCGCTATTACCGGCATGAATTGCCTGATCGAGCTGATCCCGCCGCGCACCCTGCCGCGCACCAGTTCGGGCAAGCTCAGCCGCTCGAAAGCGCGCGCGCAATATCTTGCCGGGGAAATTCAACCCTTTGCGATGGCCGCCTGACACGAGGCACCGACCTTGCCCGCAAATTTTGTCCCGCTGCTGGACAAATAACACGTCAAATGAACGCGCTGGTTACCTTCGGGTAACACCCCGGCGCTAAACAGGCACGGTGAAAAGCCTGTTGACCGACCAGATCATTGCCGCAGAGATTCCAGCGCGGACCCTGTTGGGGCTGGGGCCGCGCGATGCCGACACCGGCAACCTCCGCCAATTGCAGCTTGCGCCGTTACGCGGTCAGGGATCGCTGCGCCTGTTCATGGGGCTCGGCATGGCGCTAGTCGCCACATTCACGATGATTCTCAGCGTCCCGCTCGCGATCGCCAGCAGCTGGCTCTGCGCCGGCCTGGTCTTCAGCCTGTGGTCGTACAGCCAGTTCCGCCGCCTACCGCTGGGTGATCCCAAATTGTCGGGAATCACCGAGTATCGGATGTGCAATCGCCACGCGCTCTATTCGGCGCTGTTCTGGAGCACGCCTTTCTGGCTCCACGGGTTTTCGCCGCCGCTCGACCATGTCCTGTCGATGTGGACGATCGCGGTGTTGATGATGGTCACGCTGGCAATCGTCGCTCACAGCGTTCCGATGGCGTGCATCCTGTTCATCGCCCCCGTCACCCTGTCGGCAGCCGCTGCGCTGGTGCGCGCCGACGCGCCCCAACTCGCGGCGGTCGCGGTGGTTGCAGGTTTCTTGCTCTGCAATTTCTGCGTCCGCTTTGCGCAAAGCCATATCCGGTTCCGCCATGCCGAAGAGACGCTGCACGAAAAGACCGAGACGGTCAGCCTGCTGCTGCGTGAGTTCGAAGAAACCTCGGCCGACTGGCTTTGGCAGACCGACAACAGCCGCCGCCTGGTCCATATCTCGCCGCGGCTGGCCTATGCGCTCGGCGCCCCGGCCGACGCGCTCGAAGGCGTCCCGTTGCTGCAGGCGCTGTCGGGCGATGCGTGGGACACCGGGCTGTTCCCAAAAAGTCTGCACGAAATGGCCGAACGGATGAAGCGGCGCGAAAGCTTTTCGAACCTGATCGTCCCCGTGACGATCGGTGGCGCCCCGCGCTGGTGGGAGCTGTCGGCGTCGCCGCGCCTCGACGAAGCGGGCAAGTTCCTCGGCTTCCGCGGCGTTGGTTCGGACGTCACCGAACAGCGCGCGACCGCCGAACAGATCGCCAAAATGGCGCGCTTCGATAACCTCACCGGCCTGCCCAATCGCCTCAGCCTCAACGAGGATCTGGCGCGCGCGCTGGCCCACGCGCTCGATGCCAAGGCACGCTGCGCGCTGCTGATCATCGACCTCGACCGCTTCAAGGCGGTCAACGATACGCTTGGCCATCCCGTCGGCGACAAGCTGCTGGCGCAGGTCGCCGCGCGGCTCAAAGGCCTGATGGAGCGCGGCATGACCTGCGGGCGCCTCGGCGGCGACGAATTTGCCGTCGTGCTGCACAACGTCGCGTCCGCCGATTCGGCAGAGGATCTGGCGAAACGGCTGATCGCCACGATCAGCCGCCCCTATGTGGTCGACAACCACCAACTGTTCGTCGGCGCCAGCATCGGTTTTGCGATCGGGCCGCAAGACGGCGCCACCGTCGAAACACTGACCCGCAACGCCGACCTTGCGCTCTACAAGTCCAAGGACAAGGGCGGCAACGTCGTCGCCGGCTATGTCGCCTCGCTGCACGCGCAAGCCGAAGAGCGCCGCGTTATGGAACAGGAATTGCGCGGCGCGCTCGAACGCCGCGAATTCGAACTTTATTACCAGCCGGTGGTCACCGCCGCCGACGGTACGCTCAACGGCTTCGAAGCGCTGATCCGCTGGCAGAACCAAAAGCTCGGCAATGTGTCGCCGGGACGGTTCATTCCCTTGGCAGAGGATGCGCGGCTGATCTCGCCGATCGGCGAATGGGTGCTGCGCACCGCGTGTCACGAAGCGATGAAATGGCCATCGAATTTGAAGGTCGCGATCAACGTGTCTGCCGACCAGCTGACCGACCCCAATTTCGCCTCGGTCGTCGTCTCGGCGCTGGCGCAAAGCGGGCTGCCGCCGCAGCGGCTGGAGATCGAAGTTACCGAAAGCGTGTTTCTGCGCGACGGCGGCGGCGCGGCGCAATTGCTCGACCAGCTGATCGGGCTAGGCATCCGCCTGTCGCTCGACGATTTCGGTACCGGCTATTCGTCACTCGGCTATTTGCGCAAGACGCAATTTTCGACGATCAAGGTCGACCGCAGCTTCGTTGTCGGCGCCGCCAAGGGCAGCATCGAATCGATCGCGATCATCCGCGCCGTCGTCGCACTCGCCGACAGCCTTGGCATGTCGACCACGGCTGAAGGTGCCGAAACCGAGCTGGAGGTCGAAACGCTGCGCAACATGGGATGCAGCAATATCCAGGGCTATTATTATGGCCGCCCGATGCCTGCCACCGACGTGCTGACGCTGTTTCGCGCGACCGATCCGTCGGCCAGCGCCGCGGCCTGACGGCGACCAGTCGAGCCAATCACACGACGAATTGACAGGCTTAACAAAAGGTTCCGCCGCTCACCGCGGCGTAGGCGCGACTCGTCGCGCGGTGGGTGGTGGCGCGGACAATCCATGGCAATGACGCTGCAACGCTTGAACACAAGCATTGGGGGTCGCATTTCATGCTCTATCGTCGCTTTCTGGCTGCCGCCATCGCGTCCGTACTGACGCTCACCGGTCTGCTCGTCAGCGCCCCCGCCGTAGCGCAGGGCTATCTCCAATGCGTGCCCTTTGCCCGCGCCGAATCGGGCGTCGACATTCGCGGCAATGCCAAGACCTGGTGGGCGCAATCCGCCAGCGACTATGCCCGCGGCGGCGAACCGCGCGAGGGTGCGGTGATGGCGTTTGCCGGTACCCGCGGCATGCCGATGGGCCATGTCGCAGTGGTCAAGAAAATCGTCAGCGACCGCGAAATCCGCATCGACCACGCCAACTGGTCGCCCATCAACGGCCGCCGCGGCCAGATCGAGCGCAATGTCCGCGTCGTCGACGTCAGCGATGCCGGCGACTGGAGCATGGTCCGCGTGTGGTACGCCCCGATCGGCGACCTCGGCCTGCGCGCAAACCCGGTCCAGGGTTTCATCTATGCCGGCGGCACCCCGAACAAGGCGCCGAGCTTCAAGGCGCCGGTGTGGGCGCAGAACGACTGGAAGCCCGGCAACGGCCTCGAAGTCGTGGCCGCGTCGCTCGGCCAGTAAACCGACAATTCAAAACCCGTTAGATTCGTAAGGAATTGGTGCCGTCGGCGCGAAGCCGCGTAGCGACTGCCCCCACCTAAATCCGTTCGCCCTGAGCTTGTCGAAGGGCCGTTCTTTCTTTCCAGCGTCGACGAAAGAAGGACGGTGCTTCGACACGCTCAGCACAAACGGGAAATTTAGCGCGCAACTTTCTAGGCTTCGTCGCCCGCATCCTTGGGCGCTTCACCCTCGCCGGCCGCGGCCGTATCCTCGAACCACGCTTCGACCTCGCCCGACAGCTTGATCGTCATCGGCTGACCAAAGCGGTCCTTTGACTTGCCCGCCGCGACGCGGATCCAGCCTTCGGAAATCGAATATTCCTCGACGTCGGTGCGTTCCTTGCCCTTGAAGCGGATGCCGATGCCGCGCTGCAGCACCTCCATATCGAAATGAGGCGAGCGCGGGTTGGTCGACATATGGTCGGGGGGGGTATCGGTCATAACTATATTCCCATAAAACGATGGCGCGGCCCTAGCGGGACCGCGCCACTATCGTCAACGGAAAGGCGATTGGACTTAGGGGTTTTAGAACCCGGCTTTCACCGTCACAAAGAACTGCTGCGGCGCCCCCGCGAGCAAGGTCTGGCTGTCGCCGCGGTTGGCAAAGCCGTTGGTGCCGATCGTGGATACATAGTCCCTGTCGAACAAATTGGTCGCATTGGCCTGCACCGAGATCCGCTCGTTGAACCGGTAACCGATGCTCGCGTCGACAATGACAAAGCCGCCGACCTCGGCGTCATTCTCGAACGAATAATAGCGTTTCGAGGTGTAGTTGGCGCCGATGCGCGCAGAGAAGCTGCCGGTGTCCCAGGTGATCTCACCCTTGGCCAGATGGCGCGGCGAATTGACCACGGTCTTGCCCGCGGTCGCCGCGATGATCGTGCCCGCAGCGTTGACGACATCGTCCTGATATTCGGATTCGTTGTACGCGTAGGAGGCAAACAGCGACAGGTGGGGGGTAACACGGAACGTCCCCGCCGCCTCGACGCCCCACGAGCGCACGTCGCCGACATTCTGCAGGATCGCCGGATTGCTCTGGATGCCCGAGCCATTGGCAAAGGCGATGATGCGATCCTTGAAGTCGACATAATCGCCCGCGATCACCCCCTGAAAGCGCGGCGATTTGGTGCGGAAGCCGAGTTCATAGGTAGTCGAGGTTTCGGGTTTCAGGTAGAGCGCGTCGAAACCCGCCTGCGTCGTCGCGAACGGCCCGCCGGTCGCCGAACTTTCGAACGCGCGCATATTCTGAGTGTAGCTCGCGAACGCCTCATTATCGTCACTCCGACGAAAGAGGAGTCCCGCCTGCGGCAAAAACCAGTCCTTCGCCTCGGTCCGCCCCGCCGCCAGACTGCCGCGCACGATCGGCGTCGCGAGGTTGGTGACGCGAAGCCCCTTCCACCCCGCGTTGATCTAGACCTGCCCCAGATCGAGCGTGTCCTGCACGTGAGATTGCAGCGTCTGGGTGTTGAAATCGAATTCCCATTGGGTGAGCAGCAGATCGGTGGGGAATTTCAGGCTGCTGCGATCGGGTGCGCCGGCGGTGTTGCCTAGACCGTAAAAGCGGCGCGCCTGATTGAAATCATTGTCTTCGTACCAGATGCCGACTTCGACGCGGTTCGCGCCCAGCGTGAACAAGCTGCTGGCGACGATGCCGTACCGCTCGATTTCATATTCGGTCGTGCGCAGCGCCATCGGTGCGCCGCCCGGGGTTGCGACATAGGGGGTGAACCACATGCCGCGCCCCTCGTTGCCATGGTAATATCCCATCGCGTTCAGAGTCCAGAACGTCACGCCAGGTCGAGCTGCTCCGCGACGGGATACAGATCGCAATTTTCGCGCTCGATCCGCATCCCCAATACGTCGAGCAGGACCTCGGTCTCGCTACAGAAGCCCGACCAGTCGTCGGCGATCCGTTCGGCGGTCCATTTCGCGTCGTAAGCTGCAAAATCCTGCGCGATATGCCCCATCTCGCGCACAAATTCGCCTGCCATCACGACAACCTCGGCATTGCCGCTCGCCTTCAATCGCGGATAGAGGATCCAGTCCTCGCACTTCAAATGGCGCAGCAGCGTATCGCGCAGCATTCCGAGCACCGATTCGAGCTCGGTCGGACTCCGCCGTTCGGGGGTGTGGATAAGCTCCAGCAAAAGCTGCGACAGCGTGGTGAGCGCGGCGTGTTCGGCGCGCAGCCGCCGCATCTCGGGACCAATAGGCATGGGTCGCCTCTCTAAAATTCGGTCCCTTCATCGCTGCCATAGGCACCGGGCGTGAAAAGACGGTAAACGCCCATTAGCCTTGATCGGTCTCGACTGCTCGCCGTGATGGCGGACTAAGCCATATTGGCGCGATAACGCGACGGCGCCACGCCGAAACGACGGGTAAAAGCGGTCGGATCACCGTCACGGCATCAGGCTCCGCGCCACCGCCTCGGCGACCTTGATCCCGTCGACCGCCGCCGACAAAATGCCCCCGGCGTAACCCGCGCCCTCGCCCGCTGGGAACAGGCCGGCGGTGTTCAGGCTCTGAAAATCCTCGCCGCGGGTGAAGCGCACGGGGGACGAGGTGCGCGTCTCGACCCCCGTCATCACGACGTCGGGATGGTCATATCCCTTGATTTGGCGTCCGAACAAGGGGATCGCCTCACGCATCGCCTCGACCGCGAAATCGGGCAGACAGGCCGCGAGGTCGGTCGGGGTCACGCCGGGGCGGTACGACGGGGTGACGCTGCCCAGCGCGGTCGATGGACGCCCCGCCAGAAAATCGCCGACGCGCTGCGCGGGAGCGCGATAGTTCGATCCGCCCGCGACATAGGCGAGCGATTCCCAGTGCCGCTGAAACGCGAGGCCCGCGAGCGGGTCGCCGGGATAGTCGCGTTCGGGGTCGATCGCGACCACGAAGCCCGAATTGGCGTTGCGTTCGTTGCGCGAATATTGGCTCATGCCGTTGGTCGCGACGCGACCTTCTTCGGAAGTCGCGGCGACGACGGTGCCGCCGGGGCACATGCAAAAACTGTAAACCGTCCGCCCGTTCTTGCAGTGGTGCGAGATATGATATTCGGCGGCGCCGAGGATCGGGTTGCCCGCATCGGCGCCAAAGCGCGAGGTGTCGATCCATGATTGCGGATGTTCGATGCGAACGCCGATCGAAAAGGGCTTCGCCTCGACATGGACCCCCGCGGCATGGAGCATCGCGAAGGTGTCGCGCGCGCTGTGGCCCACTGCCAGCACGACCCGGTCGGCCTCGATATAGCCGCCACCCGTCAGGTGTAGCCCCTGGACGCGGCGTTCGCCCGCGCCGTCGGTGGCAATATCGATCCCGTCGACCTTGTGCTGCCAGCGATATTCGCCGCCCAGCCCCTCGATCGTTTCGCGCAGGCTTTCGACCATCGTCACCAGCCGGAAGGTGCCGATGTGCGGGTGCGCTTCGGTCAGGATTTCGGACGGGGCGCCCGCTTTGACGAATTCGGTCAGCACCTTGCGGTCGAGGTGGCGGGGATCCTTGATCCGGCTGTAGAGCTTGCCGTCGGAAAAGGTGCCCGCGCCGCCCTCACCAAACTGGACGTTCGATTCGGGGTGGAGCACCCCGCGCCGCCACAAGTCCCACGTATCCTTGGTCCGCTCGCGCACCACCTTGCCGCGGTCGAGGATGATCGGGCGGAACCCCATCTGCGCGAGGATCAGCCCGACGAACAACCCGCACGGCCCCGCGCCGACGACGACCGGCCGCTTGATGCCCTTCGGCGCCTGGGTGATCAATTTATAGCTGGTGTTCGGGGTCTGCTGGACGTTGCGGTCCTTGCGAAAGCGCGCGAGCACCGCGCCCTCGTCCTTCACATTGACGTCGACCGAATAGACGAGCTGGATATTGGTCTTGTCGCGCGCATCGTGCGCGCGCCGCGCGACGACATGGCGCACCAGCTCGCGCTGGGTGATCCGCAGCCGCTTGCAGATCGCGGCGGGCAGCTCTTCCGGCGCATGGTGCAGTGGCAGCGTGAGTTCGGTCAGGCGAAGCATGGGACGCCTTTACGGCGCAACCCAGCCGGGGGGAACGCTGTTCGAAAAGAAAAGAGGACGGTCACCGCTGACCGTCCCCCTGAACTTTAGGCCGCTTCCTTCTTGCGCGACGCCTTCTTGCGCTCGTGCGGATCGAGCAGCGCCTTGCGGATGCGGATGTTTTTCGGGGTCACTTCGACCATTTCGTCGTCGTCGATATAGGCGATCGCCTGTTCCAGCGTCATGCGGCGCGGCGGGGTCAGGCGGATCGCGTCGTCCTTGCCGGTCGAACGGAAGTTCGTCAGCTGCTTCGACTTCATCGGGTTAACTTCCAGGTCGTCGGGCTTAGCATTTTCACCAATGATCATGCCCTCGTACAGCGCTTCGCCGGGCGACACGAACAGGATGCCGCGCTCTTCGAGCGGGCCCAGCGCATAGGCGACGGCTTCGCCATTGCCGTTGCTGATCAGCACGCCGTTCTGTCGCCCCGCGATATTGCCTTTGTACGGGCCATATTTTTCGAACAGGCGGTTCATGATCCCGGTGCCGCGCGTGTCGGAGAGGAATTCGCCATGATAGCCGATCAGGCCGCGCGACGGGCCGCTGAAGGTAATGCGCGTCTTCCCGCCGCCCGACGGGCGCATGTCGGTCAGGTCGGCTTTGCGGACCTGCATCTTCTCGACCACCGTGCCGCTATGTTCGTCGTCGACGTCGATGACGACGGTTTCATAGGGTTCGGTGCGCTTGCCATTCTCGTCCTCGCCATACAGCACCCGCGGGCGGCTGATGCCGAGTTCGAAGCCTTCGCGGCGCATCGTTTCGATGAGCACGCCCAGTTGAAGCTCGCCGCGGCCGGCGACTTCAAAGCTGTCCTTGTCGGCACTTTCCGTGACGCGGATCGCGACATTGGTTTCGCTTTCGCGGAACAGGCGGTCGCGGATCATGCGGCTGGTGACCTTGCTCCCCTCGCGGCCCGCCATCGGCGAATCATTGACGGCAAAGCGCATCGACAGCGTCGGCGGATCGATCGGCTGCGCGGCGATTGGCTCGCTCACGCTGGTGTCGGCGATGGTGTTGGCGACGGTCGCCAGCGCCAGACCCGCGATCGCAACGATGTCGCCCGCGCGCGCTTCCTCGACGGGAACGCGCTCGAGCCCGCGAAACGCCAGCAGCTTCGACGCGCGGCCGGTTTCGATCACCTTGCCGTCCATGTCGATCGCGTGGATCGGCTGGTTGACCTTGATCGTCCCCGACTGGACGCGCCCGGTCAGGATGCGGCCGATGAAATTGTCGCGGTCGAGCAGGGTGGCGAGGAAGGTGAACGGACCGTCTTCGGGCAGGCCGGGGGTCGGCACGTGCGATACGATCGTCTTGAACAGCGGCTCCAGCGTGCCTTCGCGCGCTTCGGGATCTTCCGAGGCGTAACCACCGCGGCCCGAGGCATAAAGGATCGGGAAATCAAGCTGTTCGTCATTGGCTTCGAGCGTCAGGAACAGTTCGAACACTTCGTCCAGCACTTCAGCGGCGCGCGCGTCGCTGCGGTCGATCTTGTTGACGACGACGATCGGCTTGAGGCCCAGCGCGAGCGCCTTGCCGGTGACGAATTTGGTTTGCGGCATCGGGCCTTCGGCGGCGTCGACGAGCAGGATGACGCCGTCGACCATGCTCAGGATCCGCTCGACCTCGCCGCCGAAATCGGCGTGGCCCGGGGTATCGACGATGTTGATCCGCGTCAGGTCGGCGCCTTCGCCCCACTCGACCGAGGTACATTTCGCCAGGATGGTGATCCCGCGTTCCTTTTCCAGGTCATTGGAATCCATGGCACGTTCTTCGACGCGCTGGTTGTCGCGGAAGGTACCCGACTGGCGGAACAGCTGATCGACGAGGGTGGTTTTTCCATGATCGACGTGGGCGATAATGGCAATATTGCGCAGAGACATGCGGGAACGGGCCTTGATGGAAGGGGGCAGCGCCGGGAGCGCCGCGAAACGCCGCGCCCCTAACAGAATGGGTGCTGCGGCGCAACATGATTGCCGAAGTTGGCAAAGTTGTCACCGGGCCGATCGGCATCAACAAAGGTTTCAATAATTATTGAAACTTCAGAAATTAGAGCGTATGGCGCGCTCATGAATTTGTCTCCTACCCCCGATTCTCCAGCGGATTTGCCATCCCCGCCGTTCCGGCTCTCTCCGCTTGCGCAGGCATTTGTCCTGCATTTCGGCGAGATGGGGAGCCGCTGGGGGATCAACCGGACGGTCGGGCAGATTTACGCGATGCTGTTTCTGGCCGACGCGCCGCGGCACGCCGAGGAGATCAGCGAGGCACTTTCCCTCTCGCGCGGCAGCGTCTCGATGGGGCTGAAAGAGCTGGCGAGCTGGAACCTTGTGCAGTTGCGCCATGTTCCGGGCGACCGGCGCGATTATTATGAAACGCCGCGCGATGTGTGGGCGATCTTTCGTACCTTGGTCGAAGAGCGCAAGAAGCGCGAGATCGACCCGACGCTGACGACGCTGCGCACCCTGTTGATGGAACCCGCGACCGATGCGTCGGACCGCTTCGCACAGGAACGGATCGGCGCGATGCACGAGCAGATCGAGCTGCTCACCGACTGGTATGCCGAGATGCGGCGGCTCGACAACGAACGGCTGCTCCAGCTTTTGTGCCTCGGCGAGCGAGTGGTAAAAGCACTCGAGTTCAAGGACCGCATGCTCGGCCGCGGCAAGACCCCGGCCGCGACGGAGAACGACAATGGACGCATTTGATCCGCTAATCCTTGCGCGCATCCAGTTTGCCGCGAACATCAGTTTCCACATCCTGTTCCCGACGATCACGATCGCACTCGGCTGGGCGCTGCTCGGCTTCAAGCTCGCGTATAATCGCACCAAGGACGGGGCGTGGATGGACGCGTATCGCCTGTGGGTGAAAGTGTTTGCGCTGAGCTTTGCGATGGGGGTCGTGTCGGGCATCACGATGAGTTTCCAGTTCGGCACCAATTGGCCGGGCTATATGGAAAAGGTCGGCAATATCGCCGGACCGCTTCTGGCTTATGAAGTGCTCACCGCCTTTTTCCTGGAGGCGGTGTTCCTGGGGATCATGTTGTTCGGGTTCAGCCGGGTGCCGAACTGGGTCCACACGACGGCGACTTTGCTGGTCGCGGGCGGCACGACCTTGTCGGCGTTCTGGATCATCGTCCTGAACAGCTGGATGCAGACCCCGGTCGGTTATGAAATCCGCGACGGCGTCGTACACGCGACCGACTGGTGGGCGATTATTTTCAACCCGTCGATGCCATACCGGCTGATCCATATGCTGATCGCCTCGGCACTGACCGTCGCTTTCCTGATCGCCGGGATGTCGGCGTGGCGCTGGCTGAAGGATGGTGGCGGCGAAGGCGTGCGGCGGACGTTGAAGGCCGCCGTCTATGCCGCGGCGCTGCTGATCCCGGTGCAGATTTTCGTCGGGGACCTGCACGGGCTCAACACGCTCGAGCATCAGCCGCAAAAGGTCGCGGCGATGGAGGCGAACTGGGAAACGCGCAGCCATGTCCCGCTGGTGCTGTTCGCGATCCCCGACGAAGCGGCGCGCACCAATCATCTGGAAGTGGCCATTCCTTCGGGCGCTAGCCTGATCCTGAAGCATGAGACGGCGGGCGTCGTCCCCGGCCTCAACGATTATGAAGGCGACCACCCGCCCGTCGGGCCGCTGTTCTGGGGCTTCCGGATCATGGTCGGGATCGGGGTCGCCATGCTCGCGCTGTCCTGGTTCGCGGCGTGGACGATCCGTCGCCGTGGGGTCGATGCGATGCCCCGCTGGCTGGCGCACGGACTCGTCGCGATGACCTTCAGCGGCTGGATCGCGACGCTCGCGGGCTGGTATGTCACCGAAATCGGGCGCCAGCCGTGGCTGGTGACCGGCGTGCTCAAGACCGCCGATGCAGTCGGACCGGTCGGCAGCGCGATGGTCGCGAGTTCGCTGACGCTGTATCTGATTGTCTATTCGGTCCTGCTCACCGCCTATATTGCTGTGCTCTATCGCCTCGCGCGGCTGGGCAAGGCGGCCGCGAACGACAAGCCGATGTTCCCGGTACCCACCATAGCCCCCGGCCCCGCCGCCCCGCAGGAGGAACCGGCATGACCCCGTTCATCGATCCCTGGTGGCTGCCGGTCATCTTTGCCGGGCTGATGGGGCTGTCGATCCTGCTCTATGTTATTCTCGACGGCTATGACCTGGGTGTGGGCATGCTGACGAGGCTGGAGAAGGACGAGAATCGCGACCTGATGGTCGCGTCGATCGGGCCGTTCTGGGACGCGAACGAGACGTGGCTGGTGCTCGGCATCGGGCTGCTGCTCGTCGCCTTTCCGCTCGCGCACGGGCTGATCCTGACCCAGCTGTATTTGCCGGTCGTGCTGATGCTGGTCGCGCTGATCCTGCGCGGGGTGTCGTTCGAGTTCCGCGCGAAGGCGCCGCCCGAGCACAAGCCGCGCTGGGACCATGCGTTCTTCGCCGGGTCGCTGCTCACCGCGCTCTGCCAGGGCTATATGCTCGGCGCCTATGTGCTGGGGTTCGACCAGAGCTTCGCGGCGGTGCTGTTCTGCCTGCTCGCCGCCTTGGGGCTGGTCGCGGGTTATGCCTTCGTCGGCGCCTGCTGGCTGATCTACAAGGTCGAGGGCGAGTTGCAGAAACGCGCGGTGCGCTGGGCCGAAGTCAGCCTGTGGGCGACCGCGCTGGCGATGGCGACCATCTCGATCGCGACGCCGCTCTTGTCGGAACGCATATTCGATCGCTGGTTCCGCCTGCCCGAGATCATCGCGCTGCTACCGATCCCGATCGCCGCCGCGACCCTTTTTATCGGTCTTGCAATCTTCCTGCGTCGCCCCTTGCGGGCGAAGGACGAACTGTCATGGGTGCCGCTGGCGACCGCGGGCATCCTGTTTGCGCTGGGGTTTGTCGGAATTGCGTACAGCTTCTACCCGTACCTCATCGCCGACCGGCTTGACATCTGGCAGGCGGCGGCCTCGCCCGAAGCGCTGAGCATTATCCTGATCGGGGCGCTGTTCGTGCTGCCGGTGATCTTGGGATACTCGATCCTGTCGCACTGGATCTTTCGCGGGAAGGCGACGCATTTAAGTTATGAGTGACCGAGGACCGTTTGGCATAGACAGTGGACGGAGCCGATCCTCCGCGTTGGGGGAGGATCACTTCTAACCGCCTCCACCCCCTCGCTCGAGTCATCTTTCGCCGCCCGCGCTAACCTTCTTTTAACCAGCGGACTCCCACAACAGCCTATGGCTGTTTTTGGACATTTTCTGCCAGCGGAAACCGGTACCGACCAACGTCAGGGCGCGCGCCGGAAACTCAGCCTGCTTGCCAAGGGCGTGCAGCATGATGGCACCGGTATCGAGGTGCAGATCCACAATATCTCCGGAACGGGCCTGCTATTCGAAAGCGACATCAAGCTGGCAGCCTGCGACAGGATCGAAATAGAGCTGCCGCATGCCGGCGACATCACCGCGGTCGTCATCTGGGCCAGCGGACGGCTGTTCGGTTGCCAGTTCGAAGGACCGGTTTCCCCGGCGACGTTGAGCGCTGTCGAGCTGAAGAGCGCGGTCGCTCCAACGCCCGAACCCGCGCCAGCCATCGATCCGTCGCCCAGCGTCGACGACGTTCACGCCGCGACGGTTATCGATGAAGCCTTTGGCGACCGGTTGCAGCGGCTTCGCACCAGCGCCGGACTCAGCCTGGCCGAAGTTGCCCAACGCATGGGCGTCAGCGCGCCGTCGGTCTCCGGCTGGGAAAAGGGTCGGGCGCGCCCGACGCGCGGCCGGGTGGTGAAGCTCGCCGCCATTCTGGGTGTCCCGACCTCTGATCTGCTCGACGATGCGGCGCCCGAGGAATTTCAGGAACTGGTCGACCGCAGCCGTGAACAGATTGCCCATGCCGCTGGGGTCAGCCCCGACCGGGTCCGGATCACCATCGACTATTAGCGGTTTGATCGCCGCCGGTCAGGCGTCACAGCATCAACAAGAACCGTTCGATCTCGACCGCTGCACTTCGCGCAACGCGCAGCAGATTTGCCTGAAAATCGCCGCCGCTGGCGTCATTGGCCTCGTCGGTCACCGCCTTGATCGCCGCCCATGGCTTGCCGAGCCGCGCCGCGGCCTGCGCCACCGCGCCGACCTCCATATCGACCAGCGTCGCACCGAGCGATTGCAGGTCGGCGGCAGCTTGCGGGCAGGCGATAAAGCTGTCGCCGCTGGCGATGCGCGCGTGCGGCAGGCCGAGGCCGGGGTCGGGCATGGCGGTGAAATGCGCCTCTGCCGCTTCGCCCATCGGCCAGTCGCCCGCGCGGTAGCGGCGGAAGGTGCCGGGGTCGGCCGCGCCATAGTCATGCTGGAGCGCCTCGGCGATCCAGTAGGCGCCGGGTGCAGCGCCGAGCGCGCCGCAGGTGCCGGTCATCAGGATGAGGTCGGCGGCGGCGCCGAACAGGCCTGCGGCGAGCGCGGCGTTGACCTTGCCGAGACCGCAGGTGGCGATAGTGAGGTTGTGGTTGCGGGCGGTTAGGTGGCGGAGCGGGATTGGCCCAGCGTCGCGAGTGCCGGTGTTGGGGAACAGGGCGTCGGCCTCTTCGGGGAGCGCGGCGAGGATGAGGAGGTTGGGCATGCCTGCTATCTAGCTCCCTCCCCGTTCGTGTCGAGCGAAGCCTGTCCCGAGCCCGTCGCGGCGGTCGAGACACCGTGAGGGTGAGCTCCACCGAGGGGCGTCTCGACTGCGCTCGATGCGAACGGAATCAAGTTCGTCGCCCCAGCAAAGACGGGGGCCGCTGCCGCAATAATCCTACGCCGCTGCGTAAACCGATGACGGCCCCCGCCTTCGCGGGGGCGACGATAATCTTGCCAAACCACCCTCACCCCGCCATCGCTCCCCTCATGCTCGCCCGGATTTTCCCCGACCGCTTCGTCCCCATCCTGCTCGCGACGATCCTGCTCGCCAGCTTGCTGCCGGTGCGCGGCGCGGCGGTGCCGGTGGCGCAAGGGGTATCGACCGCGGCGATCGTGCTGCTGTTTTTTCTCAACGGTGTCCGCTTGCCGCGGGGCGAAGTCCTGCATGGCATCCGCAACTGGAAATTGCAGGGCAGCGCGTTGATGTTCTGCTTCGGCGTCATGGCGTTACTGGGACTCGGCGCGCAGCTCGCGACCGCGGCGCTGCTGCCCGCGACGCTTGCGCTCGGTTTTCTCTTCCTTGGCATCCTCCCCTCGACCGTCCAGTCGGCGACCGCGGCGAGTTCGATGGCAGGAGGCAATGTCGCCGCCAGCGTCGTCGCGGCGGCGCTGCTCAACCTGGTCGGCGTGATCGCCGCGCCGCTGCTGTTCGCCGCCTTCGCGGGCAGCGCGGGCCAAATCAGCGGGGCCGCCGCCTTGCGGATCGTCGCGATCCTGCTGTTACCCTTCATCGTCGGCCAGCTGGCGCAGCACTGGCTGCGGCCGTGGGTGCTGATGCACAAGGGACTGACAACCGCGCTGGACCGAACCGCGATCGCGGTCGCCGTCTATGTCGCTTTTTCCGCCGCGGTCGTCGCGGGGATCTGGGACCAGCTTGACGGGCGCGAGATCGGCATCGTGTTCGGTGCCGTTGCGATCCTGCTGACGCTGTCATTCGGCGGTGCGTGGGTCTTTGGCGCGCTGCTGAAGCTCGCACGGCCCGATCGCATCACCCTGCTGTTCGCGGGCGCGCAGAAAAGCATCGCAGTCGGGGCGCCGCTTGCCGCGACGCTGTTCCCGCCCGCCACCGCGGGCATGGTGCTGGTCCCGATCCTCGTCTATCATATGGCGCAGCTGATCCTGTCGGCGTGGATCGCACCGGCTTTGGTGTGGCAACCGAGCGGTGTAGTGCTTGAATAACACAGAGCCGCATGCCATATAGGCAGACGGCACGGGGTTGGAAGGAAGACGAATGAGCGAAGTGACGGCCACTGCGACCGCAACCGACGAACTGAAGCTGACCCCGCCCGACCCGGTGCCGGCGGTGTCGCCCGAAAAAGCCGCCGGCCTGGTCCCGCTGTCGACCGAGCAGAAGTCGAAGCTGGAAGAACGCGTCGACGGCTTTATCGACGACCTGGTCGCGCAGGACGTCAACTCGCCCGCGTTCGGGCAAAAGGTCGACCAGATCACTAACATGGGCCGCAAGGAAATGCTGGAGGCGGCGAACCAGTCGAACCGCTTCCTCGACCGCCCGATCAAGGCGATGGACCGCGACAATGACATCGGCCTGAACCTGATCGAATTGCGCAACACCGTCGAGCGGCTCGACCCGTCATCGAACGGCAAGCTGATGTCGAAACGCGGCATCCTCGACAAATTGTTCGGCAGCAGCGTCACCAATTATTTCGCCAAATATCGCAGCGCCCAGTCGCATATCTCGGGCGTGCTCAACGCGCTGGCGAACGGCAAGGACGAGCTGTTGATGGACAATGCCGCCATCGACGTCGAACGCCGCAAGCTGTGGGAGGCGATGGGCAAGCTGGAGCAGATGGTCCACATCGCCCAGACGCTCGATGCCAAGCTCGAAGCAAAAGCCGAAGAACTCGACAGCAGCGACCCGGCGAAAGCCAAGGTTCTGCGCGAAAATGCGCTCTTCTATGCGCGCCAGCGGACGCAGGATCTGCTCACCCAAATGGCGGTGACGGTGCAGGGCTATCTCGCGCTCGACCTGGTCAAAAAGAACAATGTCGAGCTGGTAAAGGGGGTCGACCGCGCCAGCACGACCACCGTCGGCGCGCTGAAAACCGCGATCACCGTCGCGCAGGCGATGACCAACCAGAAGCTGGTGCTCGAACAGATCACCGCGCTCAACACGACGACCGCGAACATCATCGACGGCACGTCGAAGATGCTGAAGGACAATACCGCGCGCATCCACGAACAGGCGGCGTCGAGCACGATCCCGATGGAGACGCTGCAGCGTGCGTTCCAGAATATCTATGACACGATGGACGCGATCGACACCTTCAAGCTCAAAGCGCTCGACAGCATGAAGACGACGGTCAACACGCTGGAGGGCGAGGTCGCCAAGTCGAAAGGCTATATCGCGCGCGCCGAGGGTGCGAGCCAGGCGCAGGCCAGCGTCGGCGGCGCCGACAGCCCGCTCGCGTCGCTCGAAGGATGACGATGAGCGAGGTCGACAAGGTCCGAATGTCCGCGGCATCAGCGATCGAACGATCGCGCGAGCGCCGCCGCCCGATCGGGACCAAGAGCGTCGCGCTGCGCCGCCAGCATCTGTACAAGAAGCTGGGCCGGGTGCTGATCGCGGGAGGTATCATGTTGCTCGGCGCCGCGCTGTTCGGCGCGCTGATCCAGCCGCTCGGCTTCACCGGGCTGCTGGCGCTGTTCGTGCTGCTGATCGGCGTCGCAGTGCTGTTCGGCCGCTCGCCCTTTCCCGAACCACGCCAGGCCGATTTGCCCAAGACCGATTTGAAGCAGCTCGCGGGGCGCACCGAAATCTGGCTGGAAGCGCAGCGCCCCGCGCTTCCCGCACCCGCACGCACGCTGGTCGACGGCATCGGCGTCCAGCTCGACCTGCTCGCGCCGCAGCTCCAGACTCTCGACCCCAGCGAACCCGCGGCGGCGAACATCCGCAAGCTGGTCGGCGAGGATTTGCCCGAACTCGTCGCGGGTTACCAGCGCATCCCCGCGGGGCTGCGCGGCGAAGCCCATGCCGGTCGGACTCCCGACGAGACGCTGGTCGGCGGGCTCAAGATGCTGGAGGCCGAGATCGGCAGCGCGGCGCGCAGCTTGGCTGCGGGCGAACTCGACAAGCTGGCAACGCGCGAACGCTATCTCCAGCTCAAATATCAGGGCATCGACGGCGAAGATTCGCCCGCCAGCTAAGCGCTCCGCCAGCGTTGCACCCCGAACCACATCAGCAGGATGAGCAGCAGCGGCGGCGCGAGGCCCCAATGCGTTGATCCGGCCAGCGGCGCGAGCAGCGGTGCCGACGACAGCAGCCATAACGCCGCGAGCAGCGCGCTGACCGCCAGCACCTCGAACGCAAAGCTGCGCCAGAAGCGCGCGCGGGCGCGGGCGTAGGCGGCCTGCGCGTCGTTCGCGCGTTCGACCTGGTGCGTAAAGGCGCGGTCGCCCGGACGCGTCGGCGGTGCCAACATCACGGTCAGCATCGCATCGATGTCCGTCTGATTCGGGGCCGTCATGCGTCCACTCCTTCGCCGATCATCTTCTGCGCCTTGGCGCGCCCGCGCAAGACCAGGGATTTGAGCGTGCCGAGCGGCACCCCCATGATCTCGGCCGCCTCACCATGCGACCAGCCATGGCCGAAGCACAAAGTGAGCGCAGCGCGTTCCTGCGGCGAGAGTGCAGCGAGCAAGCGGTCGGCGTCGATCGCCGCATCGCTGGCGCCGCGCGGATCGGTCGACGTCGGCGCGTCGTCGTCGCGCGCCGCCAGTCCCTCGCGCCGCCGCGCGGTGCGCCGCTGGTCGAGAAACAACCGCCAGCCGATCCCCATGATCCAGGCCGCATAACTCCCCTGCCCCCGATAATCGTCGGCGCGCTGCCACGCGCGGACGAAGGCTTCCTGCGCCAGATCGTCGGCGTCGCATCCCGCGGCGCGCGCAAGGAACGCCCGCAACCGGCCTTCGTGCCGCAGCACGAGGAGCTGGAAAGCGGCACGATCCCCCCCGGCAACCCGCTGGCTGAGAGCCCAATCTTCATCGGCGCTCCCATCATCACGCAGCGGCGCGCTCCTCGGCAGCCGCGGCGCGCGCAAGGCGGCGGCGGACGAGCAAGGCGATGCCGACAAAGATCGGGAAGAGTGACGCGCCCGCAGCAGTGCGGATGATCTGTTCATTGCCCTGGATCAGCCCAAAGCCCGCCATCGCGAGGCCGATTGCCAATAGGACAAGGGCGTTGCGGTCATCACCCGGCGCCTCAGCCTCGCGGCTGCCGCCGACATGCTCATATGGCTTGTTGAGCTTTTCGATCAGCGGGCCGACCGAATCCGACTTGGCTTCGAGCGCGCGGCGGATCGAACGATGGAGCATCCACGCGTGGAGCAGCCGCGCAAGCAGGAAGAAGCCGACGATAAACAGCGCGACGACCGTTAAATTTTCCAGCAGGCTGAACAACTGGTCGCTGACCGCAACCAGTTCGGTCGTCGGCGGCGGCGCCGGGATATAGGATGCGATTTCGCGCGGGCTGATATAGGCCGCGATATCTTCGGCGCTGATCGATTCCGCGACCGGAACCGAAACCGTCGTGGGGGCGGGCGGCGGCGCCGCGGGGGCGGGCACGGTGGCGGCAGCGGCCGCGGCGGCAATCAAAAAATCCATCGACATATCTCTCCGTCATACCGCACCGACATGGTGAAACCACAGGCGACGGCTTCCCGCAAGGCGGGGATGAACTGCACCGGGGAGCACATATCAACCGCCGCGCGAAGCCGCCGCCCGGACCGGCGCAAGGGCCGATCATCAGCTAGACGGCACGGTGTTGGTGTATAGATGCATGGCGACGAGAAAATTTGCGCGGGCCCGCAAAAAGACGCGGCTCGTCGCCTGTCAGCGCGCAACTTTTGTTGAAATGCGCCGGATGTTGCTCGATCAATGGGGCGGATTTATCACCGGCGACGGATGGATTGCGGTTCCGCCCCATCCTTTGGGGACCCAGCAAATCGCCTGCTGAAATATGAGATGATCGCCGATCCGGTCGTTTGTTCACGAATGGACGAACAACGAGATGAGATGTTGCTGCGACAGCATTTTATATACGCTTACTCTGTCGATGTTCCGCCGCCAGCATGTCGAGCGCCACATCGACGATCATGTCTTCCTGCCCACCGACCATCTTGCGCCGGCCCAGCTCGACGAGGATCGCACGGGTGTCGAGACCATGGTCGGCGGCGGCTTTTTCGGCGTGGCGGAGGAAGCTGGAGTAAACCCCGGCGTAACCTAGCGTCAGCGTCTCGCGATCGACGCGCACAGGGCGATCCTGTAACGGTCGAACAAGGTCTTCCGCAGCGTCCATCAGTGCATAAAGGTCGCAGCCATGGTTCCAGCCATGAACGTCGGCCGCGGCTATGAAGACTTCGAGCGGCGCATTGCCGGCGCCCGCCCCCATACCGGCAAGCGAGGCATCGACGCGCACCGCGCCGCCCTGCACCGCCACGATGCTGTTCGCCACGCCCAGCGAAAGATTGTGGTGGGCATGGACCCCGCGCTGCGTCTCGGGCTTGAGAACCCGGTCATAAGCCTGCAATCGGGCCGCATATTGATCCATCGTCATCGCGCCGCCGCTGTCGGTGACATAGACGCAGTGCGCGCCGTAGCTTTCCATCAGCTTGGCCTGCTGCGCCAGCGCGTCGGGCGCCGACATATGGCTCATCATCAGGAATCCCGACACGTCCATCCCCAGATTCCGCGCCGCCTCGATATGCTGCCGCGACACATCGGCCTCGGTGCAATGCGTCGCGATCCGCACCGAACGCACGCCAAGGTCATAAGCGCGCTTGAGGTCGTGAACGGTGCCAATGCCGGGCAGCAACAATGTTGTGAGCACGCTATGCTCGAGCACCTCGGCGACCGCGCCGATCCACTCCCAGTCGGTGTGGCCGCCAAAGCCGTAGTTGAAGCTCGACCCTTGCAGCCCGTCGCCATGCGCGACCTCGATCGCATCGACCTTGGCGCGGTCCAGCGCCTTGGCGATCGCCCGGACATGGTCGAGCTCGTACTGATGCCGGATCGCGTGCATGCCATCGCGGAGCGTGACGTCCTGGATGTAGAGCTTGGTGATCGTGGGGTCCAAGGTCATGCCGCCAGCCCCTGCTGTATGCGAACCGCGATCTTCTCGGCCGTCTTCAGCGCCGCCGAGGTCATGATGTCGAGGTTGCCGGCATAGGCAGGCAGATAATGCGCCGCGCCCTCAACCTCGAGAAAGACGCTGACCTTCAGCCCCGTAAAGCTGCCGCCCATTTCGGGGATATGCAGCGGCGCGTTGCTGCCGATGCTTTCGAACTGCACCGCCTGTTTGAGGCGGTAGCCCGGCACATAGGTCTGGACTTCGGCCACCATCGCCTCGACGCTCGCCCGGATTTCCTCGCGGTCGCCGTCGTCGCAGAGGCAATAGACGGTATCGCGCATGATCAGCGGCGGTTCGGCGGGGTTGAGGATGATGATCGCCTTGCCGCGGGTCGCGCCGCCAACCTTCATGATCGCCTCGCTCGTCGTCTCGGTAAACTCGTCGATGTTGGCGCGTGTCCCCGGCCCCGCGCTCTTTGACGCGATCGAGGCGACGATCTCGCCATAATGGACCTTGGCAACCCGGTTCACCGCCGCGACGATCGGGATCGTAGCCTGCCCGCCGCACGTCACCATGTTGACGTTGGGGGCGTCGAGGTGCGCATCACCGTTCACCGGCGGGATCGTATAGGGTCCGATCGCCGCCGGGGTCAGGTCGATGACGCGCTTGCCATGCGAAATCAGGGTTTCGCTGTGGCGCTGGTGCGCACCCGCCGAGGTCGCATCGAAGACGATCTCGATGGCGGCAAAGCCGGGCAGCGCGATCAGCCCGTCGAGGCCGTCGGCGGTAATCGGCACACCCAGTCGTTTAGCGCGCTTCAGCCCGTCGCTCTCGGGATCGATGCCGACGAAGGCGCTCATTTCCAGCACCTCGGACAGGCGCATGATCTTGATCATCAGGTCGGTGCCGATGTTGCCCGATCCGATGATTGCGACCTTTGTCTTGCCATCGGGGGTCTTCGCCATCGGGTCAGCCCTCGCCATAGGTGAAGCTGGCGCTGCCGATACCCGCGATGCTGGCCACGACATGGTCGCCGGGGGTCAGCGCGACCATTGGGCCGAGCGCGCCCGCCAGCAGGATGTCGCCCGCCTTGAGCGGCTCGCCGCGCGCCGCCAGTGTCTGCGCGAGCCAAGCGGCGGCGTTGAGCGGATTGCCGAGCGCCGCGGCGCCAAACCCGGTCGAGGCGACGCTGCCATTGACCGTCAGTTCCATGGCAGCGCCTTCGAGGTCGAGGCCGGTCAGCACCAGCCCCGCCTCGGCGAGCACAAAGAAAGCCGACGACCCATTGTCGGCCACCGTGTCTGCAAAACTGATCTTCCAGTCCGCAATCCGGCTGTCGACGATCTCGATCGCGGCATGGACGCTGGCGACTGCCGCCGCAACTTGCCCGACCGTTGTTGCCGGATCGGGCAGATCGGCGCCCAGGACAAATGCAATCTCCGCTTCGGCCTTCGGCTGGATCGTCCGCGCTGGATCGAGCGAACCGCCATCCGCCACCCGCATATCCTCGAACAACACTCCGAAATCGGGCTGATCGACGCCCAGCTGGACCTGCACCGCCTTCGCGGTCAGCCCCGCCTTGCGCCCGACGATCCGCCGGCCCTGCGCTTCCCAATAGCGCGTGTTGATCGTCTGCACCGCATAGGCGCCGTCAGCGTCGGTCGGCGCCAGCACGTCGCGCAGCGGCGAAATCGTGCCGCCCGCATAAGCATCGCGCAGCCGCCGCGCGGCACTATTGTAAATATCGACCACGCCCGTCATCCCTCGCCCCGCGGCACATGCTTGCCGGGATGCACCGCACCGCAATGGCCGCAGGTGCGCAGCTCCTCGCTGGCGTAAAAGGCGGCGAACAGCGGCGGTAGATCGCGGACGATGCTTTGCAGCTGCACCTCGACGCGGTGGACGATGTGGCCGCAATCGTCGCAATACCATTGAAACGCGTCGATCATCCCGTCGGGCCGCTTGCGTTCGATCACCAGCCCGACGCTGCCCGGCACCGGGCGCTGCGGGGAGTGCGGAACGCCCGGCGGCAACAGAAAAATGTCACCCTCGCAGATCGGCATGTCCTTGGGGCCATCATCGGTCCACAGCCGCAGATTCATGTCGCCTTCGAGCTGGAAGAAAAATTCCTCCAGCGGATCGACATGATAATCGGTGCGCTGGTTCGGGCCGCCGACCACGGTGACGATGAAATCGGCATCCTCCCAGATTTGCGCATTGCCGACCGGGGGCTTCAGCACATCGCGGTGATCCTCGATCCACTGGCGGAAATTGAAGGGCAATCCATAGGTCAGCATGGGCGCTATCCTTTCGTGGGCACGCGCGGGATGAAGGCGGTCGCCTTGATCTCGATCAGCAGGTGTGGATGGGGAAGCTGGTGGACGGCAACCGTCGTGCGCGCCGGACCCGCTTCGTCGAAATATTCGGCGTAAACCGCATTATAGCCGCCGAAATCATTCATGTTGACGAGAAAGCTCGTCACATCGACGACGTCGGCCAGCGATCCGCCCGCGTCGGCCAGGATCGCCCCGATATTCTCGACCACCGCGCGCGTTTGCTCGCGAATATCGAGGCTGACCGTGCCATACTCATCAGCCGATGCGCCCGCGAAACTATTGTCGGGCCGCCGCGAGCTGGTGCCCGACACGAACACAAAATCGCCCGCGCGGCGATAATGCGGAAAGCGCCCGCGCGGCCGCGCCTTGCCCGGAATGACCCGGCCTTCGCTCGTGCCGCTCACGTCGCCCCTCCTGCGATGGTGAAACCGACGCGGCCCAGATGTCCGGCGTCGAGCGAGACCGTCCGCGCCGACGCGATCGCCGCTGCCGCGGTCGCGCCGCCCAGCATCACGGTCCAGCCCGGCTGGAGCACCAGCCCCGCCGCGCCCGCCAGCCGCGCCGCGGCGACGAGCGAGCGGATCGGATCGCCCAGGATTGCCGCGCTCGACCCGGTTTCCGCCACGACATCGTCGACGCGCATTTCCATCGCGACATCGGCGATGTCGGTGTGCGCGGGCAACCACGGACCGACGACAAAGGCCGATGAGGAGGCATTGTCGGCAACCACGTCGCTCAGCGCGAAGCGGAAATTTTCATAGCGGCTGTCAATGATCTCCAGCGCCGCCGCGACGGCATCGACCGCCGCCAGCGCCGCGTCGCGCGTTACCTCGCCTGCCAGCGGCGCTTTCAGGCGCACTGCAACCTCGGGCTCGACCCGCGGATGAATGAAGCGGGTCCGGTCTAGCGCTCCGCCGTTCGCCACCACCATGTCCGAAGTCAGTCGCCCCCAGATCTGGTCCTTGAGGCCCATCTGGACCATCTTGGCCTCGCTGGTGAAGCCCATCTTCACGCCGACCAGCGTCGCGCCGCGCGCCAGCCGGTGATCGATCGCGGCGCGCTGGATCGCATAGGCGTCGGCGAGCGACAATTCTCCCTCCTGCCCGGTAATCTGCGGGATCGCCCGCGCCGTGCTGGCGGCGGCGTCGAGCTTTGCGGCGATTGCGGCAATGTCTGCCATTTATCTTCCTCTACAACTTCACGCAGATATTGGTCGGCTCGGAATAAAAGCCTAGCGAATGTTCGCCGCCCTCGCGTCCGATGCCCGACAGCTTCATGCCGCCGAACGGCGTGCGCAGGTCGCGCAGGAACCATTCATTGACCCAGACGATGCCCGTTTCCATCGCCGCGGCGACGCGGTGCGCGCGCCCGACGTCGCGCGTCCAGATCGCTGCCGCCAGACCATATGCGCTGTCGTTCGCCAGTTCGATCGCTTCATCCTCGCGGTCGAAGGGGGCGATGTGGCAGATGGGGCCGAAAATCTCTTCGCGCACGCAGCGCGCGTCGGGGCCGAGTCCGGTCAGGATCGTCGGCTGGACGAACGCCCCCTGATCCAGCGCACTCCCAAACGCGGGCACCCCGCCGCCGGTCACCACCGTCGCTCCCTCGTCGCGCGCGAGCTGGTAATAGCCGAGCACCTTGTCGCGGTGGCCGTGCGAGATCAGCGGCCCCATGTCGGCGCCCGACCAGGGATCGCCGATGGTCAGCGCTTCGGCGCGATCGGCCAGTGCCTTGACGAAGCGATCGAAAATCGAGCGTTCGACATAGACGCGCTCGGTGCACAGACACACTTGTCCGCAGTTGGAAAAGACCGACCGCACCGTTCCCGCCACCGCCTCGTCAAAATCGCAGTCGGCAAACACAATTGCAGCGTTCTTACCGCCGAGTTCGAACGACACGGGCTTCACGCCCGCCGCCGCGACGCGCATGATCGCACCGCCGGTGGCCGATTCACCGGTAAAGGTGATCGCGTCGATGTCGGGGTTGGCGGTCAGCCATTCACCGGTCGAGTCCGCGCCAAAGCCATGGACGAGGTTGAACACGCCTCGCGGTACCCCCGCCGCATCCATCACTTCGGCAAGCAGGGTTGCCGTCGACGGCGTTTCCTCGCTGGGTTTCACCACCACGACATTGCCGCAGGCGAGCGCGGGGGCGACCTTCCACGTCATCAGCAGCAGCGGGAGGTTCCACGGCGAAATGATCGCAACCACCCCCAGCGGCCGCGCGATCGCATAGTTGATCGCGCTGCGCCCGTCGGGAAGGTCGGTGCGAAAGCTCGGCATCGCGCGCGCTTCGGCGAGTCCGGCAAAGGCGCGGAAATTGGCGGCGCCGCGCGGAATGTCGATCGTGCGCGCCTGATGCAGCGATTTTCCGGTGTCGGCGATCTCGGCCGCGGCAAATTCGTCGAAGCGCGCCTCGATCCCTTCGGCGACGCGGACGAGCAGCTTGCACCGCTCAGCTTGCGACATCTTGCCCCACGGCCCCTTGAGCGCGCGCCGCGCGGCGGCGACGGCGCGATCGACGAGCGGCTGGTCGGCCAGCGACACGCGTGCCGCGATGTCGCCGGTGACGGGGTTCACATTGTCGAATTGCGCGCTGGTCGCGACGAAAGCACCGTCGACATAGTTCAAGATGTCGCGCCGCGCGAAGGGATAAGCGGTATCGGTCATGCCTCGCCCCCGACGCGCTCATAGCCCGCCGTGTTGCTGTGCGCTGCGCCGCCTTTGCCGACATGCCCCGCCATCTGGAGCAGCGAGAGGATGGTGTCGTTGAACTGCACCGGCTGCTCGAGAAACGCCGAATGACCCGCGTCATTGACCTCGACCAGAAACGATCCCGCGACCTCGGCTTGGACGAGCCTAATCGCCTCGACCGGGAACAGCCTGTCGTCGATGCCGCACAGGAACAGGATCGGAAAGCCCTTGCCGCCGAGGTCGGCGGCGGGCCGCGCGTCGAAACGACCGGTCAGGCTGTGGCGATCGGCGGTATTGAAACTTGCAATCTGTGCGTAGAGCGCCGCCAGCTCGCGCGGTGCAGTGGTACCGAGCACACGCTCGATCTGCCCCATCGCTGCGGTTTTTGCCCGCGCACCATCCATGATCGCCTTCACTTCGTCCGCCTCTGCAATCCCGTGCAGGCTGTCGCAGATCGCCAGCGCCGCGACCCGCTCGGACGCGCGATGGGCAAAGCCGATACAGGTACCCGCGCCCATCGACTGGCCAACCAGTGCCACCTTCGCCTCGCCAAGATGGTCGAGCAGCGCCACAAGGTCGTCGACAAAAGCGTCGCGCCCGCGCGCGTCGAAGTCGCGCGACAAGCCGAAGCCGCGATGATCGAACAGGATGACACGGTTCGACCGCGCCAGCGCGTCGATTTGCGCGTACCAGATCGCGTGATTGCCGCCGATACCATGCGCGAGCACCACCGCCGGTCCCTCACCATGCGCCTGCCAATAGATTTCGGCGCCAGCGGTCGCCAATACTCCGCTGTCCATCACGATACTCCCATCAGTTTGCTGAGCCGCACGACATAGTCCCCGAACGCCGGATCCTCGCGCGTGACGCTGGGGTCGCGCGGGCGCGGCAGGTCAATGCGGACATCCTCGATTATCGTCCCGGGCCGTTCGGACATCACCAGCACCCGGTCGGACAGCAGCACCGCTTCGGAAATGCTGTGGGTGACGAGTACCACCGTCTTGCGGTCGCGTTGCCAGATGCGCAGCAATTCCATGTTGAGCCGGTCGCGGGTCAGCGCGTCGAGCGCGCCAAAAGGCTCATCCATCAACAGCACTTGCGGATTGCGCGCCAGCGCCTGCCCGATCGCCACGCGATGCCGCATGCCGCCCGACAGCTGGTGCGGATGGCTGCCCTCGAACCCGGTCAGGCCGAGCGTTTCAACAAGCTCGGCAAACGCCGCGTCGCTGGGCCGCTGCACCGCGGCATCGAGATCGACGCCGAGCAGCAGATTGTCGCGCACGGTGAACCAGGGGAGCAGGTTTGATGTTTGAAACACAAATCCCATCTCGGGCGACGGCGCCGTAACCTCCGCATCGTTAAAGCGAATGCTGCCTTCTTCGAACGGCGCCAGTCCGGCGATCAGGCGCAGCAATGTGCTCTTGCCGCAGCCTGATGGACCGAGCACAGAGACAAACTCCGCCGCGCCGATGTCGGCGCTGACGTTGCCGAGCACACGCAGGTCACCGAACGCCTTGCCGACGTCCGCAATCGAAATCACCCCGCTCATGCTGCCCGCCACCAGATGAAGCGTTCCCAATAGGCCACGCTGTAGAATAGAATAAGCGACATCATCGTCACCGCGATCAACGCCGCAAAGGTCAGCGTCGTATGTCCCGAACCCGATGCGGTCAGGATCAGATTACCCAGCCCGTCGTTCGACCCGACAAATTCGCCGACGACCGCACCGATGACCGCGAGCGGCATCGCGACCTTGCAGCCGTCGAGAAAGCTGGGCAGTGCCGCGGGCACGCGCAACCGCCAGAAGCTTTGCATCGGCGAGGCGCGCAGGGCGCGAAAATGCTCCTCCAGATGCGCGGGGGTGCTGGCGAGGCCGCCGAGCGTCGAGATGATGATCGGGAAAAAGGCGAACAGGAACGCCATGATCAGTTTCGAGGTCAGCCCATAGCCGAACCAGACGACGATCAGCGGCGCCAGCCCGATCTTGGGAATGCTCTGCAACGCGACGAACAGCGGATAGACGGTGCGTTTCGCGGTGCGCGAGAAAAAGATCAGCGCCGCGATCGGCACCCCGAGCGCCACTGCGATGATAAAGCCCCAGAACACCTCGGTCAGCGTCACCAGGCTTTGCGCCAGAATCGGCCCGCGTGACTGCCACAGCTCGGCGAGGATCGCGCTCGGCGGTGGGAGCAAATAGGACTGCACCCCCGACCAGCGGACGCCAAATTCCCAGGCGAGGCCGAGGAACAGGAAAAAGCCCAGGCTGATCGCATGGTCGCGGGTGACGGCGGGTGCGCTCATTGCCCGTCCCCCTCGTCGATCAGCGCCTGAATGCGCGCAGGTGGCGGCACCAAAAAATGTTTCAAATGCCAGCGATCGAATGTCTCGAGCTGCTTGCCGTCCCACACCGACGCGGTGTAGGGATGGTCGGCGTCGATCCGGGTCATGTCGGTGTAGAATTCGACATTGTTGCCGTCGGGATCGCGGAATACCAGGAAGCTGTTCGCGCCGGGACCATGTTTCCCGATGCCGCGGTCGATGGTGATGCCGCGCGCGATCAGCATCGCGGCGACCTTTTCCAGCTCGTCGAGGCTTTCAAGGCGGTAGGAGAAATGCTCGACCGCCGGGAAATGTCCCTCGGGCGTCGCACTGTGACCGGGCGGCAATTGCAACAGCGCCAGGTCATGATGATCTTCGCCCGCGCGCAGGAACACCATCTGGTGGTCGATCCAGTCGGACACTTCTAGCCCCATCACCTCGGTGTAAAAGGCGAGCGAACGGTCGATGTCGCGTACTTTCAGAACCAGATGCCCCAGCCGGGTCGGTCGCGGGCGATAGGCGGCGGGATCGCTCATCGCGGCTTCCCCATCGGCACAAAGGCGTTGGTGAACAGCGCCGCCGTGGCATCGAAACCCTGCAGCTGGCCGCTCGCCTGAAGATAGGTGACGGTCCGCGCGACTTTTTCGGGGTTCAGGCGGTGCGATCCCCCTTCGGCTGCCATCAGCGTGGCGGTTTCGCGGATCTGCCGTTCGGTCACCGCTTCGTCGAGCAGCGGATGGTACTTGCGAAGGATCGCAAGCGCGCCCTTCGGATCGCGCGCCGCCTCGGCATAGCCGCGATAGGCCCCCTTCAGGAACGCGCGGACCAGTTCGGGATCTTTTTCGATCAGCGCGTCGCGCGTCGCAAAACCGCTGCCGTACACGTCGAGCCCGAAATCGGCGTAGGCGAGGCGCCCGATCGTGACGCCCTTGGCCTTCGCCGCCTTGTCGAAGAGCGCCATCGAATTGCCCAGCCAGCATTCGGCGGCGTCGATGCGTCCCTCGACGAGCGACGACACGACGATAGCTGGATCAAGCTGGATCTGTTCGACGCGCGCCGGATCGACGCCATTGCCGTTCAGCCACGCAGGGAGCAGCGCCTGGATCGCCGAACTTTGCCCGGCGCCGAAGCGTAGCCCGGCCAGGTCCGCGGGTTTCGCGATCTGGTGGCGTTCCTTGACGAAACAGGCGCCCGCGGGCAGCCGCATATTGATGCCGCCGATCATCTTCGCCGCGCCGCCTTTCGATCGGTTGAGCGCGACCGAGAGCGGGTCGATATAGGCAAATTCGAACATGCCCTGATCAAGTTCATTGGCGGTGCGAATACCGCCAAAGCCGCGCACCGCTTCGACATTGAGTCCGGCTTCGGCAAAATAGCCCTTGTCCATCGCGACAAAGATACCGGCCATGCTGCCCTGCGGCAGCCAGGCCATGTTAAAGCGCACGGTGCGCGCGTCGGCTTGCTGCACCGTTTTCGGCGTGCTGCCGCCAAAGGCGCTCCAAAGCGTGAGCGCCGCGATAGCCGCGACGATCAGGATCGGCACGAATAGCGCGCGGCGGGAAAATGCAGCCATCGTCATGCTCCTTTTGGCAGGTGCGGCGCCGAGACGGCGTTGCGCAGCGAACCGATGCCATCGACCCACGCGGTCATCACATCGCCGTCCTTCAGAAAGATGCCGCGCCCCATGCCGACCCCGGCGGGGGTACCCGACGCGATCAGGTCGCCCGCGCGCAGTTCGAGGATCGTCGAAAGATAGGCGATCTGTTCGTAAATGTTGAAGATCATCTCGGACGTGTTGCCGTCCTGCATGTCGGCGTCGTTGACCTTCAACCCGAGACGGATGGCATGCGGATCGCCGAGGCAATCGCGCGGCACGAAAACAGGACCGAGCGGGGTGAAGCTGTCGAAGCTCTTGCCGCGGAACCAGTCGTGCGAGAAGGGAAAGTCGCTGCGCCGGGTGCGGTCGCGCGCCGACACGTCGTTGACGATGGTATAGCCCGCGATCATGGCGTGCGCGTCACCCACCGCGACATTCTTGCCCGAACGGCCGAGCACGACGCCGAGTTCGACTTCCCAGTCGGGACGCGAGACCTGTGGCGGGACGACGACCAGTTCGTCGGGTCCGACGACGCTCTCGATCGTCTTGAGGAAAATATAGGGTTCACTGTCGGCCTTGGCCGCCAGCTTGGTCTGCATTTCCTCGGCATGTTCGATGAAGTTCGAGGCGGCGGCAAAGATGCGGCGCGGTTCGAACGGGGCGGCGAGTTTTGGCGCCACCATCGCGCCCGATACACCCTCGAGCACCCGGGCGAGCGCGAACAGCGGTTCGCGCCGCGCATCCCAATCGCGGATGATCGCCGACACATCGTCAGCGGCGGCGGAAAAGCCGTGCGCGGCAGCGGCTTCGTGGAGGTCGTGGAAGGCGTCGCCGACCTGAATCACAGGACGCGGGCCATCGGCTCCGGCGCGGGTGGCAAGCGCGAACCAGGTCATGCGATGATCTTTCCTTTCAGTGGGATGGGCAAGCGTGGCCGCGGCGCAGCCGAGCGCCATGGCGCCCCCGATCTGCGCGAGCGCGGTGCGGCGATCCAATATGCGGTGCGCAGAGGGCGGGCCGATCGTGTTGCGGGGGTCGGGCATCGCATCTTACCCGAACGCCCGCGCGAGCATCCGCACTGCGACGGCGGTCAGGAACAGCCCGAACATCAGGCTCAGCTGGCGCTTCGACAGCGCGTGCGCGATGCGGGCCCCCCACGGCGCGGTGAGATAGGACACCGGCGCAATGATCGCGAAGCCGATCAGATTGACATAGCCAAGGCTGCCCGGCGGCAGGTCTTCCACGGTCCAGCCGGTGACGATGAATGCCACCGTCGCGGGGACGCTGATCAGCAGCCCGAACAGCGCCGCGGTCCCGACCGCGCGGTGGATCGGAACATTGAACAGCGTCATCACCGGCACGCTGAGCGTACCGCCGCCGATCCCCATCATGCTGGAAATGCCGCCGATGCCAAAGGGGATGATCTGGCCGATCGGCCCGCCGGGAACCGCGTTGGCGATATGCTTGCCCTCGAGCGGCAACAGCATCTTGATGGCGACAATCAGCGCGACAATCCCAAACACCACCGACAGCATGTCGCCGCTCACGCGGGATGCGAGCAGGACGCCCGCAATCGCGCCCAGAAAGATAGCGGCGCCCCAGCGCTTCAGCTGATCGCGATCGACCGCACCCTTGGCATGGTGCGCCTGCGATGAGGAGATTGCCGTCGGGACGATCGTCGCGAGCGAGGTCGCAACCGCGACATGCATTCGCACCGAACTGTCGACGTCGAGCGCCGCAAGCACCAGGTCGAGCACCGGAACAATCACGATCCCGCCACCAACGCCGAGCATCCCGGCGATCACGCCGCCGACCGCTCCGGTCAGCAGCATCATCGCCGCCAGCGTCAGCAGATCAGGATTCAAAAGCGAATGCATCGGTTCCCCCACAAGTTCAGCCTTGCTTGTGCGGGTTGGCCGATATGCAGTCAAAGATAGAAACCGGGACTATTTATAACCAAAATTGCATACCACCTGTAATCGCGCTTTCTATATCCTTTCCGAGATAGCGCAGCGGGCAATGGATATTATCCTATATAGCAAAGACCTCGTAACGCCGGAGCCATGATCAAGATTGGCATTGCCGGGTTCGGCACTATCGGCCGCGTCGTCGCGCGCCATATCGAAGCAAGCGCGCTGCCGCTGGACCTCGCCGCGGTGTCGGCGGGTGACCGCGAACGCGCCGCCGCGGCGATGGCGCAGCTGCGCTCGCCCGTGCCCATCCTCGATACCGCCGAGCTCGTCGCTTTATCCGACGTCATCGTCGACAGCGCCCCAACGGCCGCCTTCCGCGATATTGCCACCGCCACACTGCGTGCCGGCAAGACGCTGGTGACGGTCAGCGGCGCGGCGCTGATGCAATGGCCCGAAGCGGTCGAGATCGCCCGCGAGCATGGCGGGCGCATCATCCTCGCGACCGGCGCGCTGCTTGGGCTCGATGCGGTGCGTGCCGCGGCCATCGGCACCATCCATTCGGTGACGATGGTAACGCGCAAGCCGGTGAAGTCGCTGGTCAAGGCCGAGCATGTCGTGCGCAACCGGATCGACCTCAACGATCTGACCGAGCCGCTGAAAATCTTTGCGGGCAGCGCGCTCGAAGGCGCGACCGCCTTTCCCGCCAACGTCAATGTCGCGGCGGCGCTGGGCATGGCGGGCATCGGTCCCGCGCTGACGCAGCTTGAAATCTGGGCCGACCCGGCACTCGAACGCAACACGCACCGCATCGTCGTCGATTCGGACAGCGCGCGTTTCGAACTGATTATCGAAAATATTCCCACCGACGAGAACCCCGGCACCGGTCGGATCACCGCGCAAAGCATCGTCGCGGCGCTGAATGATCTCGTCAGCCCCATCCGTATCGGAACCTAGAAAGGCCCATTTATGACCACCCGCCTGCGCCATGTGGCGATCGCATCCGCCGACCCCGACAATTCGGTCGGCTTCTTCACCGACGTGCTCGGCTGGACGCTGGCCGGCAAGATCGATAGCCGCAACGCGCGCGGCTATTATGTCACCGACGGTCACATCAACATCGCGCTGCTGTGCTTCAAGAACCGTCCCGCCGCGGGCATGGAGTTTCCCGAAGGCTATACCGGGCTGCATCACATCGGATTCCAGTGCGACGACATCGCCGCGGTCGTCGAACGCTTTGAAAATTCGGGCTACGCCCCACGCCACGACGTCAACCTGGCGCAGGGTCTGGGCAAGAACCCGGCCAAGGACAATGCCGAGTACAAGATGACCGGCCCTGAAAATGTCATGGTCGACGTGTCCGAACGCGGCTGGGCCGGCACCGAAAGCTTTCAGGGCGCCTCCAAGGCACCCTGACCGCGGCGCGCTCCCGCAGCAAAGAAGGGCGGCCGGAGTATTGCTCCGGTCGCCCTTTTCAATGCTCGTTCTCGATCGGCTGGCTCGCGTTACAAGCCCAGGAAGTCTTTCGCATTACCGCTCAGAATCTTTGCCTTCTGGGCCGCGCTTAATCCCTCATGCCCCTGCACCAGCGAGCCGATATCCTGCTCGCCGAGCGGGAATGGATGGTCCGAACCGAGCAGCACCCGATCCTCGCCCATAACATCGATCAACAAGCTGAGCGCGCGCGGATCGAACACCGCGGAATCGACGAAGAAGCGATTGACATAGCTCGACGGCGGATGGGGACAATCGACGCGCACGATGTCGCGGTGGGTCCACGCATTTTCGACGCGGCCGAGCAGGAAGGCAAAGCTGCCGCCGCCATGGCCGAAACAGATACGCAGATTTCTGGGCAGCCGTTCGAACGCCCCCGACAGGATCAGCGACAGGATCGAAAGCTGCGTTTCCGCAGGCATCGCGACCAGCCAGGGCAGCATATATTTAGGCATCCGCTCGCGCGCCATCATGTCCCAGGGATGGATCAGCACCGCGGCGCCAACATCGGCGCAATGGGTGAGAAAGGTCAAAATGCCCGCGTCGTCGAGGTTGCGCAGCCCCATATGGTTGCCGATCTGGACCCCCAGATGTCCCGCTTCCATCGCGCGGCTGACCTCGGCGCAGGACAGGTCGATGTCCTGCAGCGGCACCTGCGCCAAGGCCTTCATCCGGTCGGGCGCATGGTCGCAGAAGGTGAGCGCCGCGTCGTTGAATCGCTGCGCGCATTCGAGCGCTTTCGCCGCCGGGCGGTTATAGCCGAACATGATCGGCGTAGCGCAGATGATCTGCAGGTCGATGCCCTGCGCATCGAGCGCATCGACCCGCCGCGCCGGATCCCACAGAATGTCTTCGACGGGGCGAAATTCGTTCGCACCCTGCATGATGAAACCCTGACCGCCGCCCGCATCGTGCAGCCAGGGCAAGCCTTCGGTTTCCGCCCATGCGCGGTAAGCGCCATCCATCAAGGGAAAGAAGTGGCTGTGCATGTCGATGACCGCCATTTTTTGTGAAGCCTCTATGGTCATGACTGTCGCCGCATCCCCGTTTGCCGTCGCGCCTGCTCACCGATCCGGGCGCAGGCCATGACCTTGGGTAACGAGGCTTAGCTATCAACAATAATCCCGAGACTTGCCCTCGCTATTATAAAATGGCTATAACGACGCAAAACCGGCGCCAAGGGGTCAAGATGCCAAAGTTCCACGAAAATTTTCTGCTGAGTCGGCTCAAACTGCGCCAGCTCCGCCTGCTCACCGCGATCGCCGACGAAGGCACAGTACTGAAAGGTTCGCAGGCGCTGAACATCGCCCAGCCCGCCGCGACCAAGAGCATCAAGGAACTGGAAGACGCGCTGGGAGTCCAGCTGTTCGACCGGTCGTCGCGCGGGGTAACGCCGACCGATTTTGGCCGGGTGATGATCAAGCATGCCAAGCTGATCCTCACCCAGCTTCGCCACGCGGGGGAAGAACTGCAATCGCTGGAGGAAGGGCTGTCGGGCCGCGTCCATGTCGGTACGTTGCTCGCCGCATCGACGTCGCTGCTGCCGCGCGCACTCGCGCGGCTGCGCGAACGGCGCCCCGGAATCGCGGTGACGGTCGATGAAGGCACGATCGACCGCCTGATGCCCGGGCTGCGCACCGGCGACATCGACGTCGTGCTGGGCCGCCTGCCCGAATATCGCGAGCGCGAGGGGCTGCGGCAGGAGGTGCTCTATCTCGACACCGTGTCGATCATGGTGCGCGAGGGGCATCCGCTGACCCAGCGTAGCGGCCTGAAGCTCGCCGATCTGACCGATCAGGCGTGGGTGATGCCGCCGCCGCAGACGTCGCTGCGTCGCCAGGTCGACCACGCCTTTCGCCACGAGGGACTGGAGCCGCCGAACGACGTCATCGAATCGGTTTCGATCCTGACCAACCATGCGCTGCTGATGAACACCGACATGCTGGCCACCATGCCGCATCAGGTCGGCATGGGTCAGGCCGGGCTGACTGCGCTGCCCGTCGTTCTGGAGGGCGCGAATTCGCGCATCGGCGCGACCACCCATGCCCATGGCGAGCTATCCGCGGCGGCGAGCTATTTCATGGCGATCGTTTACGAGATCGCCGCCGAAATCCGCGCCGAACTGGGACAAGCTCAGGATGTGGCCGACGATCCCGCAGCGACCCGCCGCCAGACGAAATAGGCCATACTCACCACTATCAGCCAGGGTACCCCGGCGATTACCGCAGTCTGCCAAAAGTCGGTGTCGAGCGCCATCGTCACCGCAATGGCGGCGAGAAGCGCCAGTCCCAGAAGCTGCGCATAGGGGAAAAAGGGCATCTGCACCGGGAGATCAGCGGCTTTGTGCTGGCGGCGGAAACGCAGGTGGCTGACGAGGATCGTGCTCCACACGAGCAGCCCCCCGAACAGCGTGATCCCGAACAGGTAATTATACGCCAGCGGGGTCAGGATCGATACGGAGGCTGCAGCGAGAATGCAGACGCCGGTCAACAGCGTCGCGCGCATCGGTACCTTCTGTGCATTCAGCTCACCCAGCGCGCGCGGAGCATAGCCGCCGCGCGCCAGCGAAAACAGCATCCGTGACCCCATATATATGCTGGTATTCATCGCCGACAGTGCCGCGGTGGCGACGACAAAGTTCATCAACCCTGCCGCATAGGGAATGCCTGCGCTGGCGAACATTTTCACGAACGGACTTTCCGTGACGACCTTCGCGCCCGACTCGGTCCATGGCAGGAAGGCCACGATGATGAACAGCGCGAGGATGTAAAACAGGAATAATCGCGCCGCCATCGTGCGCAGCGCAGCGGGGATCGCAGTTTTCGGATCCTTCGCCTCGCTGGCGGTGCCGACAACAAACTCCAGCCCCATGAAGGAAAACAGCGCCATCAGCACCGCCATCCAGACTCCCGAGAAGCCGTTGGGGAAAAAGCCGCCCGCCAGCCCGGTGACATTGTGCAGGCCGATCGGCTCGCCGACGATGCCAAAGATTCGTGACATACCGAGCATGATAAAACCGACAATCGCCGACACCTTGATCACGGTCAGCCAATATTCGACCGACCCGAAATTATGCACCGCACGGGTGTTGACCCACACGACGACGGCGGCGCTGCCGATCGCCCACATCCACACGGGCGTGTCGGGGTACCACCAGCTCATATAGATGCCGACCGCGACAGCCTCGCTGCCGATCAGCAGCACCTGCTGGATCCAGTATGTATAGCGGACGATGAACCCCATCATCGGGCCAAGATAGATTTCGGCATAGGTACCAAACGACCCGGCGGTCGGGTGGACGACAGCCATTTCGGACAGGCTGAACACCATGATCACCGCGATCAACGCCGCGATCGCATAGCTGACCAGCACGCCGGGACCGGCATAGCCGATCGCGATCCCCGACCCCATGAACAGGCCGGTGCCGATCGCCCCGCCCAAGCCGATCATGATGATCTGCGCCTTGGTCAGCCCGCGCTCAAGCCCCGCCTCACGGTCCATATAGGCCTGTTCGTCCATCGCCATTTCCCCCTGCCCGTCGGTCATGTGACGGCGTCGCGTGCCTGATGTTCGGGTCGTTTCCAGACGTCCTGATCCATGATCGTCACCAGCCGGTCGACGGCATCCCAGACATCCGCATAGCCAACGTAGAGCGGGGTAAAGCCGAAGCGCACCGTGTCGGGGGCGCGAAAATCGCCGATCACCCCAGCCGCGATCAGCGCGCGCATGATCGGGTAACCCTCGGCATGCGCAAACGACACCTGGCTGCCGCGCTCGGCCGCTTCGCGCGGCGAAGCCAGCGTAAAGCCGTGTCCGCCGCAACGCTGCTCGACCAAGCGGATGAACAGATCGGTCAGCGCCATCGACTTGGTACGGATCGCCGCCATGTCGGCCTGCAAATGAATATCGAGCCCGGTTTCGACGAGCGCCATCGACAGGATCGGCTGGGTGCCGATCAGAAACTGGCGCAGTCCCGGCTGCGGGCGGTAACCCGGTTCGAAGGCAAAGGGCGCGGCATGACCCCACCACCCCGTCACGGGCTGCAACGCCTGCCCCTGATGCCGCTTGGCCGCGAACAGGAAGGCGGGCGAGCCGGGGCCGCCGTTGAGATATTTATAGGTGCAGCCGACCGCAAAATCGGCATTGCAGCCATTCAGGTCGACCGGCATCGCCCCGGCGCTATGGCACAGATCCCAGATCGCGAGCGCCCCCGCGGCATGGGCGCGCGCGGTGATCGCCGCCATGTCATGGACATGCCCGCTCTTGTAATGGACATGGGTGATCGCGACCGCGACGGTGTTCTCGTCGATCGCGTCCGCAATCTCGTCCTTCTCGCACAGGCGCACCGACACGCGCCCGCCGGTCGCCGCGGCGACGCCTTCGGCGATATAATTATTGGTCGGAAAATTGCTGCCTTCGAGGATCAGCACACTGCGATCGGGCCGCATCGCCACCGCCGCCGACAAGACCTTGAACAGGTTCTGGCTGGTCGAGTCGCAGACGATGACCTCGCCCGCCGCGGCGCCGATCAGCGGCGCAAGCTTGTCGCCCAGCCGCACCGGCAGGTCGAACCAGCCGGCGCTGTTCCAGCTTCTGATCAGGTCGGTGCCCCATTCGTGGCTCACGACCGCCTGCGCCCGTACGCTCGCCGCCTTGGGCATCGCGCCCAGCGAATTGCCGTCGAGATAGATCATCCCGTCGGGCAGGACGAATTGGTCGCGCATCGGCGCCAGTGCGTCGGCGCGGTCCATCGCCTCGCACCAGCGGCGGTCGGGTGTTGCGGGGATCTCTATCGTGGCGGCATCAAGCGTCATGGAAACATATCACCTTTGTCTGGGACATTTCGCGCATCGCAAAGCGCACGCCTTCACGCCCCATATTGCCCCGCCCGGCGCCACCGAACGGCATGGCGTCGAGCCTGTAGTCGGTCGAATCATTGATCATCACCCCGGCGACCCGCAAGCGCCGCGCCGCATGGTGCGCGTGACGGATCGATTCGGTGAAGATCGCTGCGTGGATGGCATAATTGGCGCGATTGGCGGCGTCGATGGCCGCGTCGAGTTCGGTGAAACGAAACAGGCTGGCGACCGGCCCAAAGGCTTCGTGACAGGCGACGCGCGCATCATCGGCGACATTCGCCAGCAAGGTCGGGCGTACCAGCGTTCCCGCCCGCTCACCGCCCGCCAGCAAGGTCGCGCCCTGCGCCACCGCCTCCGCCGTCCAGGCCACAATCCGTTCGGCCTGCGCGGCCGAGATCATCGGCCCGATATCAGTGGTGGGATCGGTCGGATCACCGACCCGCAAGTCTTTAACGCGCGCCACCAGAGCATCGCAAAAGGCGTCATGCACGGCTTCGTGGACATAGATGCGTTGTACGCCGATGCAATTCTGCCCCGCTGCCCCAAATGCACCCGCCGCGCAGGCATCGGCCGCCTTGGCAATATCGGCATCATCCATCACGATAACCGGACCATTGCCGCCAAGCTCCATCGCCAGCCGCTTGATCCCCGCCGCGCGCGCAATCGCCTGACCGACGCTGGCGCCGCCGGTAAAGCTGACCATCGCGACATCGGGATGCCCGGTCAGCGCATCGCCGAAATCGCGCCCGCGCCCGGTCAGCAGCTGCAGTGCGCCGTCGGGGAGCCCCGCCGCGAGCAACAGCCGCGCAAGCATGATCGCCACTAGTGGCGCCTGCTCGGCCGGTTTCAGCACCACGGCATTGCCGGCGCCCAGCGCCGGGCCAAGCTTGTGGCAAATCAGGTTGAGCGGGTCGTTGAACGGCGTAATCGCGGCGATCACGCCCAAGGGCTCATGAGTGTAATAGCCCGACCGCGCCTCGCCGCCCGGCACACTGTCGAAGGCAATCGTTTCGCCCGCGAGCCGCGTTGCTTCCTCGGCTGACAGGCGCAGCGTGTTGACCGCGCGCGCAACCTCGCGCGCGGCGCTTCCGATCGGTTTGCCGGTCTCGGCGGTGATCGCGGCGGCGAAGCGTTCGACATCGCGCTCCAACGCCTGCGCCGCATCGTGCAAGATGCGCGCGCGCGCTCCGGTCGACAGCGCCCGCATCGCTTCCGCACCCGTGACCGCGCTCGCCACCGCGCGCTCGACATGGCCCGCATCGGCGCAGGCGACCTCGCCCAGCGCTTCGCCCGACCAGGGGCTCACCACCGCCATCATGCTGCTCGCCGCTTCCCAGCGGCCGCCGATCAACAGCGATCGGCCGCCGTCGAACGCGACATGCATCATGGCTTGTCCTTGCGCAGGACCAGACCGTCATATTCGCGGCTATCGAGCAGCGCCTCGACGATCACCGGGCCGTCGGCGGCAAATCCCGCCTCGAGCGCCGCGCGAAATTCGGCCGGATCGCGCGCAACGGTTACCGGAACGCCGAAAAGCGACGGCCCGCCAATCGTCCCCTCGGCGCGCACCGGCGTGCCATAAATCGGGTTCGATTTCTTTTCCTGCTTGATGCGGATGAGCGCGAGGTCGTTGTCGGTAAAGATGACGATGACGAGCGGCAGCTTTTCGCGCACCGCGGTCGCCAGTTCACCCGCGGTCATCAGGAACCCGCCATCGCCCAGAACGCAGCAGACCGGTGTGTCGGGGCGGCAGAGCTTTGCGGCGATTGCCGACGGCAAACCAAATCCCATCGCCGACCAGCCGTTCGACATGATCTGGGTTCCCGGCGCCGGGGTGCGCCAATGCTGGCCGATCAGATGCGTATGCGCCCCAACGTCGCAGGTCATGATGCCGTCGTCGGGCAGCACGTCGCGTAGCACATCGAGCGCGCCGCACGGCCCAAAGGCCCCCTCGCGCCCGGCAAGCTTTGCTAACATGGCGGACTTGCGCGCGGCGAGCGCGGCCAGATCCCAGTCCTTGACGTCGACAGGCAGCGCGAGCAAGGCATCGAGTGTCGGCGCGATCGCCCCGACTGTGTCGGCGACCAAGGGATGCACTGCGGTATCGATGTCGGCGGCTGCGATGTCGATGCTGGCGAGCGCCAGCCCGTCGCGCATCCAGTTTTCAAAGTTGAACTCGATCGGGTCATAGCCGACCGCGACGACCAGATCGGCCTCGGCATGGGTCACGCCGACCATGTCGGACAACGCGTGGAACAGCACCCCGGCATAGTTGGAATGGGTTTCGGCCACCATGCCCTTGGCCATCGGTGTTAGAAGCACCGGCAGGCCGAACCGTTCGGCCAGCGCCACGATGCGGTCTTGCACCTGCGCATGAACAGCGCCCAGCCCGATCGCCAGCACCGGCTTGCGCGCCGCAGTGAAAGCTGCGACCAGCGCGGCGACATCGGCGGCGGCGGCATCAGGTACCGGATCGGCGGCAATCGGCCCGATTAGCGCCTCGCTCACCTCGATTGCACTCATGCCCTGTGGCAGCCCGACATGCACTGCGCCGGGGCGGCCCGACAGCGCGATCCGCGCCGCCTCGGCCAGCGTATCGACCGCGGTGTCGGGCGCGATCCGCATCGTCGCCTTGGTGAGCGGCGCGAACAGCGCCTGATGGTCGATCCCCATCTGGATCGTGCGACTGCGCCAGGCCGCGGGCATCTCGTCGGTCAGCGCAATCATCGGCGACCGGTCAAGCGTCGCGCCGCCGACGCCCGTAGCCAGATTGGTCGCGCCAGGTCCAAAAGTGCCGAAGCAAACGCCGGGCACCCCGGTCAGCCGCCCGCAAATATCGGCCATGAAGCCCGCGCCGCCTTCATGGCTGGCAAGCACGAAGTCGATGCCGTCGGTGGTGCGGATCGCCTCCATATAGTCGACCCAGCCGCCGCTCGGCACGCCAAAGACATGGCGCACCCCCATATCGCGGAGCGCCGCAACGACATTGCGAGCCACATTGGTCGATTTCATGCGCGATCCTTCAAACAGAGCCTGTCTCTGCAACCGGCCTAGGCCGCCCTGTCATAAACAAATAATACCGAATGGCCGCGTCGATATATGCCAGAAGTTATATAGTCTGGATCAGATGAAGCGATTGGCGATCGTGCCAATGCCGTCGATGCCGCCCGCAACCCGGTCGCCAGCGACGATCCGGCCGACGCCCGCCGGGGTGCCGGTATAGATCAGATCACCCGCCTTCAGTTCGACATAGGTCGACAGTTCGGCGATGATGTCCGCCACCGGCCAGATCATATCGGCGATGTCGCCATCCTGGCGCAGCTCGTCATTCACCGACAGCCAGATGCGCGCGGACGAGGGATGGCCGACGTCGGCCACCGGGAGGATCGGCGACAGGATCGCACTATGGTCGAAACCCTTGGCCATATCCCATGGTCGCCCGCCGGCCTTGGCATCGGCTTGCAGGTCGCGGCGGGTCAGGTCGTTACCGACCGCATAACCGTACACCGCCGCCAGCGCGCCATCCTCGCCGATATTGGTGCCGCCGCCGCCCAGCGCCACGACCAGCTCGATCTCGTGATGCAGGTTGGTTGTGCGCGGCGGCATCACAATATCGGCGGTCCCTGCAATGACGGCATCGGAGGGCTTGGAAAAAAAGAAGGGCGGCTCGCGGTCGGGGTCGCCGCCCATTTCGCGCGCATGATCGGCGTAATTCTTGCCGACGCAGAATATGCGCCGGATCGGAAACCGCTGATCGCTGCCGGCAATTTCGGCGGATGGCATTGCGACCGGAAAAACGGGATTCATGATGCGCCCTCTAAAGTTCAGACCGGCGGATAGAGCACCGCGCGGCACTTGCCCAGACCGGTACCATCGATGCCGCTTTTCCTGTCGGCGTTCCATGGACTGCCCATCTTGTCCTCGGGCCGATACCAAAAGCCGTAGAGCTTGTCGTTCGCCGCGACCAGCGTTGCCGCACCGATGCTGCCCTCCTCGTTCGAGAACCAGGCGAGCCGCATGATCCGGCCAAAGATCGTGCCGCGCAGCGTGCCGAGGCCGTTGTTGTAACACCCCAATATCTCGTTACCGCGCTGGCGCAGCATGATCGGTCCATATTCGTGCGAATAGACGCCGCTGACGTCAGCCACCGCCGCGGCGCCGCGTTGTTCGACATCGCCGATGATCGCGACATCGGACAGGCGCGTCGCGCCGCTGCCCGCCCAGTTGCTGTCGATGCGCAGCCGCAGCCAGCGCGCGCGAGCTTCCTTGGGCAGTTTGACGACGGTATGCGCATCGGCTTTGGCTTCGCCGTCGACCAGCAGTTCGAACGGCCCCTCGGGACCGGTGGTCGAGCCGAGCATCGCAAAGCGCCGCACCGGCGACCCTTCGGCGGTTTGCGACATCGACCCATCCTCGCGGACGACGGGCTCGAACCGGCTGTCGATTGCGACCGCCTCGATCTTGCCGTTGCCGGCCAGTTCAAAATTCAGCGTGTACGGAAAGCGGATGCTCTTTTCGGACTGCCAGCCATAGGCCGGTCCGCCATCGACCAGATTGATCGCATAGGTCGACCAATGCCGCTTGGCTTCGCCCTGATCGGCTTCGGCGATACCGCCCCAGCTGATGTGCAGGATGTTGTTTCCCTCCGGTTCGGCAGCCTTCTCTGCCGCCTGTTCTGCGGGCGCGCCCGAGCATCCGGCGAGGAGCAGCGCTCCCGCCAACACAATCTTCCATTCATGCATGATTTCAGTCCTTCAAGATCGATCTAATGACGTTCGGGCCAGACTTTTTTCGGGGCGGCGAGTTGCGGCTTGCCAAGGAGCGGACTCGACAGCGCGTAAACGCCGTTGACCGAAAAGGCCCAGATGATGTTGCGGTCATATTCGGTGAACACGGCGAAGGTCGAATTGCCGAACGTATATTCGGGCAGTTCGTCCTTGGTCGGGAAGCGCGGGACGAAATAGCCCGCAATGCTCGGCTTCGCCGGGTCGTTCACGTCGAAAATCTGGATTCCGGCGTTGTAGAAGGCGTAGATGGCAAGACCCTGTCGACCACCCTCGGGCTGCCCCAGCCCGCCTGACCGCTTCGGCCCGAAGCTGCCGCGCCGCTGGCAGAAATCGGTGAAGGCCGCGCCGGGCGGCGGCACCGGACGCGGGAATTTCGCCGCGACCCTCGGGTTAGCCGGATCGCGCACGTCGATCGAGAAAATGTCCTTGAACGGCTCGTAACAATTCTCGTTCATCGGATAGCCGTTCGAGAAGACAAAGCCGGTGCGGTCATATTGGCTGACATCGACATTGTCGAACTCGGTGCCTGCATAGCTCGGCGGGACGCTGAGGTGGCCAAGCGTCTTCGGTTTGGCCGGGTCGGTGAGGTCGAAGGTGTAAAAACCCAGCCCGCCCATGCCGCCAAAACCGATCCGGCCGCCCGCCTCGATCGGCTTCGTCAGCACGATGGGGTTGCGCGAGCCCATCCAGCTCGTGCGGTTGCCCGCGCGCGGGTTGGCGCGGTACGCGGCCTCGCTGTCCTTGTCGCCCAGCCGCTGCCCCGGAACGCTGATCTGTGACACGAATTTAGGGTTCGCGGGATCACCCATGTCCCAGACCTGATAGCCGGGCGAATAGAGATAGTCGGGATATTCGGTCAGTGAATAGCTATCGTCGGGCGCCGCCGACAACAGCATATATTTGCCGCCCCACCAGGTCGCCGCATCGAGCGCGCCCGATCCCTGCTGCTTGCCGATCGGCGCATTGGGGTGCCGATAGTCTGTCGTCCGCGTCGCAATCAGATCCCACTTGTCCGGGGTCGGGCCGTTCATCTCGAACACCTTGAAACCCTTGAGCGAATTGTAATTGCGCTGCGCCGCGACCTTGTCGGGCTGGCGCAGCTTGTCGTCCATCAGGCCAAAGCGGCCGATCTCGTAAGAGGCGACGAGCACATTGCGCCGGAGCTTCTTGTTCCACGCGATCGTGACGCCGCCGAAATAATCGGTGACCGCCGACGCATCCCAATCCTCGCTGGAACCCTTGCTGCCCCACACGCCGCCTTGTGACCATATGACCTTGGCCTTGCGCGGATCGGTGACGTCCATGATCCGCAGATAATCGCGGTCATGGGTGTAAAGGTACCGCTTGCCGCCGAAATCGACGACGCTGGCCCATGCATGCCAAGGCGAGGTCACACCGGGGTAGAAACCGATCACCTCGACATTCTTGGCGTAACTATTCTGGTCCCAATGATCGAGCTGACCCGTAAAATTGGGTGCATTGGTGGTCAGCGGCGTTGCGACGGGGTGGCGGAATGTGCCGGTCGCCGGGTCCATGCCATAATCCACATCGGGCACCGGCGGCTGCGGCGGGTTTTCGGGCGCCGCCTGATGCCATGTCTTCAGTTGGGGATCGACGATGGTGACCGGCCCGGTGGGATGCCCACCCTCGCCACTCGCCGCCGTCAGCGCGGCGGCATAGAGCAGCCCCGCGATGACCGCCGCACCGCCGCCGATGTTCCTGACTCCGCGTTTCATCGGCATTCCCCTGTTGGCTCGACCCGAAATAGCATGGCCCCGGTGCGCTCTAAAAGCGGAACCGGGCCGTCACGCCATAGGTCCGCGGCGGGATATAGGTGCCATAGATGGTGCCGAACAGATTCAGCTTGCTGGTGTAATTGAGCTCGTTGGTCAGGTTCTTGGCCCAGGCGGTCAGCTCCCACTTGCTGTCGGCATCGCGCACCCCGATCCGCGCGTTGAGCAGGATCTCGCTGTCGAACTTGAGGATGGGGGTGTTCGGATTGTCGAAGAAGTTGGCGCCGGTATATTGGAAATCGCTGCCCGCGAGCAGGACGAGCGTATCGCTGATCGGCTGGTCGAGATTGGCCGAGATCCCGAACGCATGTCTGGGCGTGCGGCGACAGCTGTTGCCATCAAGATCGGTACCGTCGTCGTCGATAATCAGCTCGCCGGTGAAGTTACACCGCGAATAGGCATAGTTGCCCGACACACTGAAACTGTCGGTCAGCCGCGCCTGGACATCGAGCTCAAGACCATAGGCCCGCGTGCCGTTGGCGGCGTTGAAGACGAAATTGTCGGGCGGCAGCCCCGGGCCGGGCGACAGGAACTGGTTGGTCTGAAGGTTGTCGTACAGCGTGTAATAGCCCGCGGCATTGATGAAGACGCGGCGGTCGGCCAGCGCGAGCTTCGCCCCCAATTCGAAGCTATCGGCAGTTTCGGGCTCGAACGACACCAAAGCTTCGGCGGGCGTGTTCGCATCCTCGCCGGTCCAGCCGCCCGGCTTGTAGCCTTTGGCATAGCGGGCATAGAGCGTCACATCATTGCTGGGTTCGAAGCGGAGGGTGGCGCTGGGCAGCCAGGCGTCCCAGCTGCGCTTGTCGGTCACGGTGAAGTTCACCGGCGCGCCTTCGAACGAGTCGCCCGAGCGATTGTTCGAATAGCTTTTGCGGTCATAGGCATAACGCAGCCCGGCATCGAAGGTGAGCTGGTCGGTCAGGCTGTAGCTGACTTCGCCAAACACACCGATATTGTCGTTGTTCGACGTCGTCACCGTATGGTTCGATCCCGGGAAAGGCGATGCCGGGGTGCCGCCAAAAGCCATGGCGAAGGCAAATTCGGTGATCGCCTGAAAATCAGGGAACAGGAAGTTTACATCCTCGGCACGGCGGATCTTTTCGCGCAGATAATAGACCCCGGCTTCCAGCCGCAGCGGGCCGCCATCATCCCAGCGCAGCCGCAGTTCCTGCGAAAACTGCTTCACATCCTCGGCCTTGCTGCTGTCGAAATAGCTGTCGGGGACGGTCGCCAGATAGGTGTCGAGCCCCGCGACCATCGCCGACGTGATGTCGGGCGCCTTGGTGACGGGATCGATCGGGAAGTTGAAAAACAGCCCCGACCCGTCTTCGCGCGCAGCGAGCGAGGAATCGCGATAGGCGGTCTGCGACGCGATGCTAAGATTGTCGCTCGCCTCCCAGACGATCGAGCCGCTGACCCCGTACATGTCGGAGTTCTGGTAGCCGGTGAAATTATGCGCGCCCTTGCGCGGATTTGGATTTTTGAACGGGGCGTTGCGGTCGGGCAGGACGAATCCGGGCAGGCTAGCGATCGGCGGCGCAAAGAAGCTGTTGTACGTGACTTCGTTGCTGTCGCCGGGGACGATGACATCGACCCAGCGCGCCCCGTCGCGGTGCCGTGTATAATCGGCGGACAGATTGATATCGACCGTCGCGCTTGGCTGCCAGCGCAGCTGGGCGCGGACCGACTGGACATTTTGATCCTCTTCGTCGCCCCCGCGCGTGTTTATAGCGTAGCCGTCGTGCTGGCGCGAACTGACGACCAGTCCCAGTCCCAGCGTGTCCGACACCGGCCCACGCACCGAGGCCGCGACGTCAAGCTTGTCATAATTGCCATAGGTCGCCTCGAAGCGCCCTTCGAACTGGTCGCCCGGCTTTTTGGTGACATAGTTGATTAACCCGCCGACGACGCTTTTACCGAAGCGCAGCGCCTGCGGTCCCTTCAGCACCTCAACGCGTTCGAGATCATAGAGGTCGAGCAGCGATCCGGTGCCGCGTGACAGATAGGAGCCGTCGACGAAGATACCAACCGCGCCATCGGCGCCCGCGCCCTGAATGTCCGACCCGATGCCGCGGATGAACAATTCGGTGTCGACCGCGCGTTCGGCGCTGAGTTTCAGGCCCGGAACACGGTAAGCGATCTCGGAAAAATCCTTGATCCCCGCCTGTTCCAGCGCGGCGCCGCTGAAAGCCTGGACCGAAATCGGCACATCCTGCAGGCTTTCCTCGCGCTTGCGGGCGGTCACGACGATCTCGTCGTTCGCCGATGCCTCGACAGCGTCACTTGGGACCGCTTGCGCCAGCGCGGCGCCCGGCACGGCAAGAACCGACCCCGTGACCAGCAGCGCCCAGCGCATCGTTCGACTTGATTTCATTGTCCGTCTCCCCAGCGGCCGATCGCGTCTTGCTTCAGGTGGGCAAGCGTCTTTTTCGGCCTGTTTGAATTGCAGGCTGGACGTTACGCATGTTTATATATCGATATAATAGATTATCCTTTGCTTGATATTCATATTTGGCCATATCGATCGCCGATCTCGACGCTTTGACGGGAATGAACGCAGTAGGCAAATCGCAACGTCGGGGTGTCCGCAAACCAATCACGATTTCGCCATGTTGACTGCTGCCGATATTTCCAACCTGTTATAGCGGTCTGGGCATTCGCGATTGGATCAGTCACTCGTATCGGCCGACAAGTCCCCTGGGATATGGACAGGGGATGTGATTATGCGGCGTATCAAACGTGGATTGCCCGGCATCGGCTGCGCTCTGGCGCTCGTGATGACCGGCGTGGCCGCACCTGCGCTTGCCAAGGACGAACCCGCGGACGGCGTCATGCCGCAGCCGCCGTTGACCGCGACGCCAAGCGATATTCCCGATTCCGACATCCGTGCCTGGTGGAACCTTACCTATGACCGCAAGCCTCCCGCCCCCATCCCGGGCCAAGATTATGGCATGGATGCCGCGACGGGGACGTTCCGCCATCCCAGGGCGACGCCGCTCGTCCGAACCGCGCCCAACTTCCCCGGTCAGCTCGATCATTGGGATCAGAAATCTTACCGTAAGAATGTCGATGTCCTGGCCTTCTACAACTTCATCCCGTCAACCGGCCATACATGGCAGACGATCGTCGACTTCGGCCAGAAGCGGTACATGTACGTCTATTACCGGTCGGGCCTCGGGATTTTCGACATCACCGATCCGCGCCAGTCCAAACTCGTCTATCGCCGCGGACAGCGCATCGCCGCGCATGGCAAGCGCGATATCGTCAATCCCTATGGCAAAAGCGACGGATTCGGCGCCGCGAACGTCCAGTGGCATAAGGGGCTGGGCAAATATGTGATGGTGCAGGCGTTCGAGGTGCCGCGATATGGCGTCATGGATGAAAAATATCGCGAGCCCAAAGGTGTCGACGCGCTCAAGCATTCTCAAGGGCTGAAGGGCTTCCGCGTCTATGCGATGGACGGCCCGCTGCCAGATCAGTGGCAGCTGATCGCCGAACGCACCACCGACTACCGCCATCCCGATGCGCCCTATGGCCAGCAACAGGGGTCGGGAGCGCTCGACATTCCCGCCTGGACGGGCGGCAAATATATGTTCTTGTCGACCGCGCCCGATGACCGCTTCATGCTGACCGAGTTTGCCGACTATATCTATACGCCCGGTTATCAGGTGTGGGACATGAGCGACCCCGCCAATCCCGCCTTTGTCAGCCAGTTTGCCGCGCCCGGGCAGATCCTCGGCGATCCAGACCATGAGGCCGCCTATCTGATGAACCCCCGGGCCGGCAACCGAACCTCATGGTTCGGATCGCGGATGCCGCCGTTCATGACCAGATCGCCCGACGAGGGCGGCAAGATCGCTTTCGGCGCAATGGCAGGGCTTGGGCTCTATGCGCTCGATATCAGTAATCCCGCCGACATCCGGATCGTCGGTCATGTGAACCAGGTACCCAAGTTCGCGGGGACGGAGTTCGATAATGTCGACCTTAGCCAATTTGAGCGGACCGGCTATATCTTCAGCAACGGCTATCCGATGAACGACGAATGTTATGAACCCTATAAGGACATTTTCGTCGTTGACGCACGCGACCCCGCGAAGCTGAAAATCGCGGCCAAGTTCCCGCGGCCGACCCCGCCCGCCGATGCGGCTTTCACCGATTATTGCCAGCGCCGCGGCAGCTTCGGGCCGAAGCGGTCGGGCTATCTGACCCAGCCGGGCCGCTTCCGCGACGGCCTGGTGTCTTACGCCTTCTACAACGCCGGGGTGCAGATCTTTGACGTCAAAGACCCCATTAAGCCCGTAATCGCCGGATATTTCGTACCCCGTTTTCCCACCGACGCGGAAACCGGCGGCCAGTCGCAGGGCAATCTGACCTATGGCGTCTATGTCGAATATGACCGGAACATCCTGTGGGCATTCACCAACCATGGTTTCTATGCCCTGTCGTCGCCGCTGCTGGGCAAGCCGATGTTTAAGACCCCCGACAAGCCATGGCCGCCGCGCCCGTAGCAGCGGGGGCACGGTCTAGCGACGCGCGGGCAGGTGCCGATCGATCAGCATCGCGCCCGCCGCTAGCAATATCAGCGCACCCGCGAGCATTGCGAAGAACAGTAGCATCCCATTGGGCCGCGCCAGTAGCATGCCCGCCCCGAACGCACTCAAGATCGCTCCCATTCGGCCAAAGGTAATCGAATAGCCAATCCCCGCCGCGCGGCATTCGACCGGAAAAACATGCGCCGACAGGGTGAGCAACAATACTTGCAGCGACAACACGGTGGCGCCGGTCACCGCCAGGCCGAGCAGGATAAGCCCGGGCGCAACACCGGGCGTGTGCAACATCGTCGCCCATAGAGCGAGCGCCGCCATTCCGGCAGCAGCCGTGCCGAGCAGCGTCGCGCGCGAGCCGATCCGCAACATCAGCCAAGTCAGCACGAAAGAAGCGGCAACGCCGGAAAGATTTAGGATCATCGCGCCGCGAATGGCGCGCTCCATTGGAAATCCGGCGTTCGAAAGCAACACCGGAACCCAGCTGAGCAGCGCATAGACTCCCATCAACGCCGCAAAAAATGCGATCGCCATGCCAAAAGTCGCACGTCGCAACGACGGACCGAACACCTGACCGTTAGCCGACACGGCCGGAGGCGGCGCGAACGGCCCCGCTGCCGATCCGCCTGCCGCGGCAATCATCCGCGCAATCTGGTCATCTGCTCCCCCGCGGCGCGCCAGCAGGATTGGCGATTCGGGCAGGGCGCGAAGCATGATGAAGCAGAGCAGCAGCGGCAGCGCACCGCCGAGTAGGAACGCCGCGGGCCACCCATAGGCGGGGATCAGCCATGATGCGATACCCGCGCCGATGATCCCGCCGCACGGAACCCCGACCGAGATGACCGTGACGGCATAGTTGCGCGCTTTTGCAGGCATCCATTCGGCGATCAGGGCGGTCGCATTGGGCACCGCGGCGCCCAGCCCTAGCCCGGTAATGAAGCGCAGGACCGAAAAGCTTGTTACATCGGTGCACAGCGCCGTCAGCATCGCGGTGGCGCCGAACCACAGCACCGCCCCGATCAGCGCGGGCCTTCGTCCGAACCGGTCGCCAATTCGTCCCCCGATGCTGGTCCCGAATGCCATGCCGAGCAGCGAAGCCGCCATCACCGGCGCTAGCGCCGCCGAGCCGATCTGCCAGTCCGCCAGGATAGCGGGCGCGGCAAAAGCCGCGAGCTGGATATCGAAGCCGTCGAGCAGGATGATCGCGGCGACCAGCGCCAGCACCCGTGTATGGAACGGCCCGAACGCCAGCGCGTCGATCGTCTCCTGAATCGGGACTTTCGTCATGGTCGCACCGTCTCCTTCGGCCGGTTGGACGCGGTCGGCCGCGCGCAAAGCGTCTGCGCCGTGCGTCACAAGAATTCGACGGGTCGGGACAGACCGCCCGCACGCAGCACCGATCGATAGGCGGCTGCCGCCATTTCGCTGCCCGATACGCCCACTGCCGGCTGACGCCGTTGGATCGACAGTTGCGAGCCGTCGCGGCCACGCGCCTCGACCGCCAGTTCAAGGTGGTGGATCGCCGGGTCGGCAATCAGCCGCGCGCGGCAGCGATCGAGGCCGATTGTTGCCAGCGCGCACGCGACCATCGCGTTGACATTGTTGGGGTAGCGCACCGCCGCATCGCGCACGCTGCCATCGAACAACAGGCTCCTGCGCTCGGGGTGCGGCGCGCCTTGGCCCAAGCTCGCGGGCGGCTTGCGAAAGGTGATGGTGACATCGTCCCACATCTCGCGCCATTCGATCAGGCTATCGAGACCGACGAGCGCGCCATGCGCGATCAGCAGCGACCGCCCCGACTGCGCCGCTGTATCACGAAGCCGGTCGTACAGCGCATCATCGGCAAGCGCGGTGAGCGATAGCGGCAAATAGTCGGCAACGGCCAGAAATGCAGCGCCATGCTGGCGGGTAACATCGGGGCCGGCCGCTTCGACGATCAGATCGGGGGTACAATCCGCCGCTTCAGCCAGATCGTCCAAAACAAGCTCGGGCGGGATCGCAGCAAGGCGGGACGGCGTTCGATTGTGAATGAAAACAACCTGCCCCGGTCCCGGGTCCGCGGCGATGCGGCGATAGAGTTCGGCCCCGATAAAGCCGAAACCAATCAAGCCGATGCGCATCGCCGCACCCTTGCTACCGGATCAATATTTCCACCGCAGCGTTGCGCCATAGGTGCGTGGCGGATTGTAGGACACGAGCACCGATCCGATCACGTCGGACTTGCCCGATTCATAAAGCTCGTTGGTCAGGTTCTTGGCCCACAGCCTCAGCTCCCATTTGTCGTCGTCGGTCGCGAGGCCGATCGAGCCGTTGAGCACGCCGACCGAATCCTGCGCGGTACGCAGACCGTTTTCGTTGTCGAAAAAGAAATCATCGGTCCAATTATAGTCAGCGCGCACAAATCCGTTGATCCGGCGGCTGAGCGGCACCGTGACATCGCCGCCGATGCTGAACGAATTTTCGGGCGAGCGGCGGAGCACATTGCCTTTCAGATTGGTCGGCACCGGCACCGAGCAAAAGCAGCTGGGATCATAACGCAGTTCGGTACTGATCAGATCGCCGGTAATCTTGGCGTCCATATAGGTATAGTTGGCGAACAGGGTCAGCCCTTCCACCGGGACCAGAGCGGTTTCCAGTTCGATACCCTTAACCCGCGCCTCGCCCGCATTGGCGATGACATTGTCAGCGGGCAAATTGGGATCGAAAATGACGAACTGCTGCGTCTGGAGATCTTCATACTCGGTCCAGAAACCGGTGATGTTGAACCGCAGCCGATTGTCGAGCCAAGTCGTTTTGGCCCCGATTTCATAGTTCAGCGCATATTCGGGATCATAGGCCAGCCGGGCCTCGCCGGGGTTGGTGGCGTTTTCGCCGTTCCAGCCGCCAGACTTATAGCCTTTGGAGACAAGTGCATAAAGGAAGACGTCTTGCGTCGGTTGCCAGTGCACGTTCATGCTGGGCGTCCAGGCATCCCAGCTCTGTTTGTTGCTGGCCGAAAAGGCGCGGGTAAAATTGCCATTTTCATCTTCGAAATCAGCCCCCAGGAAATCCCCGATCGTCTCGCGATAGACCGAGAAGTTCTTGCGATCCTTGGTATAGCGAATGCCCGCGGTCACCCCCAGCGTATCGGTGATGTCGAACGTGCCCTCGACGAACGCAGCCCAGGTGTTGCTCGTCATCCGCGTTTCGGCGATTTCTTTGCCCTGCGCGAAGAAGTTGACGAAAACATAGTCGGCAACCTCGGTACGCGCGACCTTTTCGCGCTGGTAAAACAGCCCCGCGAGGACGTTGAACGGCCCTTCGAAATCGGACCGGAAGCGCAGCTCCTGCGAGAAGCTTTTCGACTTTTCATATTTGTCGTTGATGTAATAGTCGTCGTTGAACAGTGAGCGGTCAATTGCGCCAAAATCGATCCGGCCATCGAGGCCATAGACCATCCGGGTGAAGTCGATGAAGCTCCCCGCGTCGTTGTTGAGCGCCGCAAAACTACCTTCGCGATAGGCGGTCACTGACGTAACGGTGCCGACACCCACGTCCAGATTGGCGCTCAGATGCACGCCTCCCAGATCGGCGTCCTGAGTACCATCGATATTGTTGGGACCGCGGCGGCGGTCGGGGTTCACGAACGGGATATTGTGGTTCGAGGGGATTTGGATATCAACCCACTTGCCGCGCGCGCGCCGACGCGTGAGGTCGCCCGTGAGCAGGATGTCCAGCGAGTCATTGGGCTGAAAGCGCAGCTGTCCCAGCACGCCAAAGGCATTCAGATCCTCGACATCATTGCCTGTAAAACTGTTGAAGGCATAGCCGTCATGGTGCCGCGCGGTTGCCGCCAAACTGCCCGACAAGCCTTCAGCAAGGCCGCCAGCGACATGCGCTTTGACCGAAAAGCCGCCATAATTGCCGATGCCCGCTTCGGCGCCGGCGCGAAATTCGTCGGTCGGTTTGCGGGTGATAAAGTTGATCGCCCCACCGACGACATTCTTGCCATAGAGGGTTCCTTGCGGCCCGCGCACGATTTCCACGCGCTCGAGGTCGAACAACTCGATCGCGGTGCCTTGTGCCCGCGGCAGATAGACGTCGTTCAGGAAGAACCCGATGGCGGCGTTCGACGCCGCGCTTTCGATATCGGTGCCGATGCCGCGCAGAAAGATGTTGGGCTCGGACACATTGTCGGGATTGAGGGTGAAGCCCGGCACACGACTGGCGATTTCAGAAAATTCGTCGATCCCCGCCTTCTCCAGCGCGTCACCGCTCAACGCAGCGACCGACACCGGGGCCGATTGCAGATTTTCCTCGCGCTTGCGCGCCGTCACGACGATTTCCTCCAGCCCGCCGCTGCTGGCGCCAGCAGTATCCTGCGCGACTGCAAATCCGGGGACTATCAAAGTCGTAACTGCCCCCAACAGCAGCGCGGCCCGGCTCGTGTTCAAAAGCTTGTTCATTTAGTCCCCCTTTGCCGATGACCAATCGCTGCGGACCCATTCTCTGCGGACGTGCGGGTACCGCGCTTCAAGACAGTTCGGATTTGTCGAAGCTATCGAAGGGGGCTTGTATGAATAATAATAATACAAGGCTTTGTTATATGGTTTTGATATAGCAGCGTTGCAACGCGACGCGATTCTGTGGCACTTCGCCAGTTCGCGAGGCACGGCGGCGTCACATCGATAACGAGAGAGCCGAATGGGCGCGGCCAGCCGAACTCATGCGAAAGTCAAAGCAATTGCATGTCGTCACGCTTGATGCACCGGCACTCGAAATATTGAGGCGTGCTTCCGCCTACTCGGATCCAAGCGAGCCCGATGCCTTCATCTTCGCCAACAGGAAAGGGAAGATGGTCAGCGACATGACCATGTCGCAAGTCATGCGCGCGGACGAACTTCCCTGGGTTCCCCATGGCTTCCGAACCAGCCTGCGAACCTGGTCCGCCGAGCAGCAGCCCTATATTCCCGAGGCTGTCGCCGAATCGGCCCTTTTGTATGTCATCGACGACGAGGTGGTCAAAGCCAATCAGCGCGCCACTTTTCTCGAGATGCGTCGGATGTTGCTGGCCCAATGGAGTGCTTTCATCACTGGGGGTGAATGGATTGCGGTGCCGCCAAGGCCGCTCATGGGCTAGCAGCCCCTCAATCCAATTTCTGAATGGATCGACTGTCGAGGCCGCAACCCACCAGCTCCGCCCGCCCGCCTACTCGGCGGCCACTTCGTTGTCTTGTCCGGTCATCACTGTACACTCATCGTCGTAGAGAAACTCGGCGCCCCTCAGATCGATATGAGGAAAGGCGTCCTTTTCCGCCCAATAATCCTGATTATGACGCCATTCGGGCCGGTCGCCACGGCGCGGCATCGCATCGATACCGCGCATCAAATAGCCCGGGTTGAAATTATCGGCCTCGATCCACGGCAGGATGGCCATGTCCTCGTCCTCAGCGCGCAATGCAACTTCAACCTTTTTCGCACCGATGTCGTCCATATGGTTCAGCAGATTGCAGACAAAATCGCCCATCATGTCGACGCGCAGCGTCCAGCTGGCGCGGAAGTAGCCCATGACCCACACCAGGTTCGGGACACCGGTCATCATCATGCCGCGGTAAGTGACGGTCTTTGCCCAGTCGATCGGCGTGCCGTCGACTTCGAACGGAATCCCACCCATGACCGAAAGGTTGAAGCCGGTGGCCGCGACAATGAGATCGGCCTCGATCTCCTCGCCGCTCGCGGTGCGGACACCATGGGCGGTGAAGCGATCGATGGTATCGGTCACCACGGTCAACTTGCCCTGCGTGGCGGCGCGAAAGATGTCGCCCTCGGGGCAGAAGGCAAGTCGCTGCTGCCACGGGCGATATTTCGGGGTGAAGTGGGGTTCGAACGAAAAATCGGGATCGCCCGAAAAAGCCCGGATCAGCGACTTCAGCTCCTCAAACACGGCATCGGGCTCGTCAAGGCAGCGGCGTGTCATCAGATCCTGATCGTGCATGATCTGCGCCCGCACGACGCGGTGGATCGTGGGTTCGTCGATGCCGACCTCGCGCAATCGGTCGGCGAGCTCGTTCTTATTCTCCGAGCAATAGAAATAGGTCGGCGAGCGCTGGAGCATCGTCACATGTGCGGCTTTTTCTGCGAAGGCGGGAACAATGGTCGCCGCCGTCGCGCCCGACCCGATCACCAGGATCAGTTTGCCCGTATAATCGGTCGCGGGATCCCACAATTGCGCGTGAACGAACTGCCCCTGGTAATCCGACAAACCCGGCCAGTCCGGAATGTACGGCTTTTCATGGTCGTAATAGCCCTGGCACATCCACAGGAAATTGGCGGTGAAGGTAACGATCTGGCGGTCAGCCCGCCGAACCGCTTCGACGGTCCAGCGGCTATCGGCACTTGACCAGCGGCACGCGATAATCCGGTGGCCATAATGGATATGCGGTGCGATGCCGTTTTCCTCGATCACCTCACCCATATAGCGGAGGATTTCAGAAGCACTGGCGATCGGCGCGCCGACCCAGGGCTTGAAGCGGTACCCAAAGGTGTAGAGATCCGAGTCCGAACGAACGCCGGGATATTTGTGCGTCTCCCAGGTGCCGCCAAATGTGTCCTTCATTTCGAGGATCGCATAGCTCTTGCCCGGGCATTGTTGCTGGAGGTGAAACGCCGAGCCGATCCCCGATATGCCGGCGCCGACAATGAGCACGTCGACATGATTGCCCTTTGCGCCGCCAATTGCGGGGGCGGGCCGAACTGCAGAGGCGGTCGTGGTCATATCATCTCCCCCAATCTTCCTTGCACAAGGGAAGCACGCACCGCGCCTGCGAGCATTGATTTGGATCAAACCGCTTCGGGCGACCGCAAACTGTCGCCGGATTTTCGCGTCTGCCCCCTGCTCAGCAGGGGGCAGCCTGAAACGGCCACTGCCCCAGGTTACCGACGGCGGCGAAAATCGCGCTTTACCGCAGCAGGCAGTAAAGAGGCGAAAGGCCGTGTGCTATTTCGCGCTATCGCTCGGTCAATGCGACAGCAGAACGGGCAAGCGCGGGTTGTCGAGTATCTCGCGCGTCGCGCCGCCCAGCAGAAATTCGCGAAACCGGGAGTGGCCATAGGCACCCATCACGAGCAGGTCAGCGCCGCCTTCCAACGCATAGTCCTGCAGTGCCGGGCCGATCGATTTCTCCCTGAGTTCGATCTGCTCGAAGCGCACGTCCAAACCTTTCTGTCGCATGGCGAGTTCGATGATCTGACGATCGGGGTTGGTCTGGAAACGCTTTTCACCCCCGACAGCCACGAACCTGATCTTCTTCGCCAAGCGAAGGAATGGCAGAGCATCGTGCAGCGCACGGGCAGCCGAGCGACTGTGGTCCCAGGCAATTGTCACATGGCTGCAATCGAAAGAAAGCTCATACTGCTTCGGGACCACCACGACGGGCCGACCCGATTCAAACAGGGCTTGTTCGGCGATCTCTCGCTCACTCAGAAAATTGCTTCGGTCGACACCTGTAATCATCAGGTCATAGAGCTTCGCCCGGTCGGTCAAAAATGGCAAAAAGCCGAAAGCGTGCGCCCAATCGGTTTGCGTGAATACCGGAACGCCGCGCGCGCGCGCCGCTTCGGCGATGGCCTCCGCCAATTCCGACGCCTGCCGTTGGCGCGCTGCCGACTCCCGTTCAAGCTCCTCGGCAGAGGGGTCTTCCCAATGACCGGTGAAGGGCAGGTCGAGATTTGGGACCAAGACATCGAGCTGGGCACCCAGGGCCGCCGCGGCTCCGAGTGCATAAGCCGCTGGCCCGCAGGCGGGGTCGGAGGCTTCCAGCGATGCATAAAGCAGAAGATTGTGATCGGACATCGGGCCTACTCCATGGTCGTTCGAACCTTGTACTTCGCGCTCCCGCAGCGTCAGCCTCAAAGCCAAGCGTAGCCCGCCCGGATCCGTTTGCTGCGACCTGCCAGCCGGGCCTGGCTGCCCGCTGCCACTAACGGCGAAGTCCGCCCGGCTTGACCATGATCGTTCCCTTTTCGGAAGCCGTAAATCTACGTAGCCGGACCGTCGGTAACGGGTCACATGCGTCAGGCCTCGCCTGCAAAACGGCGGAACGCGAGCCGCATCTGTTTTTCGGTTTCAATCAGGGCAAAGAAGACCGAGCCAGTCGCCACGATCAGCAATCCGTCGACCAAGGGCACTGCCTCGGTTCCGAATATGGCTTGCAGCGGTGCGACATAGGTGATGGCAAATTGGGCCGCCGTAACGGTGATGACGGCATACCAGACGACGGGCGTGCCGCGTACCGCCGCCAGCGTCAGCGATGTTCCATGAATGTTGCGAATAAAGAAGAGGTGGAAAATCTCGAGCACCACGAGCGTGTTGACCGCCATCGTCTGTGCAAGTGCAGTCGAATAGCCCTTTTCGATCGCATAAGCGAAGACACCAAAGACAGCGACCACGAACAATACTGACACCAGCAGGATATGCCAGACGAGCTCCCCACTCAGTAGCGGCGCGTCGCGGCGACGCGGTGGACGCCGCATCGTGCCTTTCTCGCTGGGTTCGAACGCAAGCGCGATACCCAGCGTGGTGGCGGTGATGAGATTGATCCAGAGGATTTGAACGGCGGTGATGGGCAACGTCATGCCCGCGAGCAATGCGACGATGATTGTCATGGCTTCGCCGGCGTTGGTGGGCAGCGTCCAGCTGATTACCTTCTTGATATTGTCGTAAACCGTTCGCCCCTCGCGGACGGCGGCGGCAATCGAAGCGAAATTATCGTCGGCGAGCACCAGCTCCGACGCTTCCTTGGCGGCTTCGCTGCCCTTGATCCCCATGGCCGTTCCGGCCTCGGCGCGCTTAAGCGCCGGCGCGTCGTTGACGCCGTCGCCGGTCATGGCAACGGTCAGTCCGCGCGACTGCAGTGCCATCACCAAGCGGAGTTTATGATAGGGCGATGTCCGCGCAAAGACGTCGGTTTCGAGCGCCGTGTCGGCAAGTTCTGCGTCCGACATCTGCTCGATATCAGCGCCCGTCAGCACCCGCTCACTATTTTGCAGTCCGATCTGTGCAGCAATGGCGCGCGCCGTGGCGCCGTGATCGCCGGTAATCATCTTTACCCGGATACCGGCGGCATGACACTCGGCCACCGCGTCGATCGCTTCGGGCCGGGGCGGATCGATCAATCCGACCAGACCGACCATGGTCAGCGCGCCGGTCAGATCGGCGCTGTTGAGTATCGTTACCCCCTGGTTCGTCGTCCGCGACGCCAAGGCGATGACGCGCTGACCCTGGTTCGCCAAGGCCTCGATATTCTCCAGCCAATAGGCCCGGTCAAGCGGCGCAGATTGGCCTTGGAGCCCCCGCTGATCCTTGCAAAGGTCGAGAATGGCTTCCGGCGCTCCCTTGACGTCGATGTACGCACTGCCCTCATGATCATGATTGAGCACCGCCATGTAGCGGTGTGCCGCATCAAACGGGATTGCATCGGTACGCGAAAAACTGCCGCACTCGCCGCTGAGACTGCCTGATATCTTACCGGCAAGCGCATGCAGTGCCCCCTCCATGGGGTCGCCTTCAACGAACCAGCCGTCATCCGTTCGGCGAAGTTCGGCGTCGTTGCACAGGGCGGCAATGCGCGCGATCTCCAGCAGCACAGGCTCGTCGTCGCCGATGGTGACACCATCCTCGTCATTCACGATGCCGATGGGGTCGTATCCATGCCCCTCAACGCAATATCGCCGATTGGGCGCAACGATCGCGGTCACCATCATTTCGTTGCGTGTGAGCGTTCCGGTCTTGTCGGTACAGATCACCGACACCGAACCGAGTGTTTCGATGGCCGGCAAGCGGCGGACGATGGCGTTTCGCCGTGCCATTGCCTGAACGCCTACGGCGAGCGTGATCGTCAGAACTGCCGGCAAGCCTTCAGGAATCGCTGCTACTGAAAGCCCGACCACAATCATGAATATCTCGCCGAACGGCATATCATGCACAAAGACCCCGAACGCCAGCAGACCGGCGCTGACGATGAGAATGAAAACCGTCAGCCAGCGGGCGAACAGGTTCATCTGCCGAACGAGAGGCGTCGTGAGTGTCTCGACGCGCGAGAGCAGGCCGCTGATCCGACCGATCTCGGTGTCCGCCGCTGTCGCGACGACCAGCCCCCGCGCCGTGCCCGCTAAAACCAGCGTGCCGCTGAACAGCAGCGAACTCCGGTCGCCAAGCAGCGCCGACGGTGCGACGGCATCCGGTCTTTTGTCGGTGGGAACCGACTCGCCGGTCAATATGGCCTCTTCCGCTTTCAGCCCGCGGGCCTCGACAATCCGCAGGTCTGCCGGAACCCGGTCCCCGGCTTCGAGCAGCACGATATCCCCGCGCACCAGTTCGGCGGCATCGATCGTCCGCCGCGCGCCATCGCGGATCACGGCTGTATGGGGTGCCAGCATGCCGCGAATGGCGGCCATAGCATTTTCTGCGCGCCCCTCTTGAATGAAGCCAATTGCAGCATTGGCCAGCACCACCGCCAGGATCACGCCGGTATCGACCCAGTGGCCCAACGCCGCAGTGATCAGCGCCGCCCCGAGCAGCACATATATGAGGATATTGTGGAAATGGAGAAGAAAGCGGACGACAGCACTGCGCCGCGCTGGTTCGGGCAACCGATTTGGCCCAAGTTGGGCAAGCCTGCAGGCCGCCTCGGCGGACGACAGGCCCTCGATGCACGACTGGAGAGCGCGGAAACTCTCCTCTTTCGAAAGCGCGTGATAGCGCAGCCCATCATTATGCATCATATTGAACCTGAACCTTCGATCTACCTCTGACCGGAGCACGAAAAGCGTTCCGGTGGGCCTGACTTCACCCGGCATGAAAGGAAATCTCGACCGTCCTTGCTGCTTGTCGCCACAAAGGATTTCGTGCCCCCGCCGCCGCGTCGTGACACGGTTAAAAGATGACTTCCGCACCCGATTTGGCGAGTTCCCGAAATCACTCGCTCGCGGAGGGTACCGGACAGCGACGGCCTTACCCGTGGCTCAGGGTCACGCTCCATCCGTAGTAGTACGGACAGACCGGCACTGCGGCGCGACCTAGGCTGGGCACTCCCGCCGTTGCGACGGCGAGCGAGGTGAGATGAAATGACCAGCGCAACTTCCAAGCCCGCAATTTTATGGTTCGAAGACCTCGGTATCGGCGATATTGCGACCGTCGGCGGAAAGAACGCATCGCTCGGCGAGCTCTCGAGCCGCCTCGGCAAGGCCGGTGTCAGGGTTCCCGGCGGATTTGCAACCAGCGCTGACGCGTTCCGCGATTTCGTAACGGCGAACGCAATTGAGCCGGTGATCCGCAATCTCATCGCGCGTAATCATTCCCGGAAAATGACGCTTCAGGAGACCGGACGCGCGATCCGCGAGCTGATGCTGGCAAGCACCTTACCTGCTCATCTGGCAGACGAAATCCGCGCAGGCTATCGCGAGCTTGGCAAGAGGACGGGCGTGGCCGATCCCTCGGTGGCAGTACGCAGCAGCGCGACTGCGGAAGATCTTCCCGATGCGAGCTTTGCGGGACAGCACGAAACCTATCTCAACATCCGCGGAGAAAAGGCTCTTCTCGACGCGTGTCTGCGCTGCTTCGCATCCCTGTTTACAGACCGTGCGATCAGTTACCGCGAGACGAAAGGCTTTGATCATTTCTCGGTAGCTCTCTCGGTTGGGGTGCAACAAATGGTTCGCGCCGACATCGCAGGGTCCGGCGTGATGTTTACGATCGATACAGAGTCTGGGTTTCCCGGCGTTGCCACGATCAGTGCGACCTGGGGCCTCGGCGAAACCGTCGTCCAGGGGGCCGTGAATCCCGATCGGTACATCGTGTTCAAGCCATTGCTCGAACGGCCCGGAGCCTGCCCGATCATCGAGAAGTCGCTGGGCGAAAAGGCGATCCGGATGATATATGCCGAGGAAGGCAGTAGCCAGACCCGCGTCATTGCCTCGACCAGCGCGGAGCGCAGGGCATTTGTCTTGAGCGACGACGAGATTCTTGAGCTCGGCCGGTGGGCGGTAGCCGTGGAAGAACATTATGGACGGCCCATGGATCTGGAATGGGCCAAGGACGGCAGCAATGGCCTCCTCTACCTCGTTCAGGCCCGGCCTGAAACCATCCACGCCGGTGCCGGGCAGGCGAGTTTCCGCCGCTATTTATTCAGAACGGATGCCGCGCCGCTCATGACCGGGGTGGCTATTGGCAGTGCGGTTGCCAGCGGCAAGGTTTGCCTGATCCACAGTCCATCGGACATGGCGGCGTTTCCGGACGGTGCAATATTGGTGACCGGAAATACCGATCCCGATTGGGTGCCGATCATGAAGCGTGCAGCCGGAATCATCACCGATCGCGGCGGCAGTACCAGTCACGCCGCCATCGTCAGCCGCGAGCTTGGCGTGCCTGCGGTGGTCGGGACCGGCATCGCAACTTCGACGCTCCGCGATGGCCAGGAGATCACCTTGTCATGCGCCGGTGGCGAAGTGGGTTCGGTCTATCCGGGATTGCTCGATTACGCCGTCGAGGATGTCGACCTTTCATCCATTCCGGAAACCCGTACCGAGGTGATGCTCAATATTGCCGAGCCCGCGGCTTCGTTCCAATGGTGGCGCCTGCCCGCCAAGGGGGTCGGCCTTGCCCGGATGGAATTCATCATCAGCAATCTGATCAAGGTCCATCCGATGGCCCTGCTGAACCCGGACCGGGTTTCCGCCGCAGATAACCGTCTCATCCGAGATCTGGTCCGCGGGCACGCAAGCCCTGCCGACTATTTTGTCGACACGCTGGCGCGCGGCATCGCGCGCCTGGCTGCCCCTTTCTTTCCGCATCCGGCGATCGTCCGCCTCAGTGACTTCAAGACCAACGAATATGCGCATCTGATCGGTGGCGATGCCTTTGAGCCGCGGGAAGAAAACCCCATGCTCGGCTTTCGGGGCGCATCGCGCTATTATGACGAACGCTATCGCGACGGTTTCGCACTCGAATGCAGAGCGCTGCGCAAGGTGCGCGACGAGCTCGGCTTCGCCAATGTGATCGTGATGGTGCCCTTCTGCCGCACCCCGGCAGAGGCCGATCGCGTGCTCGCCGCCATGGCGGAGAACGGGCTGCGACGGGGCGAAAATGGGCTGCAAGTGTATATGATGTGCGAAATCCCCTCCAATGTGCTGCTGGCCGAAAAATTCGCCGCGCGGTTCGACGGTTTTTCCATCGGATCGAATGACCTCACGCAGCTGTTGCTCGGGGTCGACCGGGATTCCGAAATATTGGCAAAAATGTTCGATGAGCGCGACGAGGCGGTGCAGGTGGCGATCGCCGAGGCCATCGCCAAAGCGCACGCGGCGAAGATCAAGATCGGTATCTGCGGCCAGGCACCGAGCAACTATCCCGATTTCGCCGAATTCCTGGTGGGAGAAGGCATCGATTCGATCTCGCTCAATCCGGACAGTTTCGTGAAGACCTGTTCGGTGATCGCCAGTGCCGAGGCCGCCGCGGCCGCATCGCCTCACGCGAGCGCGGTGAATGCCAGTAGCAGCAGAGCGCCCAGTCCTGCATAAGCGAGGCACACCGGCAGCGTCATCTTGAGCACCGCTCCTTCGCGGCCAATCAACCCGACGGTGGCGGCACCTGCGACAATATTGTGCGGCGCGATGATGTTTCCGATTGCCGCCCCGAAGCTCTGGCCCGCGAGCGCCGGCAGCGGCCCCAGACCCGCTACCCTGGCCGCGGCGAGCTGAAATTCCGCAAGCAGGATGTTCGAGGCGGTGGCCGATCCGGTTGCAAAGGATCCCAGGGCGGCGACAAAAGGAATGGCGGCGGGCCACGCCGATCCCAATGATCTTGATGCGGCGGTAGCCAAAGCGTCGATCATTCCGCTGTGCGCCATGACCCTGGCCATCAGCAGCACGCAGACGAGCGCCACTGTAACTTCGGGCAGGCGGCTTGCCGCCGCGCGCAGCGACGGCATGATCACCATCCTCTGATCGATGCGCGCTAGCGCCGTGCCGACCAGGGCGATCATCAGCATCGTGCCGGGGTGATATAAGGGCTTGACCGTGCCGCTGAATTGTCCGGCCCATTCCCAGTCGAGCGCGAAGGATTGGAGCGTCATCGAAGCAACCGGGACGGCCCGCGTCAGGAAAAGCAGCACCAGGATCAGCCCATAGGGCAGGGCGGCGAAAAGGAGGCCCTTCGTTGTGCCGTGCTCGGTGCCGGCCCCGGGCCATTGCCGTTTTGCCAGGGTGACGAACGCCAGGCCCCCGATCAATGCGCCGCCGATAGTGGGGAGCTCGGGCCCGGTTAGCCAGGCCAACGAGAGGGCCGGCAGGGCGAACAAAAGCGCCGCGATGGGTATGATGACCCAGCTCGCACGGCGCTGCTCGGTCCGCGACAGGTGAAATATCAGGGCCACGAGCGTCCACCCGAGCGCGGCGTGCAGGAGCATGACGGCAAGCGACAGATCCTTCGGCATGACTTGCGACACCTCGATCAGGGGTAGCATCGGTGTGCCAACGGCCCCGAAAGAGACGCCGGCGGCATGCCCGATCAATGCGAGAATCAACGAGCGCAGCGGCGAGAAGCCGAGCGCGATGAGCATCGGGGCCACCAGCGCCACGGGTGTACCAAAGCCCGCCGCGCCTTCCAGCAGCAAGGCAAAAAACCAGGCAAGGATGAGCACGCGCACTTGCGGTCGATCAGAAATGGACGTCAGCCAGACCCCGATGCGCTCGGACGCGCCGGTGCGTTGCTGAAACTCGTGAAGGACGAGGGCCGGGTATATGATCCACAGGATCGTTGCCGCGGTGAAGGCCGCCTCCAGCAGCGGACCCATCAGATTCAAAAAGCTGAGTTCATAGCCGAACAGGAAATTGCCGACGCCGATGACCGCGGCGGCGCCCACCATGCCCGCGCGCGCTGCCGACCAACCCAGCGCAGCCATGCAAAACAGCATCAGCAGAATCGGGACGAGTGCGAGCCAGATCGCCACGCCTTATCCCGGCTTGTCGAGCGTAACCGGGTGGACGGGGCAACCCGATTGCTCGAACTGCGAAATATTGGCGATCGTCGTTTCCGCAATCGCGCGCAACGCCTCCCGGGTGAGAAACGCCTGGTGGCCGGTGATCAGCACATTGGGAAAGGTCAGCAATCGGGCGAAAATATCGTCCTGGATGATCTGGCTGGACAGGTTCTCGAAGAACAAATCGCTTTCTTCTTCATAAACGTCCAGCCCGACATGACCGACTTTCCCGCTTTTGAGGCCCTTGATGAGCGCTTTTGTCTCGACCAGGGCGCCGCGACCGGTGTTGATGATCATCACCCCTTCTTTCATCAGATCGATCGCCCTTGTATCGATGAGGTGATGGGTCTCGCTCGTGAGCGGGCAATGCAATGTAATGATGTCGGATGTGGCGAGGAGTTCCGGCAGTTCGACATATCGGCCGCCAGCCTCGACGAACATGGGATCATGGCGCGGGTCGACCCCCGTCACCTGGCAACCGAATCCTCGCATGATGCGCGCGACGCAAACCCCGATCCGGCCGGTCCCCACGATGCCGATGGTGCGCCCCTTCATGTCGAAGCCGATCAATCCGTCGAGCGAGAAATTCCCTTCGCGCACCCGGGCGTAGGCCCGGTGAATCTTTCGATTGAGGGACAGGATCAACGCCGCGGTATGTTCAGCGACAGCTTCAGGCGAATAGGCGGGCACCCGGGCCACAACTATACCGACATCGCGGGCCGCTGCCAGATCCACATTGTTGAATCCCGCGCAGCGCAGGGCGACCAGCCGCGTGCCGCCGGCGCTGAGGATTTCGAGAACCGACCGGTCGAGGACGTCGTTGACGAAGACACAGACCGCATCCCATTTTTGGCCGAGCTGGGCCGTTTCCGGGCCGAGGCGCGCGTCGAGGAACATCAACTCGTGCCTGTTTTTCACAGTCAGATTGGCAGCGGCGAGAAATTCCTGATCATAGGCTTTTGAGCTGAAAACGGCGACGCGCATATATTTGTCTTTCTGCAAAACGGGCCCGACCACCCTGTCTGCTGTGTAGCTGCTCGGCATTTAGGGCGGTCGGCTTCAACGCGATGTCAGTAGTATCCCTGATAAAATGCCGCCGAGGAGGTCGTTATAGGGTGAAGCATACGGACCACTGCCGCCAGCTGTGGTGGCCGCGATCGCTAACCTGCGCAGATCTGGACTCAAATATTGACCTTGATCCTCGTCGATACGGATTTTTCTCCGCGTTCTGACCGCCCCGTGCGGCGCGGCCATCTTGGCGCGCAGCACGGGTAGGACCGGTCATGAGAAATATCGGCTGGCAGCGTGACCCAAGAGGTCAATTGCAACGCAGAGATCGATGTCTTCCCGGCGCAGCGCAGCGACAAAGCAAACGCGGTTCGCCACGATCAAATCGAGGAAGATAAATGATGGATAAAATCGACAGTCTTGAAACCGACAATGGCCCGATCTTGGTCGCAACCGATCTGCGGCCCCAGTCGGATCGCGCCATCGACCGGGCGATTATGACCGCCGATGCGCAGGACGTCGGCCTCATCGTTTTTCATGTGATCGAGGAAGGCTCCCGACTGGCAGCGACGCCCGAGCGCACCGATGCCGCGGTGCGGTCCGTGCTGCCCGATCCCGCTGCCGCGGTCGAAATACGGACAGCAGAGGGCTCGGCGCCCTCCAAAATCGTCGAAGCAGCGGAGGTGAATGGTTGCAGCCTTATCGTTACCGGCGTGGCGCGCTTCAACAGCCTGGGCGATTCCTTCATCGGCACAGCGGTCGAGCGTGTGGTCCGCAAAGCGGCGCAGCCCGTGCTCGTCGTCAAGCAGCGTCCTCGGGCGAACTACCGCAACATGGTCGCGGCCACGGATTTTTCGGCATGCTCGCGCTACGCGCTGCTGACGGCAGCCCGGCTGTTTCCCGAAGCGAAGTTACATGTTTTTCATGCCTTTCACGTCGCCTATGAAGGGTTTGTGAACATCGAGCTTAACGTCGATGATGTGCGGGCCGAAGTGCAGAGCGAGTTCGACGATTTCCTGAATGATCCGGTAATCCCGGACGAGATCCGTCGGCGCGTAACATCGCACCTCGAATATGGCGATACTCAAGGCGTTGCCGACCAGCTTGTCGACAAACTGGAGGCCGATCTTGTCGTGATCGGGACGCACGGGCGCAGCGGTTTCTCCAAGGCCGTATTCGGCAGTATCGCCGAGATGTTGCTCCGTAGCGTGCCGGTCGACACGCTGGTCGTTCGCGAGCCGGTCTGATTCTGGCCCGTTCGGGGGCCTAGCCTCGCGCGTCTTGCCTTCTGTATCCGCGTCTTTTCCATCTCGCATGGCGTTTTCGGCTGGCGGCCGCCAACCGCTGTGCTCCGCGCAGGCGAATGCGAGCGGCAACTCGGGGTCGACGACGACCGATGCGGCGAACGGCGGGCGCGGTTCCAGCAACGTCGGCGCGCCCGTATAATCCCGTATATCGGCCGCGCTCCTTCTGAGTCAGTATATTTCCGGCACAAATCGCAGCCTCTGGGGCTCTAGGCTGCTTGACCTTCGCGGTCGGCAGCGGGACCGCGCAGTGCGATCGAGACCGCACCACAAGGCTGCGAAATGTTCCAGGAGACCCAAGATGTCGATTCCAGATTCGGTTTTGTTTCGTCCAGTCCGAACGGCTGAAGACAGGCAGGTTGTGGCGTGCATCGACAACTCGGCGCATGCACCAGGCGTGGCGGCACATGCTCATGCGATTGCGTCGGCGCTGGACCTGCCGGTCACCTTCATGCATGTGCTGGACGCTCGTCCGGATGCCAAGGTTCGGCCTGACCCAATCGAATGGGATCTTCGCCGACACGAGGCAAGACGCGCGCTTGGAGCGCTGACGTCATCCAGACCACCTTCCGGCCGGACTGCCCAGCTCAAACTCTCCGAAGGGGTGGTCGCCGACGAGATCTGCCGCTATTCCTGTGAGCAATCGGCGCACCTTCTGGTTATAGGTGCCAATGGCGGCAGCGCTTCACCAGGGGCGCTTGGCGGCACCGCCCGCAGCGTTCTCGAGCAGGCACCGGCGTCGATCCTCCTCGTCCCGGGATCAGCATCGGTTATGCCGGATCAGCGCTACCGTAGAATCCTGGTTCCGCTCGATGGGTCAAAATGGGCTGAAAGTGTCCTGCCTTTGGCCGTGCGACTGGCGAAGTCAGCTAAAGCGGAGCTCATACTGACGCATGTCGTTCCCACCCCTGAATTCATGGAACCCAGCCCTCTCGGCGCGAGCGACCGCGAGCTTCGGGATACTGTCGTCAAGAGAAACGAATTATTCGCCCGAAGCTATCTTGAGCGCATGCAGGGCTGCGTTGCCGCCTCCGGCATAGCGGTCCGCACGCTTCTGGTGCGAAGCGACGATGCCCGCACGCAGCTGACGGCAATGATTGCCGCCGAAAGCGCCGACCTCGTCATACTTTCCGCGCGGGGTAATGGCGGCCGCCATAACGCCGATTTGCCATATGGTAGCGTCGCTGCCTATTTGATGACGCATTCGCCGGTTCCTGTTTTAATGGTGCGGCCCAGCCACGTCCCGGATCCACCCGCGTACCAGGTGATGGAGGCTGTGCGTCTTCCAGTCGCCGTCGTTTGATCGTGACGGCTGCCGCGAGGGAAGAGGCGGCCCCATTAATTGCTGCAGCCCACGATCTCGCGCGCCGACATGCGGTGGTAGGATTAACCCGGGAAGCCGCACCGTTGCCCGCCTGGACGCAGCTTCGAGCGATGAGCGCCTGGCTGAACCGGGCACGAAAGGCAGCGAGTTCGGCGGAGCCCATGGGCAATACTGCAGCCGAGTGGCTGCTCGACAATGACTATCAGGTCCAGCGGGCGGTCCTTCAGATCAAAGAGGGCATGCCGGAGGAATTTTATCGTCGGCTGCCCGCGGCAGCGAGAGCGGACGGACGGGGGGCCCCGCGCATCCATTCCCTGGCACACGTCCTGCTTCACGCATCGCATCTGCAGATATCCCTGACCGCCACCGTCGATTTCGTTTGCGCATATCAGGAAGAGCAGCCGCTCAGCATCGCCGAGATCTGGGCGCTGCCGACGATGCTGCGCCTGGCATGCCTGGAGATTTTGGTAAGCAGTTTCGCGCGTCTGTTCCCGGAGAGCCCCTCACCCTTCGACCTTGGCGATGAAACAGCGCCCCACCGTGGTACCGACGACACTGAATGCGTTTCGCGCGCCATCGCCAATCTGGCAGTTATCTCGGCCATTCCCTGGAAAGATTTTTTTGACCGGACAAGCCTGGTCGAATCCGTATTACGCTGCGATCCCGCCGCAGTTTATCCGCGCATGGATTTCGAGACGCGCGACCATTACCGTCACGCAATCGAGCAACTGTCCGACAGAAGCGGCCATCTCGAACAGGAGGTCGCCGAACGGCTGGTAGCGCATTGTCGCCCCGAAAGAGCCTCGCCGCACAATCATGTCGGATATTGGCTGATCGGCCCGGGTCTCGCAGCCTTTGAGGCATCGCTGGAATTGCGGCCCCGCGGCGTCGACCGGGTGAAGCGGTGGATCGGGCGCCATAAGGCGGGGCTTTATGCCTTCGCGCTCATGACCTCGGGTCTCATCGGCTTCCTCCTGCCCGCACTTTACCTGTCGTATGTCGGGGCGACAATGTCAGGATGGATTCTGGGCATTGCCTTGTCGCTCCTCCCCGCAAGCATTCTCAGCGTCACCGTCGTCAACTGGATCGCGACCCTCCTCGTGCCGCCGCGGATTCTGCCTAAACTCGACTTTTGCCAACGGGTGGCTGACGATTGCCGAACCGCGATCGTCGTTCCCGTGCTTGTCGGTGACGTGCGCGATGTCGCGCCGCTTCTCAAAAAGCTGGAAGCGCACTTTCTCTCCAATCCCGATCCGCGCTTCGAGTTCGTCCTTTTGAGCGACTATACCGACGCCGACAAAGCGGTCATGCCGGCGGATGCCACGATCGACGAGGCGCTCCGCGAGGGTGTCGCGCATCTCAATAAATTCCATGGGACCGACGAGCTCGGGTCATTTCATCTCCTGCACCGGCCCAGGCTGTACAACGAGGCGCAGGGAAGCTGGATGGGGTGGGAGCGCAAGCGCGGAAAGCTCGAGCAGTTCAATCACTATGTCCTGCATGGCGATCGCTCGCCCTATAGCCTGGCCGAGGGCCAGATCGAGAAGTTGCGCGATCTTCGCTTCGTGGTCACGGCAGACGCCGACACGCGTCTTCCCACTGGGGTGGTCAACCGTCTTGTTGCGACTTTAGCCCATCCTCTCAATCGCGCTCATTTCGATCCCCGTTCGGGCCGCGTGACCAGCGGCTATACGATCCTCCAGCCGCGCGTTGAAATTGCCCCTGAAGCCGAGAGCCATTCGATCTTCGCGCGGATCTTCGGTGGCGACACGGCGATCGACATTTATTCGCGAGCCGTGTCCGATGTGTACCAGGATGTCGCCGGATCGGGTATTTTCGTCGGCAAGGGCATCTACGAGGTCGCGCCGTTCGAACGCAGCGTCGAGGGAAGAATTCCTGAAAACAGCCTGCTCAGCCACGATCTGTTCGAAGGCTTGCATGGCCGTGCAGGCCTCGTCAGCGACATCATTGTCTACGAAGGATTCCCGTCGGGTTATCTTGATTATCGCCGGCGATGGCATCGCTGGGTTCGCGGCGACTGGCAGCTCTTGCCATGGCTGTTTCCTCGCGTCCCTGCGCGCGGCGGGAGGCGAATAGCCAATCGGCTGAGCTGGTTCGACCGGCTCAAGATCTTCGACAATCTGCGCCGCAGTCTTGTCCCGCCAAGCCTGGTCGGCCTGCTCCTGGGCGGATGGTTTTTGCTTGAGGGCAATCCGTGGGTGTGGACATTATTGGCTCTTCTCGCGCCAGCCGCCTATCTTTTCACCGATCTCGTCACAGGGCTCGCCCGCGGCCGCCGCCGCGGCGTTCTGCAAGGTCTCCTTACTCGAACCGGTGACGCGGCCAGCCGCTGGGCGCTGTCGATTACATTCCTCATCAGCGATGCCGCCGCGGCGTCGCATGCGATCGCGATCACGCTCTGGCGTCTTGTCGCGCGGCGGCGCCTGCTCGAATGGACGTCGGCCGCGCATGTCACAGCGCATTTCGCGGCGATCGCGCCGCGGCGCGCTGCCTGGCGGGAGCTGTGGACCTCGCCCGTTTTTGCATTGGCGGCGGGCGCAGCATTAGCACTGAGCCGACCGGCCGCGCTTTCCATTGCGGCGCCGCTCCTCTTGCTGTGGGTCTTTACCCCGGAAATCGCGTTCCGCATTGGCCGTGCGCGCCGATCGATCGTCGAGGAGTTCAGCGCCGACGACCAGCGCTTCCTGAGAACCATGGCCAGGCGCACATGGCTGTTCTTCGAAACCTTTGTTCGACCGGAAGACAATTGGCTTCCTCCCGACAATTATCAGGAGCCACCCAACGAGCAGATCGCTCATCGCACGTCTCCCACCAACGTTGGCATGTTGGTGCTGTCCACGCTGACGGCGTGGAAGCTTGGTCACATCGGTACGGCCGACATGGAAATACGCATGCGCAATATGATGGACGCGCTGGACCGGCTGGACGGATACCGAGGTCACATGCTGAACTGGTACGACACCCAGACCTTGCGACCGCTCGAACCGCGCTATGTTTCGACCGTCGACAGCGGCAATCTTGCGGTGAGCCTCGTGGTCATGAACGAGGCGTGCCGCGAAGCGATGGATCATCCCATTTCGCTCGCAAAGCTCTGGGCCGGGCTGGAGGATACGTTGGCGCTTCTGGCCGATGCCCTCGCCAGCGCGCCCTCGGGCCAAGCGGATGGCGCGCGCGAGATTGTGACCATGGTGCGCGCCCGAGGCGCGGCGGTGCAGGAGGGTCGCCTGACGCCCAGTGCTTGCCTCGACGAAATTTGCGACGCCCTATTCCCGCAGCTTCGCGACCGACTGCATCTCTTCATGACGGCGGAAGAGACGCCGCCGCAAACCAGTGGCCGGGCCATCCTGACATGGCTTGAGCGCGTCGATCATCATCTCATCAGCATGCGCCGCGACGTGCGATCCTTGCTCCCGTGGCTGCCCTTGCTGGGCCAGGTGCCGCCGGAGTGCAGCGCCATTGCCGCTGAGCTGGCTTTGGTCATTGGCGCCGACGCAGCGCCTGGTGCGGCGCACCTGCGCGCCCGGGCAATGCTCGCGGAGTTTTCGGACGCGCTCGCGTCGGTTGATGCGCGCGAGTGGGTAAAGGCGTTCGATGGAGCGCTCGCGAATGGCGAAGCGGTGCATCTTGACCTGCGCGACCGACTGGAACGCCTTGGCCAACGCGCGCATGTCCGCGCCCATGGCATGGATTTTTCCATGTTATATGATTTGAGCAGCCGCCTCTTTCATATCGGCTATAACGTCACCAACGATCGGCACGATCAGCACCATTACGACTTGCTGGCAAGTGAAGCGCGACTGGCAAGTTTCTTCGCGATCGCCAAGGGCGATGTTCCACCCGAACATTGGTTTTTCCTTGGCCGGCCGGTGACCCGCAAAGCATCAGGACTTTCGCTCGTGTCGTGGAACGGGTCGATGTTCGAATATCTCATGCCCAATCTGTTTCTGCGCAGCGATCCCGAAACGCTCCTGGGTAAAAGCGACCGAACGGCGGTCGATCTCCAGCGCAGCTACGGCGAGAAGAACGCTATCCCCTGGGGTATATCGGAATCGGCTTTCGCCGCGATGGGTCCTGACCAGGTATATCGCTACCGAGCATTTGGAGTGCCGGGTCTTGGTCTCCGCCGCGGACTCGCGCGCGACCTTGTTGTCGCCCCTTATGCAACCGCACTTGCACTTGCAGCCCGGCCGCAGTTGGCGGTTCGCAATTTAAGGGCGCTTGCCAAGCTGGGGATGGTGGGACGGTACGGTTTTTACGAGGCTGCCGATTTTACGCCCGCGCGCGTGCCCGCCGGCGAGGAGTGCGCGGTCGTGCGCTGCTATATGGCGCATCATCACGGCATGAGCATGGCTGCGCTGGGCAATGCCCTTTGCGAAGACGTTTTTGTTCGCTGGTTTCATGGCGACCCGCATATCGGTACGATCGATCTGCTTCTCAACGAACGCATCCCGTGGGAGCTTCCGCCCGAACTTGAGCGGATCGAGCAGCGCGAAACGCCGTCAATCTCGGGGGAGCCCGTTCCGCATCTCTCATCATGGCAGCCTGCTTCGCCAGCCGGGGCAAAGGCGTGGCATGCCATCGGCAACGGTCGGCTCACGAGTCTGCTTGAGCGGGAGGGAAGCGGAGGCTTGATGTGGCAGCGCTATGCTCTCACGCGGCCGCCCGGCGGGGGCGATGCCCCGGGCATCTGGGTCTACGTCCGCGACCGCGATAGCGGCGCGACATGGTCGGTAGGCTGCGAGCCGACGCGAACTGACAGCGCCGACGCGCGTGTGACCTTTCAGGCCCACCAGGTTGAATATCATCGCCGCGATCATGATATCGCCCTCGACATGACGGTCGCCGTTTCGCACGCGGATGACATCGAGATTCGCCGGATTTCGATTGTCAACGAGAGCGATCGACCTCGTACACTGGATTTCACCAGTTTTGCCGAAGTTGTGCTGGCACCGCCAGCCGAAGCAGCGCGGCATCCTGCGTTCAGCAGACTCTTCGTGCACAGTGACATAATCCCGGGGATCGACGGACTGTTTTTCAGCCGCCGGGCCAGGGATTCAGGCGATCGCCCGCCCGTCCTTCTCCACCGAGTGCTCGCCGATGATGAGGGTTTTGTATCTACGAGCTTCGAGACCGATCGGGCTGCGTTCTTTGGCCGACATGGGAGCGGCGGCGACGCCGCTGCGACGCACCTGGACGAGCTGGAAGGAGGGTGCGGCTGGACGCTCGATCCCGTAATGGCGATCCGTGCGCGACTGACCATTCCGCCGCATGCGAGGCGGGAGCTGGCGTTCCTCAGCATCGCGGCAGGGTCTCGCGAAAGCGCGTTGGAGATTTCCGAACGCTATGCCGCCCTTTCTGCTCTCGACTGGGCGATAAGCGACGCATCGAGCGAAGCGGATCGCGAGATACATCGCCTCGGCCTTGAGACCGATTCGCTTGTCGGCGCGCAGTTGCTGCTGTCCGCGCTACTCCATCCGGTGCCTCCACCGCAGCTTGCGATCGCGGATGTTCCTGCGGGCTTCGCGCGGAACGGCTTATGGGCGATGGGAATATCGGGAGATCACCCGCTTGTCGTATTGCGCGACGGTGAGCATGGTGACCTGCTGGGTTTCCTGATCTGCGCCCATCAACTGTGGCGTCGGCGCGGTATCGCCTTCGATCTGGTTGTGACCCATGAGGGCGCGCCCGGCTATGTGGAACCGGTTCGCGAACGTCTCCTGGACGCGCTTCGCGACGCCGGCGTGATCGAGCTGCTGGGCCAGAATGGCGGCTTCCATCTGGTAGGAATCGGTCCGACGGAGTCCGACCGGTCGGTGCTGCTGCAGCGCGCTGCCCACATCACCCTCGACGCGGCGGCGGGATCCGTCGCGCAGCAACTTTCTAACGCTGGGGAACCCCGGTCCGCCCGGCCCCTGTTTGAGCCGTTTGGTGGATCCGAGCCCGCACCTGCAGCGGTTTCGCGCCCGACGGCTGCGGCCCGCCTGTACGAAAATGGGATGGGGGGGTTCGTGGACGGCGGACGCGCTTACGAAATGAGCCTCGGTCAAAGGCAAAAAACGCCAGCCCCCTGGGCCAATATCCTCGCCAATGATGATTTTGGCACGATCGTGACCGAAGCCGGGCTGGGCTTTACCTGGGCGGGCAACAGCGGCGAAAATCGGCTGACGCCGTGGAGCAATGACGCTGTTTGCGATACCCAGGCCGAGATTCTGTACCTGCGCGACGAAGAAACCGCGCGCGTATGGACGCCGACCCCGCAGCCCGCTGGCGCGAACCATGGCTTCACGGTCCGGCACGGCAAAGGATATACGAGCTGGGAAACCGACTGCGAGGGGCTCAAGCAGGAGCTTGTGGCGTTCGTGCCGGTGGATGATCCCGTCAAGATCGTCCGTGTCCGCCTGCACAACCGGTCATCGCAATCACGGCGCATTACGGCCACCTATTATGTGGAATGGCTCCTGGGTGCCGTGTCTGATCTTCCGGCCCCGCTGCGCAGCACGGTCTATGATGCCGACGCTCATAGTTTTTATGCCGAGAATCCCTGGACCGAAGATTTTGGGGAGCGGACCGCTTTTCTGACCTCCAGCGTTCACCCGCACAGCCTGACCGCGTCCAAGCAGGACTTTTGGGGAAGGCGGCCCGATCGCCGTTGCCCGCAGGCTCTTCTCAACTGGGATCTGGGAAATCGCCAGACATCACGGGGCGCCGATTGCTGCAGCGCGCTCCAGGTCCATCTGGACATCGCGCCGGGAAAAACTGGCGAGGTCATATTTGCCCTCGGCCAAGGTGCGACGCGTTCCGATGCCGCCTCGCTCGCCAGGCGATGGCAGAATTCCAATGCCGCCGCGCCAGCACTCGAACTTTGCCGGGCGCAATGGGACAAGCAGCTAAGCGCGGTCCAGGTGTCTACGCCCGACGAAGCGTTCAATATCCTCGTCAATCACTGGCTGCACTACCAGACAATCAGCGCACGGCTCCGCGCCCGCGCCGGTTTCTATCAGGCGGGCGGGGCTTTTGGATTTCGAGACCAGCTGCAAGATGTGCTCGCGCTGCTCTACACCGACCCCGAGCTGGCGCGGCGTCATATTCTTTCGGCGGCGGCGCATCAGTTCGACAAGGGCGACGTCCTGCACTGGTGGCATCCGCCGGGCGATCGCGGCGTGCGGACCCGTTGTTCGGACGACATGCTCTGGTTGCCTTACGTCACGGCAGCCTATGTCAAGGCGACCGGCGATACCGGCATTCTTTCGGAAACATTGCCCTTTCTGCAGGGACCCGATCTAGGCGACACCGAAACCGATCACTATGCTCAATACTCGATTTCGAACGATCCAAGGTCTCTTTTCGAGCATTGCGAACGCGCGCTTCAATATGGCCATCGCCTCGGTGCGCACGGTCTGCCGTTGATGGGAAGTGGCGACTGGAACGACGGAATGAGCCGGGTCGGCATCGAGGGTCGGGGCGAGAGTGTCTGGCTCGCGTGGTTCCTTATCGCGACAATTGATGATTTTGTTACGCTGTGCGGACATATGGACCGCACCGATCTGGTCACGCGATGGGAGCCCTGTTCCGCCGCACTTGCTGCCGCGATCGATAGGTCGGCCTGGGACGGCGAGTGGTATCTGCGGGCCTTCGATGACGACGGTGTCGCCTTGGGGACGGCCCGCGACGCCGAATGCCAGATCGATTCAATTGCACAGTCCTGGGCTATATTATCCGGGCGCGCTGACCCTGATCGCGCCGCACGGGCCATGGCCGCCGCTCGGGATCATCTCGTCCTTGCAGATGACAAGCTCGTCCGGCTGCTTTCGCCTGCCTTCGATGCGACCCCGCGCGAACCGGGTTACATCAAAGCCTATCCGCCAGGCATTCGCGAGAATGGCGGACAATATACGCATGCGGCCGCCTGGCTCGGCATCGCCTGTGCCCGGCTGGGCGACAGCGAGGGTGCAATGGAAATATTCAACCGGATCAACCCCATCAATCGCACCCGATGCCACGAGGGCGTCGCCCGCTACCGAACCGAGCCCTTTGTCCTGGCGGCGGATGTGGCGGGCGTGCAGCCGCATGTAGGACGGGGCGGGTGGAGCTGGTACACGGGTGCGGCCGCCTGGACTTGGCGCCTCGCCGTCGAGGAAATACTTGGTTTGCGGCTTATCGACGGCCGGCTGCACCTGTCGCCGTGCGTCCCGGCGTCATGGAAATATTTCGAAGCGAGCATCACGCGGGACACCGGCAGCATGCGGATCAGGGTTGAAAATCCAGGCGGCTTGTCGGCCGAGAGCGCCACGCTTCAATTTGAGGGAGGAGAATGGCCTGAACAAGGTTTGCTCTTCCCAACCGATGGCAAGGTTCACGAAGTCTTGTGCCGATGGGTTCCGCCTGCAGCGGAAACATCCGATGCCGCCGTTGTGACGACACCGACAGCACCGGGTGCTCCGTAACGCTCATCGGGATCATCAGGAACCTGATGAACCACGAACGCGATCTTCGGCGGACGAGGCACAGCCCGACCTGGCTGTCCGACGCGTCAGGAGCTTCCACTTATTGTGAGGCGCAGCCGCAGCCGGCGGTAATGAAGAAACCAAGCCAGCCTACTGCCGCACGCAGCTACTTCAATCGACGATCGCGTGCAGGATATCGGCGCGGCTGAGCATCCCCACGACGCAATCATCCTTGATGATCGGCAGGCGTTTCAGTCCCTGGCGCACCATGAGGGCGGACGCCTCCTCGACCAGCGTGTCGATGTCAATCGCGACAGGGGTTCGCGACATAATGTCCGCGACTTTTCGTTCGTCGAGTGTCGCCCGGCAGTTCACTGCGGCACCGCCGCTCAGCACATCCGGATCATAGCCTGACGATTTCCGGAAATAATCGCCCTCTGAAATGATTCCCAGCAGCCTGCCCTCGGGATCGACCACCGGCAGGCCGCTAATGCGGTGGCGCCGCATCGTCCGTATCGCATCGGTCAGCGACGCTTCCGGCGACGTAGTTGCGACCCCGAATGTCATGATGTCGCTGGCTTTCATCTTGTATCTCCAAAATATCCGTATCAATTTTGCGTCTGCGGCCGGTAAATGGGGCTGTGGTTTCAGCCAGGATCGGTCGGCACAGGTTCGGCGACCTGGGGCTTAAGCCGATAAAGACGCTCCACATCGTCGCGGTGGCATAGGCCGGTCCCGGGGGTCAGGATCGTCGCAGCGCCCGCCGCGATGCCATAACGAAAGGCTGCAAGCACAGCCTGATCGCCAGCGAGGGCAAAGGTCATCGCAGCGAGAAAACCGTCGCCCGCGCCGACGGCGCTGTTCGTTTCGACTGCTATCGCAGGCAAGTAGAGGACGCCGGAATCCTGCGCGAGCATCGCGCCGTCGCGCCCAAGCGTCACCGCAACATATCGGGCCTGCCCCTGCCTCACGATCGCAGCTGCGGCGGAGGCTATTGCGGCGCGGTCTTCAAGTGGATGCCCGGCGAGCTGCTCCAGCTCGCCCAGACTGGGTTTAATCAGGTACAGTCCCCCCGATGCCACGCCCGCCCGAAGCGCGGGACCGGAACTGTCGAGGATGAGCTGGAAATTCTGGCGTGATGCGATGGCTTGCACGCGACAATAGAAGTCGTCTGGCACACCTTCCGGCAGGGAGCCGCTGGCGACCAGGATGTCACATTTTATGTCCTCGAGATGGTCGAGACAGGCCTGCCACTCGGACGGCGAAACCGTGGGGCCTCGCGGGACAAAGCGGTACTCCTTGGCCGTTTCCCGCTCGAATACCGATGTCGAGATACGCGTATCGCCGGCGATCAGGATGCGCGAACGCACCATCTGGTGAATATCGAGCAGTCGGTCGAGCGTGACGCCCGTAGCTCCGCCCGAGAGATAATAGGCGCGTGCCGTACCGCCCAACCTGGCGATCACCCGCGACACATTGATCCCGCCGCCGCCGGGATCATAATGCTCCTGTCGCGCGCGGATCTTTCGCGTGTGAAAAACGCGATCCGCTTCATAAGCGACATCAATCGCAGGATTCATGGTGAGGGTCGCGATCGTTTTCATACCCGGCGTGCTAACACAGCCTGTCTGCGACGAAATATCAGTATTACTACCAACTCACGGATGGGTCAGGTGCGGCTGACAAGGCCATTCACTGAGGCGTTATCCCGCGATCAGCACCGGCAGGTCGGCGCGGCAAACGAGATCGCGCGTGACGCCGCCAAGAATGATCTCCCTGATTCTCGAACGGGCAAATCCGCCGACGACGAGGATGTCCGCGTTCATGTCCAGAGCATGGCGGGTCAATGCCTCAGCCTCGATCTGATCGCCAATCGCAAGCCGTCGCCCCTTGGCGGCAAAACCGTGCCGCGTCAAATGACGCTTCACTTCGGCCTGACTGTCCTGCTCCTTTTCGCATTCGGGAAGGGTGATACCGACAGTGACCACGTCGATCAACGCTCCCGGTTCCGCAAAGCGGACCAGATCATGAACGGCGCGATTGGCCTCGGGGGATGGCTTCCACCCGAGCACGGCGCGCCGGATCGTCGGAAATGTCTTCCCGGCAGGAAGAATGAGGATTGGCGTCCCCGCCGAACCGACAAGATTTTCGAGCACGCGCGTTCGCAGCCAGCGTGTTGGCCAACTTTCTTCGGGACCGATGATGATGATGTCTGCCACTTGCCCGCTTCGCCGAAGATCTCCGGCGAGCCAGGCGACGTCATCGTGAAAGCCGAGCACATCATGCTGGCAACCGGTCTTTTCCAGAAGCGCGCGAACTTTCTCGATATTCTGATTATCGCTGTCCCGCAGCACCGACTCCGGAACGTAGAGCGAACCGAACGGGGCGAGCGCCGATGAGACCATCGGTGCCGGCGTCAGGGCTGCGACTTCCAGATGAGCGCCATGCGCCTTTGCGAGATCGCCTATCATCTGCAGAAAGCCAGCCGCAGCATCGGCCTCCTCAACAACAGCCAGAATATCTTTGAGCACCTTGCCTTCTCCTTTGTGCATATTCTGACGGTTCACGGCCCGATTGGCCCTTCGTAATTATCCCTAGTGGCGTGGCCCGAGCGATTGGTGCAGTCGGCCTTCCACCGGTCGCTGCGATCCGAATTCAGTCCCCCCGAACCCCAAATGACGATAGAGCCCATTGAATGGAACACGCCGCCATCCCTTATCTGCGCGAAGCCCTGATCTTTCTGGCGGCGGCTGGCATAGCGGTTCCCCTGCTAAGCCGCCTCCGGGTGAACCCGATCATCGGCTATTTGCTCATAGGGAGTGTTATCGGTCCCTATGGGCTCGGGCTGCTGGCCGAAAGCGTGCCTTCGCTCTCCCCGCTCGTGATCCTCGACCTGGGCGGCGTTCAGGCTTTCGCCGAGATCGGGGTCGTCTTCCTGATGTTCGTGATCGGGCTCGAGCTGTCGCTCGAGCGGTTGTGGAATGCGCGGCGGCTCGTCTTCGGACTTGGGCTGGCCCAGATTGTCGTGACAGCGGCCGCGGTATCGCTGTCGGCGCATCTGCTCGGCCTCCCGCTGCCGATGGCGCTGGTCGTCGGCGCCGCACTGGCGCTCTCCTCGACCGCGATTGTCATGCAGCTTCTCATTGATGGGCGCCGTCAGCGCGAGCCGGTCGGCCGCACAGCTTTCTCGATCCTGCTGATGCAGGATCTGGCCGTCGTTCCCCTGCTTTTCATCGTCACGGTGCTAGCCGCGCCAGCCGGGCAAAGCCTGGCCACCGGGCTCGCTCTCGCCCTCGCCAAGGCCGCGCTCGCGATAGTCGTCATCTATGGCGCCGGTCGGCTGCTGCTCCGGCCGGTGCTGCGCGAGATCGCGCAGGCAAAAAATTCGGAGATGTTCACCGCGGCGGTGCTCCTGGCTGCGGTGGGCGTGGCAGCGCTGACCGAGAGCTTTGGGCTGTCCATGGCGCTCGGCGCCCTTCTCGCCGGATTGCTCCTCGCCGAAACCGAATATCGTCATCAGATCGAGGTCGATATCGCGCCGTTCAAGGGATTGCTCCTCGGCCTGTTCTTCATGTCTGTCGGGATGGGGATCGACTGGCGCCAGGTGGCCGCAGCACCGTTCGGCATCGCGGCAATCGTCGCAGGGCTTTGGCTGATGAAAAGCCTGATCATTTCGGGCCTGGCTCTCCTCTTCGGACGACCGCGCGCAGTCGCGGTCGAAACGGGTCTGCTGCTCGGCCAAAGCGGTGAATTCGCCTTCGTGATCCTCGCGAGCGCCGCCGCGCTTGGCGTCGTTACCGGCGACGTCGAACAGACCATATTGATCGTCGCAAGTCTCGGCATGTTGCTCACCCCGGGCATGGCCAAGCTGGCGCAAGGCATCGGTAACGCCTTGGGAAACAGGCATGCCGAAATGTTGGCAGAACGCCAGGAAGACGACGTTCACGAAAAAGCGGGGCATGTGGTCATCGCTGGCTTCGGCCGCGTCGGACAGACCCTCGCCGCTGCGCTCCGCGCAGAAGGGATCGATTATGTCGCGACCGATACCGATGCGTCGCTGGTGGACATCCAGCGAAGAAGCGGCGAACCGATCCACTTTGGTGATGCTTCGCGAACAGAGGTGCTTGAAAAGGCCGGGGTAGCGAAGGCTGCCGTGGTGGCGGTCACGATGAACGACGCGCCGGCCGTAAGCCGCATCGTGGGCGAGATCCATCGCCGCTGGCCGAATGCCGTCATCCATGCGCGCGCGCGCGATCCCGAACATTCTCGACGCCTTCGCGAGCTGGGGGCCGCCTCGAGCGTCCCCGAGACAATCGAAGCCAGCCTCCGGCTGGCATCGGTCGTGCTTACCGACACGGGCCTCGATAGTGATAGCGTCGAGCGTCGCATCGCGGCGCAGCGCAGCAACGCGGCGCTGTAGAAGCGCAACAGCGTCTCTCCGTCGCCGGGCGCGCGCGCCGCGGCGCCACGCGCAAACAGCCGAGCATCGAACCGACTTGGGAGCGAGTGGCATGCTCCTGACCTACCCCGGGGCTTCCCGCTTTTGAGGGGCGATACTCTCGCAGCTAAAATTGTCCAAAATCTCGCTCGCGCGCCCTGTCTGCACTGCCCTCCTGTCCTTTTCTCACAACGGGATCGTTCTGAAATTACAAAATGGCGGGCCGACCCTGACGCGGTCTCGAACGCCTTCTTGCAGATGATCTGCTAAGGTTTAGCGTCGTCAAGGAAGCTTACGAGGTTCGCTTCAGGCGAAACTACATGCTGAAAAAGACGACTGGCTGGAAGTTCGCAAAGTGAAGCGTTGGCTATCTGTCTTTTTCATGTTTCGTCTCTAAGCTATCCGGAGAAAAGCGCCGAACAGGCGCCGGCCTTCCAGCAGTGCCGCGAGGAAGTGGGTCGCCATCGCCTCCCCGCGGCTCCGCATCCCTGAACGCGACGATCGCATCTGCTTCCGGATGAAATCGGGACCGCATTCAAAGACAACGCCAGCCGAAACTATCGCGATGACCCTGCGGAAATTCTGCACCACCTTGGCGCCGGTGCAGTCCCTCCGGCCCGAGGCTGACAAATTTCCAGACCGATCACGGAAACTTCGACCAAGTGGTGACAGTCTGACCGATCGGGTCAATCGGGGCTTTGCGCAGTTGACCGTAAGGAGCGCCGGACGGAGGATGAGAGCCGCCAGTAAACGGGCTCTACGAATCAGGGTTTCGCAGAAAGGACAGAAGAAACGGCCGTCGGTGCGCTGACCTGCCGTTGGGAGTCGTGACATCGATCGCGCCGTAACGGAACTGGCGGTAGATCAAAATGCTCAGCACAGCTGCGTAGAAGCACCAAACCGATGCGAATGCGGCTTCCTTGACGATCTGCGCAATCGTCAGCCCGATCACGTTCAACATTCCATACCACCGGATGACATGGTGACTGGAAATCAGCAGGGTGCCGCAAACCGCAAGAATATAGAGCAGTGATACCGCGAAATTTCCTGTCAGAGCATTGCGATAAGCGATCGAATTCTGTTCGATGAAACAATGGCTCTCAAAGAAAATGAGCCCATAGATCATCCAGGCGCATACGAGTGCGCCGATACAGGTCAACACGACGATCGCACTGCGGCGGCGCCCCGGCGGCTCCATCAGGAGAACCGCGAGCGGCATCAGCAACGGCAGGACACCCTGCGCATAAAGCATGAACAGAAAGGTCGCATGATCGAGGGCAACCTGCCCAATCCGGCCCGTCAGGCCGAGCCAGACCAAGCCTTCTGCGAACTGATGCACAGAAAACAATATTGGCACCGCGGCAAAAAGCAGCGCCCGCGGTTCCCGCACATGGCTCAGCGTTGCCAGCCCGATCGCCCCTATTACCCCAGAGGCGACGAAGCTTGCCGTGGCCGAAAAGCACATGCGTCGCCCTTCCCAAAAATGGTTTGCAACAGGAGCGCATTGCCAAAATGTGGCACCGGGAGCGATGTCTCCATCGCTCCCGGCCCTTTTGCCGCCTTGGCCGAAACCCCGGCGACATCCACGATCTAGCAGGGGCTTTGCCCCGACTGAATACGCAATGGCCCGTAGGTGTCGCTCAGTGCCTTTGGCCGTTTTTCTCGGTCAAGGGGCGATCAACTTCACTCGAGCGTCCTATCGCCTTCTGGCCGATTGCGACCCGACTGCTCGCGGCGCGGCTGACAACGTCGGCGCCTGTACGGCACCATGCCCCGCCCTCACACCTATCTCGACGAAAGCATGCCGATGCACATTGCGGCTCGTCCCAACCGTCGAACTACGTATGGCCGCGTCTTCGGGCGAGGAATAGGATGCCATCATGTCAATCCATTCCGCCATTACCGCTCACTCGCGCGCAGGCATCCAGACGTTGCGCATGAACATGGAAGACCTGCCCGGCGCCGACGCGCCCGGCTTTGGCGATACGTTCGACCGCTTCGGCGATGCCCGCATCGTGCTCCTCGGCGAAGCGACACACGGTACGCACGAATTCTATGCGGCGCGCGCGCAGATCACGCGGCGGCTGATCGAACACCACGGTTTCAACGTGGTTGCTGTCGAAGGCGACTGGCCCGACATTGCCCGCTTCGACGATTATGTCCGCCATGGCGCGCCGCGCCCCAAAAGCGGCGACACGCGCGTTCGTTTTCCGACTTGGATGTGGCGCAATGAAGACGTGCGCATGTTCGCTGACTGGTTGCGGCATCACAATGCAGCACTTCCCCAAGCCGAGCGGACCGCGATGCACGGGCTCGACATCTACAGCCTCGGCGAATCGATCGATGCGGTCGTCGACTATCTCGACGCGCATGCTCCCGCAGCCGCGGCCGAAGCGCGGCGACGCTATGGTTGCCTCACGCCCTGGCAGGACGAGCCGCAAGTTTATGGACGCGCGGTGACGCAAGGCGTCCTCGCGCCGTGCGAAACTGCCGTGGTGACGCAGCTTGGCGATCTGTTACAACGCCGCATGGCTCTGGTGGGCGGCACTAGTGGCGGAGATGGTGAGGCCTATTTCGGTGCCGAGCAGAACGCGCGGATCGTGCGCGCGGCGGAGCTCTATTATCGCGCGATGTACCGCGGCGCCGCGGAAAGCTGGAATCTGCGCGATCGTCACATGTTCGACACGCTGCAGGCCCTGATGGCGCATCGCAAGGAAGCCCGCGCGGTGATCTGGGCACATAATAGCCACGTCGGCAACGCCGCCGCCACGGCGATGGGTTGGGGGGGCGAATTCAACATCGGCGAACTTGTCCGCAAGGCATATGGTGATCGCTGCGTGCTCATCGGCTTCGGGACCGATCGAGGTACGGTGGCGGCCGCGCCCGACTGGGGAGCGGCCATGCAGGTCATGCAGGTGCGTCCGGCGCGAGATGACAGCTGGGAAGCCGCCTTTCGCGGCACCGGCGTCGCCCGGGGTCTCCTCGATTGGCGGATACGAGCGAAACGGGATTTGCTATCCGTCTTATCGCAACCGCGCCTCGAACGGGCGATTGGCGTCGTCTATCGCCCGCAAAGCGAGCTTGCGAGCCATTATTTCGAGGCGGTGCTCGCCGATCAGTTCGACGCCTATGTCTGGTTCGAGGAAACATCCGCGGTCACGCCGATCGGCGCCGAGCGTCCGCAAGGCGCGCCGGAAACCTGGCCGTTCGGCCTGTGACTGCCGCCCCCCTCATCGCGGGCAGGCGCGAGCTGAAAGTGGGCAGTTTGGGGCTCGACGCGATCCTCGACGTGCCGCCCGACGCCCGTGGCATCGTGATTTTCGCCCACGGCAGCGGCAGCGGAAGGTTCAGCCCGCGTAACAATCATGTTGCTGGGAAAATGCGCGACGCGGGTTTCGCAACGCTTTTGCTGGATCTGCTTACGGCCGGTGAAGAACGTGACCGGCGTAACGTGTTCGATATCGCGCTCTTGGCGGGGCGCCTTCGGATGGCGCGCGACTGGTGCGCAGAATATCCCGCCACGACCGCGCTGCGACCCGCCTATTTCGGTGCGAGCACTGGGGCCGGTGCCGCGTTGCGTGCCGCAGCAAACGACCCGCGGATCGCCGCGATCGTCTCGCGCGGCGGACGCCCGGACCTCGCCGGGGCCACTGCGCTGGCGCAAGTCGTGGCGCCGACGCTGCTGATCGTCGGGGGCCGCGACGAGCCCGTAATCGATCTCAATCGCGTGGCGCTCGCCGCAATGCGCTGCCAGCGCGAACTGGCGATCGTCCCTGGCGCGGGCCATCTGTTCGAAGAGGCTGGAACGCTCGACGGGGTCGTCGCGCTCGCTGTCGGCTGGCTGGGCCGCTTTATTCCGGGAGCGGCCAAATGATCGACACCAAACTTCCTTTTGCGAACCGGCGCGACGCGGGACGCCGCCTTGCGGCGGCGGTCGCGGGACTGGCGCTCGCCGATCCCGTCATCCTCGCGCTCCCGCGTGGCGGCGTCCCCGTGGCTTACGAAATCGCCCGCCGGCTGCACGCGCCGCTCGATATACTGATCGCCCGCAAGATCGGCGCGCCCGGGCATGAGGAATATGGTATCGGTGCGGTCGTCGATGGTGCGGCGCCGCAACTGGTCCTTGACGAGCAGGCCGCCCGGGCCTCGGGCGCCGATCGGGCCTATGTCGAGCGCGAAGTGGGCCGCCAGCTCGCCGAGATCGAACGCCGGCGTTCCGCCTATCATGTCGGTGAACCAGTGCGGCTCGCGGGCCGCAACCTCATCCTGGTTGATGACGGGATCGCCACCGGGGGGACGGTGCGGGTGGCACTCAAGGCGCTTGCGTCTGCGGGCGCCCGCTCCGTCACGCTCGCGGTGCCCGTCGCGCCCGCCGCGATATTATCCGAACTGCGCAAGATGTGCGACCGGATCGTCTGTATCGCCGTGCCCGAACCCTTTTTCGCGGTCGGTGCCCACTATCGCGATTTCAGCCAGATCGAAGATGCTGAAGTCCGCGCGCTGCTCGAACACGCGAGCAGCGGTGCACCCTGAGACCCGAGGTTGCCGCGACCTGCCCGGAACGAGCGGACTAAGAGAATTTGCGGGTTCACGAAGTCAGAGTTCGCCGCGAACAAGTTGCGTAGCCCCGAGGCGTTCTTGAAGGAAACAACAATGGTTCGCAGTTCTTCCGCCCTCGCGCCCGGCGTCATGCTGACATGCTCGTTTGGCGCCTTCGCGCTTTCCGCCTGCGCAACCGCGACGCCATTCAGCCGATCGCCTCGGCGTCTCGCGCTGAAGGCGGCTATACGAGCGTCCAAACGGTGCCCGATCGCTGGCAGGTGACATTTTCGGGAAACTCCCTGACGTCGCGCGAGACGGTCGAAGATTATCTCCTTTACCGGGCCGCCGAACTGACCCTTGAGTAAGGTGGCAGTTGGTTCGAAATCGCGCGCCATGACCTCGAATATGAGATCGGCGAAACGATCGTTCCGGATCCCGGTTATGATCCGTGGTGGAACTATCCCCGTTGGCGTCCCTCCTGGCATTATTACGGCCGGCCCCATGGCTGGCGATCCTGGTATCCGGGCGCCGCTCCCTTTTTCGACACGCAGCGCATCGAACGCTAAGAAGCGCGCGCCGAGATCGTCAACTACCGCGGTTCCCAGCCCCGGACCGGCGACCAATTGTTCGATGCGGCCGAGGTCGTGGATCGCGCGGTCCCACGATTAAGCGACCCAAATAGATGCTGATTCAGCGCGAAAGGACAGCACGCGGACACTGCCCCCGTGACGGACGATGGGATTCAGGATCGCGATCCCGCAAGTCTGCGCGCAGACGCGGCATTGGCGGACGTTGGCTGGCGGCGATCGTGACGCGGGCTTAGGCGGGTGCCCGCCCTCGCGCGGCTTCAACCCGGCAAAGGATGTGCGGTGGGGGCGGGCGACGGG
>NZ_JAIBES010000021.1 GCF_019459305.1 Sphingopyxis sp. | reverse complement strand
GCCGCTAACGAGCGGCGCCAAGTTCCCAATTTCCAGTAGTGGATCATCCCAAGCTGCGGTCGCCATTCCGTCCTTATGGACAAATAATGGCGCGAGTGACGGGGCTCGAACCCGCGACCTCCGGCGTGACAGGCCGGCACTCTAACCAACTGAGCTACACCCGCGTGTGCTTGGGAGCAGCGCCAATATGGCGCTCGCCCCGACCTGTCAACCGTCGCTTTCGGCTTCGCTTCGATTTAATCGATCGCGCATTTCGTCGACCGTCGTTAACGTCCCACGTTCAAACAGGAAACCGGCGAGATCGGGCGTTCCGGTCGATTGCAATACCGTCTGCAAAATAAGCAGCAAAGGCACCGCCAGCAATGCCCCCGGCGCGCCCCATACCCAGCCCCAGAAACTGAGCGAGACCAGAATCAGCAAGGGATTGATCGTCAACCGCTTGCCCAGCACCAGCGGGGTAATCACATTGGCTTCGACGGTATGGACACCGATGAACAGAAGCGCAGGCAAGAGCGCCAGCCCCACGGCGTCAAAGGTCATCAGCCCGCCCAACCCGAGCAGGATCGCCGCCACAATCGGACCGACATAGGGCACGAAATTGCACAGCGACACGATGCCGCCCCACATGAATGGCGACGGCATGCCGAGCGCCCATAACAGCAGCGCGACCGATAGACCCAAGATCGCGTTGATCATCGTGATCGTCGCGAGATAGTCCGCGGTGGCATCGACGACATTTTGGATCACCCGGGCGGTCTGCATCGCGCCGTCAAAGCTGCCGCGCCGCCGAATCGTCCCCTTGCGCAGCCGAGTCCAGCCCGAAAGGAAGAAAAAGATTACCAGCACGGCAAAGAACAACTGGATCGCTGCCGATGGCGCCGCCGAGATGAAATAGTCGACGACCGACGTCGGCGCCGTCGCGGCCACCGCCTGCGCCGTCGCCTCGCTCCCGCTCGCCACCGACAGCAGCGTCCGCTCAACAAAGCCTTGCAGCGAAGAATAAAAATCGATCAGCGGCGCCAAATTGCTCTGAATGCGCGGGATCGAATCAGGCAGCCGCGCGAACCAGCCCGTTGCCGGGACGACGATGATCGCCAGCGCGGCGTTGATGAGCATCAGGAACATCGCCAGCGACAGGAAAGCCGCAAGCGCGGATGGCACTCCGCGCCGTTCGAGCCACTCAAGCAACGGCACGAGGGCGATCGCGATGACGATCGCGGCGGTCAGCGGCAGGAAAAATTCTGCGCCGTGCTGCAAGGCGAAAGGCAACCCCAAGCAGAAGCTTGCGCCAAAGATAAGCGTGAGCGCCGCGAGCAGCCGGTCGCGGCGAAAATCGTCGATCTCGATTTGATGCAGCGGATTCGAACGCGGGCGCGTGCCTTTGCTCCCCCGATCGTCCGCCACCCCTGTTCTCCTGCGTTAACCGCCTCTTCTTACGCGCCGTTTGCATTTTGCGCCAGCCGCCCCGTTTTGCGACCAACCGAGCCTCCATTCTGTCCCCGTCTGGGTCATAACCCGTCTTTCTCGCTGCTTTTTAACCAGAAATTACCCTTTTTCGTAGACTGAGGGCTCCAAGGACCAACCTTTTCGGAGCCAAAGTGATGATGAATGCGCCTGTGGGGGGCGCGAAGCATCAGCTTCTACCCTCTTGTTCGATACTCGCCCTTTTGGCTGCGCTTACGCTGCCGATGCAGGTGCAGGCCCAAGTTGCTACTCCGCCGCTCACGCGCGCGGGGACGACGATCAGCAACACCGCGAGCGCGACCTTCGATACTGGGGGCGGCTCGACCACCATCAATTCGAACCAGGTCGACCTGCTCGTCGACGAATTGCTCGACGTCACCGTCGATTCGAGCAATCCCGCCGATGTGCCGACTACGCCGGGTGCGACCGGACAGGTTCTAACCTTTTCGGTCACCAACAACGGCAACGGCGTCGAAAATTTCGTGCTGAGCACGATCGCGAACGCCGGGGGCGACAATTACGACCCCGTCGTCACCCAAATCTACATCGACAATGGTGATGGCGTGTTCGACGCCGGCACCGACACGCTCTACACACCGGGCGCCAACGATCCCGAACTCGATCCGGACGAAAGCGTTACGGTTTTTGTCGTTGCGACCACGCCAGGAACGGTGGTTGACGGCTATCGCGGTATCGTCAGCCTTGTTGCGGCAGCGGTGACCGGCACCGGCTCACCAGGCGACAGCTTTGCTGGCCAAGGCGAAGGCGGCGGCGACGCTGTTGTCGGCTCGACCGGTGCCGATGGCACCGATGCCGGTGCATTTATCGTATCGGCTGCGACGGTAACTCTCGTCAAATCGGCCGTGGTGACCAATCCGCTCGGCACGGCAGATCCGATCCCCGGCGCGACGATCACTTACACGATCGTCGCGACCGTTGCGGGCAGTGGATCAGTCAGCGGCCTGGCGATCACGGACAATATTCCCGCCGACACCAGCTATGTCGCGGGCTCGATCACGCTCGGCGGCGTCGCGCAGTCCGACGCGGTCGATGCCGACGCGGGCGATTACAACGGCACGCGGATCAACGTCGCGCTCGGCACCGTCGGCGGCGGCCAGACCCGCACCGTCACCTTCCAAACCACGATCGATTGATGGAGATGCACATGCGCACGGCCCTTTTCCTGCTTTTCGCGGCATTGTTGCCGGGTCAGGCGCTCGCCGCGAACCAGGTGGCGCTCGCCAACGACGTGTTCGTCGAGCGCGTGACCACCGATGCCACCGGCAAGCAGCGGATATTGCTCGAAGAGCCCAAGGTTGTCGTTCCCGGCGATCGGCTGGTCTTCGTGCTCAATTATCGCAATGCAGGGGCGCAGCCCGCCGACAAATTTGTCATCACCAATCCCCTCCCCGCGGCAGTCAGCTTTGCCGACGCTGGCGACACGAGGCCGCTCGTCTCCATCAACGGCGGACGCGGCTGGGGACAGCTCGATCAACTGACGGTGGCACTGTCCGACGGCACCCGCCGTGCGGCGCAACCCGCCGACGTGACGCACATCCGATGGGCGTTCCCAAAGCCGATACCGGCGGGCGGCAGCGGCAAGCTGATGTTTCGAGGAGTTGTAAAATAGCGAATTAAAATAACCGCTTAATGATTGCCAGCGGTGGGGAAACGGCAATCGACCAAAGCCAAGGAGCTCAGCTATGACCAGCAAGCTGAACACCGTGGGCATCATCGGTCTGGCGGCGATTTCAAGTCTCGCCGCCACCCCGGCATTTGCTGCCGGAACGACCGCGGGTACCACGATCACGAACACCGCCACCGTCGACTATCAGGTCGGTGGCGTTGCGCAGGGACAGCAGTCGGCGTCAGACAATTTTGTCGTTGATCGCAAGATCAACCTGCTCGTCGAAGAAGTCGGCACGGTGACGACGAACGTCGTGCCGGGGCAGACAAATGCCGTCATGACGTTCCAATTGACCAACAGCTCGAACGAAACGCTCGATTTCGCACTCGTCGCTTCTCAGATCGCGGGAGGCACCGCGGCGCATGGCGGCACCGATACGTTCGATGCCACCAACGTCCGGATTTACCGCGACAATACGGTTACCGGCACGGTTGGCAGTTGGGATGTCGGTGACACGCTGCTCACCGGCTACGTCGACGAACTCGTCGTCGATACAGCGATCCGCCTGTTTGTGGTGGCCGATATTCCGGCGGGCCTTGCCAACAATTCCGTCGCAGGCGTCACTCTTCGCGCCACTGCGCGCGAAGGTGGCACGGTTGGCGCCCAGGGTGCGGCCATCACCCAAACGGCCGGCGCGAATACGGCAGGCAAAGATACTGTCTTTGCCGATGTCGCAGGCGTTACCGGCGATGCGGCCCGCGACGGATCGCATAGCGACAATGATGACTATACAGTGCAAACTGCCACCCTGGCGGTCACCAAGACCAGCCGGGTCATCTCGGATCCGTTCAACAATACGACGAATCCGAAGCTGATCCCCGGCGCGATCGTCGAATATTGCATCGCTGTCGCCAATAGCGGCAGCGTTCCGGCGACGTCGGTGGTCATCAATGACGCGGTTCCCGGTCAGTTGACTTTCAACGCAGGAACAATCCGGCTCAACGGAACGGTCACCGCGGGCACCTGCAACGCCGATGGCGTCGCTGGGGGTAGCTACACCGCGCCGAATGTGACGGGGACGATCGCCACTATCGCAGCAGGCGCAGCGCAGACGCTCGTCTTCCGCGCGACGGTCAACTGATCGGAGTACCGATAGAGCAGCGGGTGCGGCCCAAAAACCGTCTCCCGCTGCTCCATTCGGGGCTATCATGGCACTCGGCACCAGATATTTTGGCCTCGCAAGCGCTCTGATCGCGGCAGCATTGCTGCCTGCGAGCCCGTCGGTGCGCGCGCAGGTGATTACCAACACGGCTTCGGCGCAGTGGACGCTCGACGGCAATCGCGGTCAGGCGCTGTCGAACCGTGTCGATGTTACCGTGGCGCCGCGCCCGCCCGAAAGGCCGACGATTACGACCTATCGCCTGACCAATGGCGGCGGCATCAAATCGGTGCCACTGGCGCCGACGCCGTGCAGCAGCACCAGCTTGGGTAGAACGAGCGGCACGATCCCGCTCAGCGGCGTCTATGAGGGAATTTCGACCGCCCCGGCCTCGCTGCAAAGCACCGACAATTTCCGCGTTGGCGAAGTGCTCGTCGTCGGGGTTACGCTCGCATCGGCCAATGTCGATCCGCAGCAGCGTGACACCCTCGCCGTCGTGCTCGAGCTCGAAAATGGCGACCGTGAGCAGATCACGCTGACTGAAACCGACAACAACAGCGGCGAATTTGTCGGCTTTATCAACACCATCGGGGTTCCGCCCGCCGTTGCGCAGGGCGATTGCCGTCTGTCGGTCAATCCCGGCGCCGCGCTGACGCTGCGCGTCACGGATCAGGCGAACGCCAGCCTTGTCGCGCTCGCGACGATCAATTTCCTCGTCGATCCGTTCGGCATCGTGTTCGACAGCGGCGACGGGGCGCCCGTTCCCGGCAGCCGCGTCACGATCATCGACACCGCTACCGGCCAGCCCGCCCAGGTTTTCGGTGACGACGGCGTCTCGGTCTATCCGCCGAGCGTGATCACGGGACAGAGCGTCGCCGATTCGGGCGGCACGACCTACAATTTCCCACCGGGCGACTATCGTTTCCCGTTCGTGGCCCCGGGTACCTATCGTATCGTGGTCGAGCCCCCTGCCCCGTTCACCGCGCCATCGCGATCGAACCCTGCCGATCTGGCCGCTTTCCGTCGCCCCGATGACGGGCTGCCGTTCGAAATCAGCGGCGCCAGCTATGGCAGTCCTTTCACGCTGAGCAGCCCGGCGCCGGTGCGCGTCGATATTCCGGTCGATCAACCCGGTTTGCCGCTGATCCTGCGCAAAACCACCTCGACGCAGGTCGCCGTGCCGGGCGACGTCATCCAGTACCGCATCGAAGTCGCGAACCGCGACGCGCGGCGAAATACCGGCGCGGTGACCGTCAGCGACGTGCTGCCCGCCGGCATGCGCCTGCGCGCCGATACGGTGCGGATCGACGGCGTGCGCGTGACCGCCAACATCGCCGCCAATGGCCGCGAATTCGCCGTTGTCGTGCCCAGCATCGCCGCATCACGAACCGCTTTGCTCACCTATCTGGCCGAAGTCATCATGTCGGCGCAGCCGGGCAACGCGCTCAACCGCGCCTCAGCCGTCGACAATCGCGGCTCGGCGAGCAATATCGCCGAAGCGACGATTTCGATCAAACGCGACCAATTGGGCGACCGGATGACGATTATCGGTCGTATCACCGATGGCGGCTGCCGCGTCGATCCGCGCCAGGCCGACGGCATCGCCGGCGTGCGCGTGATGTTGCAGGACGGCAGCTACACCGTCACCGACGAAGATGGCCGTTATCATTTCGAAGGCGTGCGGCCCGGGCTCCACGTGGTGCAGATCGACCCCTCGACGCTGCCGCTCGACCGCGAAGCCATTGACTGCGCGCGCTCGACGCAGAGCGCCGGCAGCGCGATCTCGCGCTTTGTCGAAGGTCGCGGCGGCGCGCTGAAAAGGGCGGATTTCCGTGCCGTTGCCAGCGCACCGCGCGCGGCGCCCAAAATGGCGGCGAACGCCGCGCCGACGGTACTCACCGACCCTGAAGCGGCAGGTTCCGGTCGCGACTGGCTTGCCGGGCAAGCCCCGGGCATCGACTGGCTGTTCCCCGCCACCGATCACAACCCGCGCTCAAAAGCGATCCGCGCTGCGGTCAAGCACGCGCCCGGTCAGACCGTGACGCTGCGCGTCAACGGCAAAGCCGCCGACCCGCTGACCTTTGAAGGCACCAGCAAGTCGGCCGACGGCAGCGTAGCGGTCAGTCTGTGGCGCGGGCTGGAAATCCGCGAAGGCGAAAACCGTCTGATCGCCGAAGTGAAGGATGTTAACGGCGTTGTCATCGCGACATTGGAGCGCCAGGTGCACTATTCGATCACCCCGATGCGCGCGGCGCTGCTCCGCCAAAGGTCGGTTCTGGTCGCGGATGGCGTCACCCGCCCGGTAATCGCGGTGCGCCTGACCGACCGCGACGGCAAGCCGGTCCGTTCGGGCCTGACTGGCGATTTCAGCGTCCCGGCCCCCTATTATCCGGCCGTCGAGGCCGATGCACAGCAAGCGCGCCAACTCGCCGGACTCGAGCGCGCCCAGCCACTGTGGAAAATCGACGGCGACGACGGCATTGCCTATATCGAACTCGAACCGACGACCGCATCGGGCACGCTGGCGATGGATTTCACCTTCCGCGACGACAAGGTGGTGCGCAGGCAGACGATCGAAACCTGGCTTGATCCGGGCGACCGCCCGTGGACGGTTGTCGGCTTTGCTGCCGGGACGCTCGGCTACAACACACTCGACGACCGGATGGAACCCGCAGCCGAGACGCTCGACGACCTGAACGCCGATGCGCGCCTCGCACTCTACGCAAAAGGCCGGGTGCGCGGCAGATGGCTGATGACGCTGGCGTATGACAGCGACAAGGACAAGGACGATGCGCGCTTCGGCGGCGTGATCGATCCTCGCGCCTATTACACCATCTACGCCGATCGCAACGAGACGCGCTACGATGCGGCGTCGGTGCGCAAACTCTATCTGCGCCTCGAACGCCCGCAATTCTATGCGATGTTCGGCGATATCGAGACGGGGATTTTGGAACCGCAGCTTGCCCGCTACCAGCGCGCGCTGAATGGCGGGAAGGCCGAGTATCGCGGCCGCAATTTTGCCGCGACCGCGTTCGTGGCCGACACCCCTTATCGTTTCCGCCGCGACGAGATCCAGGGCAACGGCCTCACCGGCCCGTACCAACTCGGCGCACGCGACATTTTGCCGAACAGCGAACGCATCGTCATCGAAACGCGCGATCGCCTGCACAGCGAGCGCATAGTTAACAGCGTAAGCATGACACGGCATGTCGATTACGACATCGACTATCTGTCGGGCACGATCCGCTTCCGCAACCCGGTGCTCAGCCGCTCGTCGGATCTCGATCCGCAGTTCATCGTCGCCGAATATGAGGTCGATGGCATTGGTCAGCGCGTGCTCAACGCCGGTGGTCGCGTCACCTATCAGACGAATGACGAGAAACTGCGCGTCGGCGCGACCTTCATTCACGATCAAGAAAGCAATGCCAAGACCAACATGGGCGGCGTCGATGCGCGCTATCGTCCGAATATCGATACCGAAGTCCGGGCCGAACTTGCGGTCAGCGACGCTAAAGCGCAAAACGGCGGCACCGCCGCCGCATCTGGCAGCGCGAAAGCGTGGCTGATTGAGGCCGAACATCACAGCAGCAATGCCGATTTTCTCGCCTATGTCCGTGAACGCGAGAGCGGTTTTGGCGCCGGGCAGCTCAACCGCGGCGAGGATGGCACGCGCAAATTCGGCGTCGACGCCCGGCTGCGCGCGGCCCGCACCCTGGCGCTGACCGGTAGCGCCTGGCAAGAGGATTATCTCGACGGCGGCGCCCGCCGCCGCGCCGCGCGGGCGCTCGCCGAATATGACAATGGCACGACAGTTGCGCGCGCTGGGCTGACCCACGCCGACGACCAGCTGTCGGACGGCACGCGCAACCGCTCGAACATCGTCCAGTTCGGCGCGACGCAGCGGTTGTTCGAAAAACGCCTCGAACTCGACGCGCAGACCGAATTTGCACTGGGGGGTAAGGATACGAGCATCGATTTCCCGACCCGCCACCGCCTGGGCGCACGCTTCGCGATCAATCGCGACGTCAATCTCGTCGGCAGCTATGAAATTGCGGACGGCGATACGATCAAGGCGCGTACAGCGCGGCTGGGTTTCGACCTGACCCCTTGGTCGGGGGCGCGCTTGCTCGCGACCGCGAACCAGCAGGAAATCGGCGAATATGGCCCCCGCAGCTTTGCCGCCTATGGACTGTCACAGTCGCTGAAACTCGGCGAGCGCTGGTCGGTCGCCGTGTCGGTCGACGGCAATCGCACCCTCGGCGGCATTCGCGCGGGCGATGTTATCAATGTTAACCAGCCGGTCGCCTCGGGCGGCTTCCTTGGCGACAATGGCACGCTGACCGAGGATTTCCTCGCGATCAGCACCGGCGCCACCTATCGCGCCGATCGCTGGACGCTGACGGGCCGCGCCGAATATCGCGATGGGGAATTCGCCAATCGGTACGGGCTGACGCTGGGTGGCCTCCGCCAGCTCGGCGAAGGACGCGCGCTCGGCGCCCTGTTTACTTATGCAAAGGCCAGCGGTCGCGGCACCACGCCGACGACCGAGGTCATCAATTTCGAGATGAGCTGGGCGCACCGCCCCGCCGACTCCGCGGTATCTTGGCTTAACAAGAGCGAGTTTCGTTCGGACAAGGTGCGCGATGCGATCGCCGGCCAACCCGGCCCGATCGGCGGCGGCGCGCTGACGATCGACGGCGACGCGACCAGCCGCCGCCTGCTCAACAGCCTGTCGGTCAACTGGACCCCGCTGGGCGACCGCGAAAACAGCCGTGACGCAGGCCGCATGTGGTACGAACGCGGCGAATTCGGCTTTTTCTGGGGCACGCGCTACAATTTCGACAAGTTCGGCGCCGACGACGTCAAGGGCTGGTCGAACCTGATCGGCGCCGATTTTCGCTTCAACCTCGGCGAGCATGTCGATGTCGGCGCCTCAGGCACCGTCCGCGTCGGGACCGATGCCGATACGATCAGCTGGGCGGGCGGGCCGACGGTGACGCTGGCGCCGATGAAAAATGCGAACATCACCTTCGGCTATAATTTCGCGGGCTTTCACGACCGCGACTTCGAAGATGCGCGTTACGCGCGGTCGGGGGCCTATGTGACGTTCAAGCTGAAGTTCGATCAGACGAGCTTTGCGGGGTTGGGGCTGTAGAATCGCGTCGCCCCCGCGAAGGCGGGGCCTCTAGCAGGCTATTCAGGAAGCGCAGAGTAAGCCGATAGCGGCCCCCGCCTTAGCGGGGGCGCCCGATTTACTAAATCAGCGAACATCAAAACCGGCGTCTCGACCAGCGTCTTTA
>NZ_JAIBES010000137.1 GCF_019459305.1 Sphingopyxis sp. | reverse complement strand
GCTCGAGCCCCCCCCCCCCCCCCCATCCGGCTCCGGCGCCCGGCGGGCCCCACCCCCCCCAAAACCCCCACCCCCCCGCCCCGCGCCGGCCCCTCCCCCCCCCCCCCCACCCCCCCCCCCCCCCCCCCCCCGGACCCCCCCCCCCCCCCCCCCCCCCCCCCCCCCCGCCCCCCGCCCCCCCCCCCCACCCCCGCCCCCCCCCCGGGGGCCCCCCCCGACCAGCGTTTTTTCGACACGCTGCGAGCCGCGCATTTCCCGCCCGAGCGCAACTATCTGAGTGCACATATCACGCTGTTCCACCAGCTGCCGCCGTCGGCGCTGGACGAACTCGACGGGCTGATCCGCCGCATCGCCGCCGATACCCCGCCGCCTGCGGCGCGGCTGCGAGAGCTGTACTCGCTCGGCAAAGGCGTCGCCTATCGCATCGACAGCCCCGACCTGCTCACTATCCGCGAACGGATCGCCGAGCATTTCACCGGCATGCTGACCGCGCAGGACCAGGGCACACCGCGGCTCCACATCACCGTCCAGAACAAGGTCACGCCCAGCGAGGCGCGCGCGCTGCTCGCCGACCTCGCCGCCGATTTTCAGCCGCGCGCGCTAACGATCACCGGCCTTGCCGCCCACCACTATCTCGGCGGCCCGTGGGAAGCCGCCTTCGCGCGGAATTTTCGCGGGGCGCGCACATGATATTGACCAGCGCCAACACCCTGCCTATAGGCGCTGCTCGCCCGTCGTGGCGGCCCTTTGGGGCGGAGTAGCTCAGCTGGTTAGAGCAGCGGAATCATAATCCGCGTGTCGGGGGTTCGAGTCCCTCCTCCGCTACCAGTAAAATCAAGCACTTAGCGGCGTGTATGTGTGTTGCCAGCGAGGGCCGTTTACACACCGTTTACAGTTGGCTCCGTAAACGGCAGCGTTGTCCGTATGCTAAGCAACACAAATGTAACCACTTTTATGCTTTGGGCATCGGAGTAATCGTCCGGTGCTCCAGGTCGTTCGCTCGCTAGAAATGTGATTGAAGAAACGTCGAAATGGGTATCTCGATATGAGAGAGAAACGCCTTGCCTGTTGCTCTCATTAGAGAGCAGCCTGACTGGTATCGGGGGCTCAGCTTCATTGGGCAGCGCACAAGCGCTGGACACGATAGCCTGCGACGTAACGAATCAAAATATCGACGAACCGACGCATAAAGCCGTCATTTGCCGTCTTGCATCGCCGCGCCAGTGTGGGAGTATGTATGTGGCTTCGTCCCGACCTAGGGGCACCCCGCGGGGAGGGACGAACAGCAAAGGCGGCTGATCAATGATCGGCCGCCCTATGTTCCGGTTCGCACGTCAACCTCGCCAAAGGACCGTGCGATCCACCCTGGCCCCTTCCACAAGGGCATGTGAGCGACGGCGCGTTTCCATTCCAACCGGGGGCGCGCCGTTGTGCGTCAGGTATATGCAGAAACTTACAGGGGCGTCAAAACTTTTGACATGGCATGCCCCTGCCAAGCGATCAGGCGCCCGTCGCGTCCACTGATGCACCGCGACAATTATCGCTAAGTCCTCTTGCCACCTTTTTGAGTTTTCTTGCCGGGCTTTGGCTTAGGAGCCGACGACCGACGATCCCACCATCGCCCGAAGAGGAATCCGCAGATGCCGGTGATTATCGGCGCGACTATTCCAATCACTGCGATAACGCCCTGATATTCGTCCGCGAGGTCACGAGCCCGACTGCTCCAGTTGGGTGTAACCTTTATCGTCGCGGTATATGTGGGGCCGGGAACTTCGTATAGCTGGCCGTCTTTTTCGACAGAATTGAAAAACCTCAAAGTCAGGCGAGTAGCTCGCAGGGTCTTAGGGACGACCTGCCATGTCCAGGTCGCATTTCCCGCGTTGGAAAGCATTTGCACCGACGATCCATCGCCGTCGATTGTAACAAAGCCAGACGGCCCTGAGAGATGCGCGCGGACGTAGTTCGTGAACTTTGCGGACCCTTTCCGTGGCTGCCCGTCCCCTCGTAAAACCGACGCGAATGCCTCTTCCTCACTTTTTGTCGCTATTGATGCGACCAGCGTTGCCGGTTCGTTATAGGGAACTGGGCCGATGTCATTGAACCACACGGAATAGCGACGAGGCCGCGACCCGGTAGCGGCGTATACGCTAGCATTAGCGGCGGCTTCAGCCGTTGCTTCGCCGTCGTCGAAAGTTGCGATACCACGGCCAACCGGAAAGAACTCACGAGCGAATATCGCCGCTACTGCGACCAGGCAGATCAACAGAACCGTGCGCAGAATTGCCCGAATTGCCCCCATTGCGGCACGGTAGCGGGGACGCGTTTTCAATGCCAGTCAATGTTCGGTGATTGAGTATGTCGACTTTCCATCCCTCAAGCACTCGGCCACGGTTGGGCGTGTCGACCGTGACACGGGCAGGCTTGCCCTAATTGCTGACTCGGCGCTCCTACAGAACACTGCCGGGTGGAGAACCCGATAGGAAGTTGGGGACGATTTCGTTTACAGTTGAAAACGGACGTTATTGATTATATTGGATCTTTTTCTTACCTTGTTTACATCTAAGTATATGAAATGAATAGATTATGATATAAATCATAATCCGCGTGTCGGGGGTTCGAGTCCCTCCTCCGCTACCAAGATTTCCCCATTTTCTGAAGGCTTAGGCGGGAAATGCTGCCGGGAACGGGGCGCGAACGCCGCTACTTTTTGTTGCACGGTGTTGCGCCATTTCCGTGCTTTTGTTCGCTTTACGTGCCAGTCCGTGCAACATGTATGCGACATATAGCGGCGCATTGCAGAATGATCGCGAGACCAACGAGGGCAAGGCTTGGTCGCGAACGTGGAGACGCGTGGCGGGCAGTATCTGGAGTGAGTTGTTTGCGCGGTAAATATACGGCTCCGTCTTTCGACGGGGCAGTAATCATTAGGCAAGTTGCGGCGGCGCATTTCGTTGCGTCCGCGATAGTGAACTTTTCGAGGCTCCCGCGAAGGAAGTCGCGGCTGGTATCTGGACGCTTCCTCCGGAAAGATCGAAGAATATCGAGGAAAATGTCGTGGCGCTTGGGCCTTGGGGGCGTCGTCTGGCACAGACCAACCAGAAATGGCTGTTCCCGTCGCTGCTGTTGACAGGCCGCCGCGTGCGGGATGGTTCAAGGTACGCGATCGCATCCACGCGCGGATGGAAGAGTTCGCCGGATGCGCCATCCCATGGTGGCACTTTCACGACCTCAGGCGAACCTTCCGATCGAATGCACGGCGAGTCGGGATCGACAACGAGATCGCCGAGCTGATGCTCAACCACAAGCGCAAGGGAATCGAGGGAATTTAGAACAAGAATCAGGAGCTCGAATTGCGCCGCGGGATTCGCCTTGTGGGAGCGCCATCTTCTGGCACGCGCGTGGGCCGCAGGCGTCGCTGAGGAATTGCTCGTACCTCCGGACACAGCCGCTGCCGGCTAGGATGGCGTCAATTTTTGAACCAGGGGCCATTGAGCGGCGCGCTGAGATTTCGACGCGCGGCTTGGGCCAGCCGCTGAATCCGAAGCCGATAGGTTGCGCTCTCTAGCTTCCAGCGATCCAGCGCTACCGACTGGCCGAAGAACGATCTGGCCATTGCGTGCTGGGTGGCGCCCGCCGCAAGTCCGTCGGCGGTCCGAAGCTCGAGTACCCAGCGTGCTGCCCGAACCTCCTTCGGATGGAGTCCCGCCGGGAGTCTTCCATGACGTGAAAGCGCGATCAGCCTTCGAAGCGCGACCATCTTGGGCTCTGCCGACGCCAACCCCTGCATGTGATGATCGAGGAGCAGTGGTCCGCCCAGCAGGGTGCCGTCGTGAAGATCGATGCGAATATACCATTGGCCGTTCGACAGCAGCCAATGTTCGGTAGTGTCGTCCTTGATCTCCACGGACACAAATTCAGCGAGTGCACGGATATCGAACTGGTCGTCCTGCTCGGACGCATAACCGCGTACATAGGTGTCGAGGACGTGCGGATCGACTTTTGGCGCCCAGATCGGTCGCGCGTCGGCAGCGGGAAGGTCGGGGTCGGCGAAGGCCACGAGTCCGAAGGTGCCTGGATCGGGAGTTCCGCTCGCTGCTGCGCTGCGATAGCCTGGATTTCTCCGCAGCCACTCCCAGGCGAAGGCACGTCGATCGCATGCAAGGAGCGATACGTAGTGCGCCGGATTACGCCAGTCGGCAACGACCGGGACGTCTTCGAGGTGCATCGTCGTTTCCACGAGAGTAAATTTTCAGAATATAGTTGAAATAATCTCAACGCATTAACTTTGCGATGATCGGCTCGGCATAGTTTTTAACATTCGATCTGGGTCAATCGGCAGCGCTCGGCCGCAATGAGGTCTTGCCACCGGGCGAGAAGATGGCGAGAATCCGGTGATGAGAAGCGATGTCGATCATCTTCCGCCGGCGCAGCAGGAAGAACTGGCGCGAACGACGCGGGTTTTGCTGGACGAATTTGCCGTCGCGACCTCGCGCGCGACGCAGCCGTGGAAGAAGAACGGCAAGGTCCGGAAAATCGTCCTGTTCGGCAGCTATGCGCGCGGCGACTGGGTCGATGAACCCGAGAACGGCTATCAGTCGGACTATGATCTGTTGATCATCGTCAGCCACCCCGACCTCACCGAGATTGCGGATTATTGGTATGTCGCGGAGGACAAGATCCTGCGCGATCCCGCGATCACGCGCCCGGTGAACATCATCGTTCACACACTCGACGAGGTGAATCGCGGCCTGTCGCGCGGCGAATATTTTTGGGTCGATATCGCGCGCGATGGGGTCGTGCTGTACGATCTTCCCGGCAGCGAGCTGGCCACCCCGATGCCGCTGACGGCGGCCGATGCTTATGAAATGGCCAGTGAGTACCTTGCGAAGCAGCTTCCGGCAGTTGATCGGTGGCTCAAGCTAGCTGCTGTATCCTGCGCCGAAAGTGAGACTGACCCTGAGTGGGCCAAGAATGCGGCGTTCAACCTCCATCAGGCCGCAGAAACGGCCTACACTTGCTTCCTGCTTGTGCGCAGCCACTATGTCCCGCGCTCGCATAATCTGAAGTTCTTGCGGTCCCTAGCCGAGGACCGCGAACCAAGGCTCGTCGATGCCTGGCCGAGGGCGACGAAGATCGACCGCCGCCGCTTCGAGTTGGCAAAACGCGCTTATGTCGAGGCGCGCTACTCGGCTGCATATGCCATCGACAGCGACGATCTGCAGGCGATCAGATCAGCGGTGACTCTGCTCCGCGACACGGTTGAGACGGTGTCGCGCGAATGGCTCGATGGGCTTCGGCAGAAGGCCGACCTCTGATCGCCGTCGCGACGCGGGCTAGAGAAGCGTCGGGGCCTCCGCGCTCGGTGTCTTCCGGCTGAACCAGGGCAGGTCGGTCCGCTCGACCTCCAGCCGGCTTGCCGAATATTGGGTGACAAGCTTCATTGCCTTTTCAGGCGGGGCTTGCAGCCAGGCGTCATGATCGGCAGCGTGAAGAATTACCGGCATGCGGTCGTGGATGTCGAAGAGCTCTTCGGTGGCATCGACCATCACCATCGTATAGCAGTCGCCCCATTCGTTGGTCGGACGCCAGAGGCCGGCACAGGCCGCGAGCGGCTGGTCGGTCACACTTAGCCATGTCCGCGTCATCCGGCCTTTCTCGCCTTCGGCCTCGGCAAAAGCTGTGATCGGGATGAGGCAGCGTTGCGCGGGGTTGGTGAACCAGGTCCGCCAGAAGGTCATCAGCTTGTCGTCGCGCGCATTGTTGACCGGTTTCGGCTTGCTTGTCGGCTTCATATGCTTGAGCCGCACCGGAAAGCCCCAGGTCATCGATTGGAGCGCGCGCGTGCCCGCATCTTCGCGGACGACGAAACCCTGGCCGCCCGGATAGACTTCGCCGGGCTGCGCATTGGTGAGCGGGCGCCGCGCGCCGAACGCAGAGGCGACTTCGGCGACCGAGGCCTTGAGGGTCACGAGATTGCACATGGCGGCGGTCCCTTTCAGGCCGCGCCCAGCATCTCGTCGAAATTCTGCTGGATCGGCGGCATGATGCTGAAACTGTTCTTGGGGAAGGGACGCAAAATGTCCAGTGGCGCGCGCGCCAATCAGCCCGTTGAACCAGTCTTCGGGCCGGAGCACCGCGACATGTCGATCCTCGTGGGCTGCGAGATCGTCATAGGCCGGCACGGTGAGCGCCGCGAAACTCTCGGACCACAGGCGGTGCGCCGGGCGCCAGCCGCGGCAATGCCGAAGAAAGGCTGGTCGGTGGTCAGGCTCGCGGCGTAAATCCGCTTCTCGCGTTTCACCAGACCGAACTCATTGGCGAGCAGCAGGCACGGCCGGTCGATGATCGCGGTCTCGGACTTGAGCAGCGGGATCTGGAAGACGTCGGCGTCGCGCGACGGCAGGCCCCAGAGCATCTCCTTCTCGCGCTCGCGCTGTCCGTCCCAGACTATCACGCGGTGAAGCTTGCTGATGCCGATGAGGGCGTCGTCGGTCTCGAACTCCATGGGTCCAGCGCTCAGGCCCGGAAGCGGCTGAGTGCGCGCTTCCATTCGCGCTCATCAGGCATGGGCAGGGCAATGTCGTCGGGTCCGGGGTCGACCAGTTCGATCCGGTCCGGGCGAACGCGCTTGCCCGTCCGCTCGCAGCAGCGGACGCACCAGAATTTCTGGCGTGCCTTGAAAAGATCGTCTTCCCACATCTTGCACTGGAAGCGCCACCAGATGCCATAAGGGTTGAAGGTCGCGCTATTCCCGCAGCGGCACACCGGCTTGATCGCGCGGAACCAGGCCGCCGCCTCGAAGATGTGGGTTGCGCGGGGCTGTCCGTCTTTTGTCCAGCCGCCCACGTCAAAGGGATAGTCCGAGCTGGTCGGGGCTCGTCGGCTCCGGGCCAGCCTTCACGCTCTCGATGATCGCGCGTGCCAGCTCGAACGCGGCCTCGACCCGGATATGGCTCGTCGGAGCGGTGATGCCGACGCGCGCCCAGCCGGGGGCGGAAAGGATGGTCTCTGCGACTCGGGCGGTATCGATATTGTCCATGGCCCAATGAGAACATATACAGAACATCTTGACAAGTGGGCGACGGGATCGCTCGGCCAGACCGCGTCGCGGTCGGCCTTCGCTCAGGCCTTGCGCTGACGCAGGCGCTGCTCGCCCGCCCCCTCGTCCGGGAGGAAGAAGATAGTCCGCCCGGCGGCGGACCCGGCGCGGCGAGAGAGGCTCGCCGCCAGTCGCCAAGGAGACATAAGCCATGAGACTCTTGACCCCTGCGCTGGAATTGCACCTTCGCGCCAATCTGAATGCTCGACGCGCTTGCGCGCGGCGAACGCGAACCGGACCCAAAACCGGTCGTCCGCCTGTGCAGTCCGGTCGGCGCGGCGACCTGTGCTCGATCACTTCCCCCACCGGCCCGCGCGCCCGGTCGTGCGAGTATCCCGACGGCGGGGAAGAAAGCAGTTATGGCATGGTAGGAGATTTATGGCATAAATGGTCCATCGTTGCACAGATTGTCAATTGAGCCTATATTGTAAGAGTTGAAGAGGGATATTGATAGGAGTACCAGATGAAAATCCAGGTCAATATCACGCCACAGGGACGAATGAGCCTCCCAGCTGACGTCCGCAAGCGATTGGGGCTGGCCGACGGCGGCGCTGTCTTTCTCGAGGAGACCGCCGATGGTGTCGTCTTGCGGACCGCCGCCCAAGCTGTCGCGCGCGCGCAGGCAATTGCGAAGCGGTTCGCCGAAGGTGGCGGTGATGTCTCGGTTGAGGGGTTCCTGGCTCACCGCAAAAAGGACGGTGATGAGTGAGCGAGTATATCCTTGATGCATCCGCACTTATCGCGATGCTCCGCTCCGAACCCGGCGCTGACAGGGTCTCAAAAACGATCTCGGATGCAAGAATGAGCGTAATCAACTATAGCGAGGTGGTGAGCTACTTTGTTCACGCGGGCATGGACGCGCGCGACATAGACGCCATGCTTGATCCACTGCCGATTGAATGGGTTCTGGTGGACAAGCAGCTGGCGAACCTTGCCGGTCGCCTTCGCAAATCAACGGCCTCCGCTGGCTTGTCACTTGGCGATCGCTTCTGCATTGCTCTGGCGAAGCGTGATGGTCTAGCCGCCTGGACGGCCGACAAAGGGTGGAAGGCGATCGAGTCCGACGTCGGCGTCGAGGTCGTAATCATCCGCTAAACGATCAAGAATTTCATGTCCGCCTTAGCTCAACAGTTGTCGGCCAAGGAGTTCGCCAACCGCGTCGTTAGCGATCGCCAGCTCGGCGAAGTACCGAAGTGAACGACGCGCATCGTTATGGCGTGTCAACCGGGCCTTGCGAGACGGATCGCTTGTTCGCCTGCCCGACCTGCGCATTCGCGCAGTCGGCTGCCTATGCGGCAAACCCGAGCTCATGATGCATTTCTGGACCGCAGACTTCTTTCGCAAGGACAATATCCCTTCCTATCAGTGTCAATATCGCAAGTCAGCTCGGCGACACGAACCCTGGCCGCTGACAGGACCACGGCGCAAGGCGCTCTTCCTGCGCGCCACCGCTGACACTGAACGCAGATTGGCAGCTTCCGGTCCTCCATAACCTCACAGGTCCGCGCGTTCGCGAACCTGTCGTGTCGGAAGGAATCGATTGGAAAAGCCTCTATGCCAGCAGCACGGCGACCGGGCTGGCGAGCAGACTTGCGCCGAAAAGCCATTGCAGCAAACGCTTCGGTCTCGGCTGGGGCCGGATCGCAGCAATGAGCAGGATCAGAGCGCAAAGGAGCCAGAAAATTGCGGTAAGCGGCGCAGCATTGCCAGCGATCAGGCGCGCAAGAAAGGTCAATGTCAATGCGAGCGGCACGCCCCACAATACCCCATCCCAAAGGCTGCGAAGCCGCTGGTCATGGACACCGCGCCGTTCGCGCTTGCCAAGCCAGATGGAAGTGCCAGTCGCGACGACGATTGTGAGCGCAAGGCCAAGCAGGAAATAGATGATCTTGACCGGCAGTCCGCCATAATTGCCGAAATGGAGGTTGTATGTCGAGGCCGCGAGCTGTTGCCCCAAATGTCCGTCGGACAGGCCGACCTTGCCGTGATAGGTGCCGTCGGCGCCGAATTCATAGGTTTCGCCATAGATGAGGCGGCGGGGATGTTCGGCGACGATCTGAATATGCTGGCCGCGCGTCCCGGGGTCGTGAAGGATGACATAAGTGGGGCGCACGTCGGGATGGTTCTGCGCCAGCCAGGCAAGGGGGGCGGCGACATTGGCGAGCGGGGCGGGACTTGCGTTGGCGCCGTGCTCCTCGCCAAAGATCGGGGCGTAAGCCGCCTCGACGTCATTCTTGTAGAAGGCGGCGGCCAGCCCATAGGTGCCGACGACGCCAAGTCCGATCATGGCACCGGTGAGCGCGATCGCGAGCGAGAAGGGCAGGGTCCAGACGCTGAGCCGGTTGTGCCAGTCGGCGAGGCCGACGCCATGATTGTCGCGCGCGCGGAGGCGAAACGCGTCGCGGAAGATGCGCGGATGCGCGACGATGCCCGACAGCGCGAGCGCGAGGATCATCACCCCGAAGATGCCGACGATCGTCATGCCGACGAGGCCCGGGATGTTGAGCGCATAATGCGCTCCAAGCAGGAATTCGGACCAGGCGTTTTCCTCCGGCCCCGCAATCTTGCCGTCGGCATCGACGTGAAACGCCTGATGGTCGGTGGTGATCGTCGTGCGCGGCAGACCGTTGACCGGCATATGGACATAGAGGTGGGTGGTGGCGGGCTTGCCCTTTTCGGCCCTGAGCACTTCGGCGACGCCGGCCTGCACCGCATCGGGCGCTATCGCGGCCATTTCGGGGGCGCCCGGCTGTTCGATCCGCTGCCATTCCTGATAGAAAACGACGACGGTGCCGGTGAGACAGATGACATAGAGCAGCGCTGAGGCGAGCAGGCCGATCGCGGCGTGGCCCGATAGCGCGCGCTGTACGGCGCCCTTGGAAATGGCGAGCGTCATACGGCGCCTCCGATGAAGATCAGGCCGAGGCCGATGGTGGCGGGGACAGCGAGGTAGGCCAATTGCGAACGGCGGCGCGGCAGCATGAGCAGCCAGAAGGCGAGGATGCCCCAGAGCAGCGGCAACAGCAACAACGCCAGGGCGTTGCCGTTGGCATCGGTCCAACCGACGAGGCCGGCAAGCGCGCGGGCGCCGAGTGCAGCGAGCAGCGACGCGGCAAAGGCAAGCGGGACGGTCATGGCGAAGGTGAGGAGGCGGCGGCCGATATGGCGCGGCTCGCCCTTTTCGGGGAGCATATGCGCCTTGCGGTCCGACGCGCGTGCCTTGCTGGCGGGGGCAATCCAGCCGGCGTGGGCGAGGACCAGCGACGCGGTGGCCATGCCGGCGAGCGACGCGACCGCGAGCCCCCACGCTCCATCGCCCGTGAGCGCGAGCGCCGCACCCAGTAGCATCAGCGCCCAGGCTATGCCATTCTGCACCGCCGAGCGGCGCGGCAGGCTCCACGCGCGGCGGAGTTGCAGCACTGCGGCGACGATCGCGGCCGCGCCGATCCAGACGAGAGGCGCGGTGTCGCTCACCGGAATCGGTAGCCGACCGTGGCCATCACATTGCGCGGCGCGCCGACGAAACAGTCGCCGCGCGCGAGGCACGATGCGAAGAACTTGTTATCGAGCAGGTTCGTCGCATTGACCGCGAAACGCCAGTTGTTCCAGTTGACCTCCGCGAGCGCATCGATCGTGGTATTACTGGGGGTGACCAGCGACCAGGCCGGGCCCGTCGAGCGGCGCTTGCCGGTATAGACGACCCCCGCGCCGAGCCGAAGCTGCGCCTCGCTCGTCAATCCAAAGGTCTTGGTCGACCACGCCGACGCGATGTGGCGCGGCAGATAGTCGAGGTTGGTGTTCACCTCCGACTTCAGCTTGTTATAGCCATAGTTGACGAGCAGGTCGAAATCGCCGGGCAGGCGGTGGCTCGCCTCGAACTCGACGCCCTTGGTAGTGAGCTCGCCCGACTGGGCGGTGCCGCCGCCCGCGAGGTAGAGAACGCGGTTGCGTTCCTTGATGCGGAAGCCCGTGACGGTGACGAGCGTGCCGGGGCGCGGGTTCCACTTGACCCCGACTTCCCATTGTTCGCCGGTCTGCGGCCGGAACGGATCGCCGACGCTACCGTCGGGATTTTCGTTGCGCCCGGCGATTGGCAGGAAGCTTTCGGTATAGCTGACGAACGGCGAGAAGCTTGCGCCGATGTCGCCGATGACCCCGGCTCGGAAGGTCGTGGCATTGTCCTTGTTCCCTGCCGACGACGTGACGCGGTCGCGCCGCGCGCCGAGGACGACCGAGACGCGGTCGAAAAAGCGGATCTGGTCCTGGACATAGACGCCGAGCTGTTTCTGCGAGTCATAGTTGAAGGGGCCAGTCGGGTCGTAGGTCAGCAACGCGTCGTAATCGATGTCGTACAGGTCGATGGTTTCGAACCCGAACACCCCGCGCTTGCCGACCTTGTTCCTGCTGTAGTCGACGCCGACGAGCAGCTTGTGTTCGATCGCGTCGCCGGTGTTGAAATTGAACTGAAGATTATTGTCGGTCGAAAAGACGTTCATCCGCGCGTCGCTGGCGTCGGCATAAAGACCGATGGTGCGGCGGTCGGTGCCATAGACCGAGAAGGGATCGGTCGGGTTGCTGTAGCTGTCGGCATAGTGGGTGAAATATTCAAGGTCGCTGTCGATGTAGCGCGCCTTGAGGCTGAGCCGCACCGCGTCTGAAAAATCGTGGGTGACGCTGGCCATGCCCTGTAGCGAGCGGCCGGCATAGCGGTCCCAGCCGGGCTTGCCGACGAAGGTGTAGCGGTCGAGCGGTCCCGGCGCGCCGGGATTAGGGCGGAAGGTGCCGATGATGGGCAGGAACTGCGACGTCGAGCCGGTGTCGTCCTCCTGGTAGAGACCGGTGAGGACGACGTCGGTGTCGGGGGTGGGCTTCCAGCGTAGCGAAGGGGCGAACATCACGCGGTCGTCGGGGACATGATCGACATAGGTGTCGGCATCGCGCGCGCGGCCGACGGCGCGGATCGCGAAACTGTCGGACAGCGCGAGATTGACGTCGGCGAGCACTTCCTTGCGGTCGTAGCTGCCATAGACGAGGCTCACTTCGCCCAGCGTTTCGAAACCGGGGCTTTTCGACACCAGGTTGACAAGCCCGCCGATCGATCCCTGGCCGAACAGCACCGACGCCGGGCCGCGGACGATTTCGACGCGATCGAAATTATAGGGGTCCGAAGTGATGCTGGCGTAGAAGGAAAAGATGTCGCGCATCCCGTCGCGAAATTGCAGTGCGTCGATGCCGCGGACGTTGAAGCCATCGACGCGGGTGTCGCGGCCATAGGGGTTGGCGAGCACCCCCGCGGCATATTTCACCGTGTCGCTGATATTGATCGCACCCTGCGCTTCATATTGGTCGGCGGTGATGATCTTCACCGGCTGGGGCAGCTCGACCAGCGCGGTATCGGTCTTGGTCCCCGCATAGCCGGTGACGACGATCTGGTCCTGATCCTCGATATCGGCCGAGGTGGATTCGGCGGCGAGGGCGCCGCTGCTGGCCAGCATGGTGCCGAGAAGCAGAGCGATGCGCGCGGTTTTCACTTGATATTCCCCTGATGGTGCAAACGAGACCACCGCCTACTAATGAGAGTCAGTCGCATTAGCAATGCACAAATTGCAGTTTTCTGTCAAAGCGTTGGCAGGGGCAGCGCTGGTGGGGAGGTAGGGGCCTGGTGCCGAGGAATTAGCAAGCAGGCGCGGCAAAGCGGTGATGCCGATGAGGCAATTTCTTCATCTGGCCTCCGTCCAATGAACAGTGAACGCTCCGCATGGCGTCCAGAAGAAGACGGTATCCAACCGGCCAGTCTAAGCCAGAAATTGTCGAATTCGCTCAATTGCGCGTTCCCACGCAGGCTCATTTTCCAGCAGAAGATGATTGTGGCTTTCGAGAGCCACAAATTCTGCCTTCGGGATGCGCGATGCGAGTTCGCGCCCTGCGGCGAAAGGGATTACGGCGTCGTCGCGCGCGTGAAGCACGAGAGTGGGCACTGAAATCTGCTCCAGCAGCGGGCGAACGTCGATGAGCGCAAAGGCCTCCTGCAGCCGCACCGCATTGTCGGGCGAGGTGGAAATTCGCTGCAGTTCGTTGAACCATTGATGATCGACGGCGCTCGCGTCGGGAAAGAACAGGCTCGTGAACATCTGCCGGAAGGCGGGATTGTCCTGCCCCCAGCCCTGCAGCGTCAAGGTCAGCATCGCCTCGCGCCGCGCAATTTCCTCTGGAGATCCGCGCAAGCGCCAGCCAGCCGCATAGCCGCCGAACAGGATCAACCTGCGAACCCGCTCGGGATGTCGTACCGCATAGGCAATGGATACGCTGCATCCTTGTGAAATCCCGAGCAGATCGAAACGGTCGAGTCCCGCAGCATCGACCACGCTCACCAAGTCGTCGACAAAGGCTTCGAACGAAATGTCGGCGGTCATCCAGTCCGAGAGTCCGTTGGCGCGCTCGTCGTAACGGACGAGTTTCCGCTCGCGAATGATGGCGCGCAGCCAGTGCCGCCACATCGGACTCTCCCAGTCATGGTCGAGATGGTTGAGCCAATTCGCGGTTTTCACCAGCGCAGGCCCTTGGCCGACCACCGAATAGGCAAGTCCCGTTCCGTCGGAGGCAGTGCAGAAGCGGACATAGTGCGGTGGCAGCCGGACGTGGGAATCATCGTCCGATTCGGCGATTGCCTCGCTCCCGGCAGAGGAGGGGGCGCGCATCGCGGTCGGAACGGCGATCGCGGCTTCGTCGAGCTTGCGGACACCCAGCGCACGCTGCGTGTCTGCTTCGCTACGCCGACCGGTGCGATCGAGCAGGTCTATCAGCGCGACGCGGGCGAGGGCATCATAAGGATCGACTTCCACCCAGAGGCGCGCAACTTCGAGCGCGCGTTCGGGGTCGATCGGACGGCGGATCAGTTCGCGCAGTATCGCGGCCTGCCAGCGCCGGACATCCTCGCGCATCGCCGCCAGCCACGCCTGATAGCCGTCGCATCGCGGCAGCTCGAGATCGGCCAGCAGCTCGCCCTGCAGCGCCGCGGCGCGGTTCAGGGCGACCGTGTCGATCTTGCGGATATCGTCGGTGCCGACCGCGGCCAGCCTCCGCCAGTCGATGTCGATGTCCGAGCATTCGAGCCGAACCGTATCGCGGTCTGCGACCAGCCGCGTCCGTTCGTCGTCTATGATAGCGCGCAATTTGGACAGGCTCCACCGCAGCGCGCCGCGCGGGTCGTCGGGAATATCCCACAGCAAGCTGCACAGATGGTCGCGGCGCACCGCGCGGTCGGTGACCGCGAGATAGGCGAGCAGCGCGCGCGTTTTGCGCGAGGAGGGGAGCGCCACGGGGTGGCCGTCGCGCTCCAGTTCCATCGCGCGCAGCAGATTGAGCGATACCGAGGTCATCTTGCCCCCCGAGGTGACCGTGGAAAGTAGCAAATCCGCGCGCTCACGGCAATTCACACGCTTTTTACAACGGCAGTTCCCACGACCGGGTCTGAAAAGGAGCCATCGGCGGCACCGACCGCCTTTGCAAAATAGGAGTAGCGAAATGAGGAGCAACGACTTCCCGATCGCCCCGATGTTGGGGGCATTTCTGGTTGCCGTGCTGAGCAGCCTGCTGATCGTCGGCAGCGCCACGGCGGTTGCCTGAGCACGCCGCGAGGAGATCGAGCATGTATCTCGACACAGCGTTCAAGAGCGCCGCTACCGCATCGCGGCGGGCGCCGTGGCAAATTGAGGACGTCATCGGCGACGATGACGTTCTCGATTTCTCGCGACCCTTTCTCCCCGACGCCCTGGCGCGCACGGCGTCGCTCACGGCGCTCAATGCCGATGAGCGGTTGCTGGTCAATCATATCCGCGCGCACGAATATCTCGGCATCTTCGGACTGGTGGAAGAATTCATTCTGCCGTTCGTCCTCGATCATGCCCGGCCGCAGCTTGGCGACGATGATGACCGGACCCGTGCCCTGCTTCAGTTCGCGAGCGAGGAAGCCAAGCATATCCAGCTGTTCAAGCGCTTTCACACCGCCTTCGAGGCGGGTTTCGGCCACACTTGTCCACTGATCGGCCCGCCGGCTGAAGTCGCGCGCGTGGTGCTGGGTTACGATCCCCTGTCGGTGGCGCTGACGGTGCTGCAGATCGAATGGATGACGCAGGCCCATTATGTCGAAAGCGTCCGCGGCGACCCCGATCTCGATCCCCTATTCAAGAGCCTGCTTCGCCATCACTGGATCGAAGAGGCGATGCACGCGCGGCTCGATACGCTGATGGTCGAGGCGCTGGCGCAGGGTCGTGATGCGGACGCGATCGAGTGCGCATTCGACGGCTATCTCGAAATCGTCGCCTATCTCGACGCCGGACTCGCCGCCCAGACCGAAATCAACCTTGGCATCTTCGAGCGGGCAGCGGGCAGGACGCTCGACAGCGCCGGCCATGCCGAATTTCTCGCCGGACAGCGGCAGGCGGCGCGCTGGACCTTCTTCGGTTCGGGCATGTCCCACCCCCGGTTCCGCACCACCCTCGGCCAGATCGCGCCCGCCGCATTGGCCAGGCTGGATGCCATCACGCCAGAGTTTTCCTGATCAATCGAATTTTTGAAGAGCAACGAAAAGGAGCTAAGAAAATGGTCGCCACTATCACCTACACCGACATCAATGGGCTCGATCTGGGCGCGCTTGGCGCGATGGTCGACGGCATTCGCGAGGATACCGCCCGGGGGATCGTGCGGTTCCGCGTCAAGACGCGCTGGACCGGCCAGACCCGCAGCGAGACGACGATCGAAGGCTATGAGTTCGCCGGCGAACATGTCGGACGCCGCTTCAAGATCGTCGCCGACGAGCCGAGCGAGCTCATGGGCCAGAATACGGCGCCCAATCCGCAGGAACTTCTGATGACCGCGCTCAATGCCTGCATGATGGTCGGCTATGTCGCCAATGCCGCGCTGCAAGGCATCGAACTCGACGCGGTCGAGATCGAAACCCACGGCCAGCTCGATCTTCGCGGCTTTCTCGGTCTCGACGACAATGTGTCGCCCGGATACCGCGAGCTCGATTATACCGTGCGCATCGGCGGTGCGGGCACCGCCGAGCAGTTCGACGCCATCCACCAGGCAGTGATGAAGACGTCGCCCAATTTCTTCAACCTCAACCAGCCGATCCGCATGAACGGCCGGCTGGAAATTCTCTGATCGGTTTCGCCGGTCGGCTCGTCACCCGGGCGCAACTTGCAAGCCCGGCATCCATAGGAAAGTCATGAAAATGTTGAACGATCGTTACGGAAACCGCGTCTCCACCAGCTCGACGGCAGCGCTCGCACATTATGACGAGGCGCTGCTGCTCAATCGCCTGTACCGCGGAGATCCGATCGCCGCACTCGACGCAGCGCTCGCCGAGGATCCCGGCTTTACCATGGCCTGGGCGGCGAGGGCTCAGATCCTCGTCCAGCAGGGCGACCGCGCCTATCTTGCGGAAACCGAGCGTTCGCTCGATGCGGGTGTCGCAAGCGGCGGCACCGACGACGAGCGCGCGCATTTGGCCGCCGCCGCCGACTGGGCGTGCGGCCGGGTGGAGCGCAGCGTGAGCGGCTTCATGGCGATCGCGCGCGATAATCCGCGCGACATGATGGCGCTCCAGACCGCGCATCTGGGCCACTTTTTTCTGGGACGCGCATCCGACCTGCGCGACGGCCCGGTTCAGGCCTTGCGGGCGTTCTGCCGCGACGACGACGGCTATCACGCGGTGCTCGGCATGGCGGCTTTCGGGCTCGAGGAATGCGGTGATTATGGGCGGGCCGAAGCTCTGGGAAGCGAGGCGGTCGCGATCGATCCTCGCGATGCCTGGGCGCTGCATGCTGTCGCCCATGTCCACGAGATGCGCGGCGACACCGAAAGCGGGATGGCGTGGCTCAACGGCAACGACGAGGCGATGGCGGCCGAGTGCGGCTTTTCCTATCACAATTGGTGGCATCTCGCGCTGCTTCATCTCGATCGCAACGAGCACGACGCTGCGCTGGCGCTTTATGATAGCCATATCCGGCCCGACCCGGATGGCGATGCGCTCCTTCAGTGGATCGATGCCTCCGCCCTGCTGTGGCGGCTGCATCTTGACGATGTCGATACGGGCAACCGGTTCGGGCGGCTTGCCGATCGCTGGCAGCGCGCGAGCGACGACCGTTGGTACGCGTTCAACGATTGCCATGCGATCATGGCCTTCATCGGCGCTGGGCGCCTTGACGATGCTCGAATCTGCTTCGCTTCGTTGACGCGGGCCGCCGACCAGGACGACGACAATGCTCGCGTCGCACGATCGGTTGGTCTTCCCGTGGCCGCCGCCCTGCTCGCCTTTGCGGAAGGGCGCTATGGCGAGGCTGCAGAAGCCTTGATCGCGATCCGCGGATCGGCGGCGCGTTTTGGCGGATCCCATGCGCAGCGCGACATTTTGTCGCTTACCGCGCTCCACGCGGCAAAACGCGGCAATATGACGTCCGCCGCCGAGGCACTCGTCGCCGAACGTCGATTTCACAAGCCTACAAGTCCGTGGGTCGCACGCCTTGCCAATCACCAAATGGAGGGCAGGGTCCTGGCGATGTCCTAGGTCGGCCGCCGGCTGCTTTCTGGCCTCGTTTTCCGGAAAGCAGCTGGCGCCCAAGGCAGCAATTCGAGAGACACACAACGGCTGACGCCGAGGCGTGACAGTTGAACATCTAGCCCGCCATCATTCACAGCGATCCATTGACGTTCAAGCTACCCGCGCCCTTGGGGCAGCGCACGCAAAACGTTCAGATCCGGGTTTCCATATCCAAACGGATTCGCCGTGATGGTATCAGCACCATTCGGTGTTGACATCGACGAGGTGGCATTTGGCCAATCTCGATATCAATCATGCTCATACTGTTTGAGCGCCGTTGCACGGTCATAGGGGGTCAGCTCGTCGATGCGGCGCTGCTCGACCTTTTCCAACCATTCAGGATCGGCGAGGAGGACTCGGCCGAGCGCGACAAGGTCAAATTCGCCGCGTTCGAACATTTCGGCCAGATCCTCCAGCCGGCCCAGCATCGGCGAGGAAATGCCCTCGACGAAATCCTGCATCAGGTCGCGGTCCATCCCGATCGACCCGACGGTGATCACCGGCTTGCCGGTGACCTCCTTGATCCAGCCGCCGAGATTTTTGGGATTGCCCGCATATTCGGGCTCCCAGAAGCGGCGCTGCGAGGCGTGGAAGATGTCGACCCCCGCCCGGACCAGCGGGTCGAGCCAGCGGTGCATCTCGTCGGGATCGCGCGCCAGTTTCACGTCATAGTCATAGGTTTTCCACTGCGAGACGCGGAAGATGATGGCGAAATCCTCGCCAACCGCCGCGCGGCAGGCGGCGACGACCTCAGCGGCGAAGGTGGCGCGGTCGCCTATATCGGGGCCGCCGTAACGATCGCTGCGCAGGTTGGTCTTGTCCCAGAAGAACTGGTCGAAAATATAGCCATGCGCGCCGTGGAGCTCGATCGCATCGCAGCCGATCGCCTTCGCCGCGCGCGCCGATTCAGCAAAGGCGGCGGCAGTATCGGCGATGTCGCGATCGGTCATCGCGCGGCCGCCCGGCACGTCGGGGCCGGCGAAGCCCGACGGGCTGACCAGCGGGGCGTGCGGCGAATCCGGGTAATTGAAGTCGGCGCAGCCCCCGACGTGCCACAATTGCGGAACGAACATGCCCCCTTCGGCATGGACGGCATTGACCGCGTCTTTCCAGGCGGCGAGAGGCTCAGCACCCGCGAAGATCGGCACAGTGTCGGCGGACACGGTGTGATCGATAGCGACGCCGGTGCCTTCGGTGATGATCGTGCCGATCCCCGCGGCGGCGCGGCGGCGGTAATATTCGGCACCCTCGCTCCTCAGCACGCCGCCGGGCGCGAAATAGCGCGACATCGGCGCCATGCAGAACCGGTTCGGCGCCTTGAGCGACTTGCACGTGAAGGGCGCATGCAGCGGAGCGAGCAGGGCGGCGAGATCATCGAGTGGCGCGGTGGTCATCAGGCAAGCTTTCTCACAAATGCAAGCAACGCCTCGTTATAGGCCGAGGGGTTTTCCAGTTGGGGCGAATGGCCGGTGTCCATCGTGAGCAGCCTGCCGTTCGCGGCGCAATTCGCGGCAAAGCCAGCGATGGCTGGGTCAGCGATCGTATCTCTGGCGCCGCCGATCGACAGCACGGGGAAGGCAAAGGAAGCGAGCAGGTCGCGCTGGTCGAGTGTAGCCAGGCCGGCAAGCGTATCGCTTGCCCGCGGGCCGGTGGCGAGGAAGCCGCGCTCGACCCAACCGATCATGGCCTCGCTCGCGCCCTCGCCCGATGCTCCTTCGGCAAGCGCGCGGAAAAAGCCAGGGCGGTCGGCAGTGATCGCCGCGCCGATGCCGAGGACGTCTTCGGGCATGCCGCCGTGTGGAAAGCCCTCGCCCTGGACATAGCGGGGCGATGCGCCGCAGGTCAGGACGAGGCCCGCGACGCGCTCGCCCAGCAATTCAGCCGCGGCGACGGCGACAGCACCGCCAAGCGACCAGCCATTTAGCGCGACGCGAGGTGCCCCGCAGTGCTCGGCGATCGCGGCGACGTCGCGCGCGATTGCGTCGATCGACATGTCGCCAAAATCGCGGTCGGAGCGACCGCAGCCGCGGTGATCGACCACGATCGCGCCATGGCCTTCGGCCAACAGCGCCTCGACCGCCGAGGCCCAATAGTCCCCCGACATGCCCCAGCCGTGGATGAGCACGACTGGCAATTGGGGCGCGCGGTGGTGCTCATAATAGACGCGGCCGCCGTCATGGGTGTCGAGATAGGCCATAAAAGCTCCTATGCGGGGGCGGACAATGTGACACCGGGCAGCGGGTTGAAGTGATACATCTTCACCTTGCGGTGCACGATCTTCCACACGCCGTCGCGCCGTTCGAATGTGTCAAAATAGCTCGCGCTGACCGTCTGCGCCTGTCCGTCGGAAGTGGTGCCGATGCAATCGACGTCGCACACGCCTGTCGCCCGGTCGATGCCGTTAAAGGTGATGACGAGGTTGGTGGTGAAGTGGCTCGATGCAAGCCACGCAGGCCAGAGAATATCCTTCGTGACATGCGCGATGCCCTCGCTGGCTTCAAATTTTCCAAATGGGGGGCCGATGTCCCACACTGCGTCGGGCCACCAGATCGCGCTGAAGCGGTCCCAGTCGCGCTTGTCAAAACCGTGGCAATAGTCGCTGACCAGGTCGTGCAACGCAAAGCGGCTTTCGACGCGGTCGAGACGCTGGGCGAGGTCGGTGGCTTCGGTCATATCGGGCTCCTTGCGCCGCGGCGCATCAGTCAAGGTAGGCGGCAAATTTCTCGCGCGCAGCAGCAAGCCGCGCCGGCACATGATAGCTGGGGAATGGGCCATCGAACGGGGCGACGTCGCGCAAAATGTCCTTGGCGACGCCGATCTTGTGGACCTCGGTCGGGCCGTCGACGATGCCCATCTCGGGAACATATTGCCACATATCCATCAACGGGGTTTCGTTCGACATCCCGAGCGAGCCGTGGAGATGGAGCGCGCGATAGACGACGTCTTTCAGAACCCCGGGCATCGCCGCCTTGATCGCGCTGATTTCCCGGCGAACCGGGCGCGTGTAGCTCTTGTCGCGGTCGAGCAGCCAGGCGGCGTAAAGCACGTGCAGCCGAAACTGCAGGATTTGCGTGTAACTGTCGGCAATCTTTTCCTGCACCATCTGCTTGTCGGCCAGCCGTTCGCCCTTGGTCGTGCGGCTGACGACGCGCTCCTTCATATAGTCCATCGCCTTGTTGAGCATGCCGACGGTGCGCATCGCGTGGTGGATGCGGCCGCCGCCGAGGCGCGACTGCGCCACCTTGAACCCTTCGCCGACCGGGCCGAGCCGGCTCGCCTCGGGCACGCGGCAATTGGCGAAACGCAGATAGCCGTGGACGCCGCTGCCGATTTCGTCCTTCGGACCGACGGCGGTGTTGCGGACGATTTCCAGCCCCGGGGTGTCGTGCGGAACGATCAGCATCGTCGAGCCCTGATGGACCGCAACCTCGGGATCGGTGATGACCATGACGATCAGAAACTCGGCGATGCACGCGTGGCTGGCGAACCATTTTTCGCCGTTGATCACCCATTCATCGCCGTCAAGGCGCGCCTGGCAGGTGAATTCGGCGGGGTCGGCCCCAGCCTGCGGCTCGGTCATCGAATAGCAGGACACGATCTCGCCATCGAGCAGCGGCTGAAGATATTTCGCCTTCTGCTCGTCGGTGCCGAAGCGCGCGAGGATTTCGGCATTGCCGGTGTCGGGCGCCTGGGTGCCGAACACCGTCGGCGCAAAGCGGCTGCGGCCGAGAATCTCGTTCATCAGCCCGAGTTTCAGCTGGCCGAAGCCGTTGCCGCCAAGCTCGGGACCAAGGTGACAAGCCCAAAGCCCCCGCTTTTTCACTTCCTCCTTGAGCGGCGCCATCGCGCGCGCGGCGGGCGAGCGCGGATCGAATGGCGCTGCGGGATCGCGAAAGACGAGGTCAAGGGGTTCGATTTCCTCAGCAACGAAGGTGCGCATCCATTCGAGCTGCTGTTCGAAATCGGGGTCAGTGGAAAAGTCCCAGGCCATCAGCGGTTGGTCCCTTTGGCGTGCACGCTTGCGGCCATGATCATTGCCCCGCGTACCACGCGCCGTCGACCCAGAGTTCGGCGCCCGACACATATTTGGCTTCGTCCGAAGCAAGGTAGAGGCTGGCGTAGGCAATATCCATCGGATCACCGACGACGCCCATCGGGATCGACGCCTTGATCGCGGCGTCCTGTTCGGGGGTGATGTCACCGAGGATCGGGGTCTTGATCTGGCCGGGGAAGATCGTGTTGACGCGAATGCCCTGCTTGGCAAATTCGAGCGCCCCGGCCTTGCCCATGATGCGCACCGCCGCCTTTGAGGCGTGGTAGGAAATGGCATTCGGGCTGCCGATGAGACCGTAGAGCGAACTGATATTAACGATGGCCGCATTGCCCGAGGCAAGCAGGGCAGGGGCGGCGGCCTTCATCCCCAGAAACACCGCGGTCTGATTGATCGCGATCATGCGGTCCCAGCCTTGCTGGGTCTCGTCGATGATCCCGCCGGGATGGAAGATGCCGGCATTGTTGACCAGCGTCGTCAGCTTTCCGAACCGCGCGACAGCGTCGGCGACGGCCTTGCCCCAATTGTCGGCATCGGTCACGTCGAGGTGGATGAAGGCCGCCTTGCCGCCTTCGCTGGCGATCGCGGCGACGACGGCATGGCCCTTTTCCGCCTGCACATCGCCGATCAGCACCGACGCGCCTTCTCGGGCATAAAGGATCGCTTGCGCTTCGCCCAGGCCGCTCGCGCCGCCCGAAATCAACGCCGACTTACCGTCCAGCCGGCCTGCCATTCTGCACTCTCCCAGTCTGTCATTATCGTTGCGAATCTTGTTACACACTTACTAGATGAGAACAAGCAAGAATATTCCGGGCCATCGGCGTGAGAGATAAAATAGCAATAAATCATAGGGATATAAAGGTTCATGCTCATCTTTCATTTGCACCGAATAAAATTTGCTTGTCGAAAGCAAGCAAGTGCGTCAATCTGTCCTCGGAGCGTGACTCGCGAGACCCGCACACAGCATTCGCGAGAAAATCATACGCCCGTCGATGGGAGAGAAATGATCATGACCGATCGCGTCAAAACCGCGAGCCTGCTCGCCACCGCTGCAATGATAATCTGTCCGGCATCGGCCGCCAGCGCGCAGGAAGCGAGCCGCGAAACGTCGGCGGCATCGTCAGGCGGACTCGAAGAAATCGTTGTCACTGCGCGCAAGCGCGAAGAAAGCATGCAGGATGTGCCTGCGTCGATCAGCGCGCTTTCGGCTGGCGAACTGGACCGACGGTTCGATTCCGACGTCCGTGATTTCGCCGATTCCTCACCCAACATCGTGATCGATGATACCCAGCAGGGACCAGGCGGCGTTGCTGCGGTTTATATCCGCGGGATCGGCGTCGCGGACGTGGAGAAATCGGTCGATCCCGCGGTCGGCGTTGTGTTCGATGATGTCTATATCGGCCAAAGCTCAGGCAGCCTGCTGAAAGCGATCGACATCGACCGGGTCGAAGTGCTGCGCGGGCCGCAGGGCACGCTGTTCGGACGCAATGCCACCGGCGGGGTCATCAACCTTGCCCGCTCGCGCCCGACCTACGACCTCACCGGCAAAGCGCGTCTGACCTATGGTCGGTTCGACACCTGGAAGATTGAAGGCGTTGCGAGCACCGGATTGTCCGAGAATGTCGCGGTGAAGGTCAGCGGTGCTTATGAAAAATCTGACGGCTACATCTATAACAGCTTTCAGGACCAGCCCGGCCAGCGGTCCAAATTTTACGCGTTGTCTGCCGCGCTGCTGTTCGAGCCGACCGACAATCTCGACATCCAGCTGAGCTATGACCATCAAAAGACCAAGCAGGATCCGCCGCAGCTGCTGGCGGTCAATCGGCCGACCGACCTGTTCTGCGTCGCTTACGCCCAATGCTCGGCCTCGCCGGGCGAGCCAACCTCGGGCGATCGTTATGTCAGCGTTTCGGACGGCAGGCTGGAGCGCAATGCGACGTTCAAGCTCGACATGGCGATTGCCAAGGCGACCTATGACGTCGGATCCGACATGCAGGTCGATTACATTCTTGGCTGGCTCAAAACCGACGAAGAGATCAATCAGGATTTCGATGCCGGACCGCAGACGCTGTATCACACCGATCGGCCCGCGCGCTGGCGGCAGACGACCAACGAGCTGCGGCTGACCAAGGGCGGGTCGGGGCCGTTGACCTTCGTGCTCGGCGCCTATCTGTGGGACTCGCGCTACACGATCAATCTCAAGAACTATATCGGCTTTGCCGGACCGCCGCTGCTGACCAGCGCGCAGGATGTGACGCAGACCAACAAGTCGTGGGCGATCTATGGCGAAGCGGATTATGAGATTTTCGACAAGCTGACGCTGACCTTGGGTGCGCGGTACACCAAGGATAAGAAGTCCAGCATCGTCAACGACCTGCCCGTCTTCATTTATGGCACCACGGTCGAGGCGAATCCGATTGCCACGGTTCCGGGCGCGATCGTGATGGCCGCTCCGGTGAAGGAAAGCTGGAAGAAATTCACGCCGCGGGTTTCGCTACGCTACGAGTTATCCGACGAAGCAATGGTCTATGCCTTGTGGTCGCGCGGCTATCGCGGCGGCGGGTTTAACGGACGCCCGGCTACCCTTGGCGCGGCGACGATACCTTATGATCCCGAAACGCTCGACAACTATGAAGCCGGCTTCAAGACCGAGTTCGCCGGCGGGCGCGTGCGCTTGAATGGCGCGGCGTTCCTGATGAAATATAAGGATATGCAGCAGGATCTGGACGTTCCGGCGCCCGGCACATCGACCGGGCGCGAGAACCGCACGATCAACGCCTCGTCGGCGGAGTTCAAGGGGGTCGAGCTCGACCTGACCGCCCGCCTCTTCGACGGCTTCACGCTCAGCGGCAACATGGGCTATCTCGATGCGAAATATAAGGATTTCTTCGGCGACATCTACAGCACCGGCACCCCCGTCGATGCGTCGTTCCTGAAGATCCGCCGCGCGCCCAAATGGACCTGGAGCCTCGGCGGCATTTACGAGGCCGACATCGGAAGCAATGCATCGGCATGGATCGCGGGTGACGTCCATTTTATCGGCGGGCACGAGATCACCTTCCTCAACAACCCGAATCTGCGCAACAGCGGTCAATATCTGGTCGATGCGTCGATCAACGCGCGGTTCAACAAGACGACGGTCAGCTTGTTCGGCAAGAATCTGGCGAATGAAAAGGGCTGGACGATCGGTTACGATGTGCAGGGGGTGTGGAGCTACGCCGCGCCGCGTCCGCGGCGGACGTGGGGCGTCGCTGTGACGCAGGCCTTTTGAGCAGGGCCGGGGATGACGACATCGTCGAAAACTGAACCACGTCGATGGGTGGTTACCGGCGCGTCGCGAGGCCTTGGCCTCGCGATCGCCCGGCTGGCCGCCAGCAAGGGCGACCGGGTTGCCCTTATCGCGCGCGGTGCGGATATCGATGCCCAGGCAAAAGCGATCGACGGCGAGGCCATCGGCCTGGTCGCCGACGTGACCGATCCGGCGTCGGTCACCGACGCATGCGGTGAAGTCGCCCGGCAGTGGGGCGGCATCGATGTCCTCATCAACAACGCCGGTCTCCATCGCGGCGGGCTGCTTGCCTCGCTGTCGCAAAGCGATTGGCAGTCGGTGCTCGATACCAACCTCTCCGGCCCCCTCAACTTCGTGCGCGCCGCTTTGCCGCACATGGGCGAGGGGGGATCGATCGTGAATATCGGCGCCGTCGTCGGCCTGCGCGGCTTTGCCGGCGACGCCGCCTATGGCGCGTCGAAGGCCGGGCTGGCCGGGCTCACGCAAGTGCTGGCGGTCGAACTCGCGCGGAGCGGAATCAGGGTCAACTATGTCATTCCGGGACTGACCTCGACCGAAATGACCGCAGGCATATCGGCGCGCGCCAAGGCCAAGCTGGTGGCCAGCATCCCGCTCGGCCGCGAAGGCACCGCCGAGGAGCTGGCCGATGTCGTGTGGTGGGTGGCGGGGTCGCCCTATATGACCGGCTCGATCATCTCGAACGACGGCGGGCTGCTGTGCAGATTGTGAGCGATCCGGCCGAGCGGTTCGCCCGCTGGCTGGACCGTGAAGCCGGGATTGCCGAAGCGCGGATCGTCCGTCCGCTGACCGGTGGCAATGCCAATGTCACCAGCCTCGTGGAAACGGCGAGCGGTCCCATGGTATTGCGCCATCCGCCCGCCGACACCGTGTCCGACCTTGCTGGTGCCGGCATTGCGCGCGAATTTCGCTTCATCTCGGCGATCGCGGGTGAGGCGCCGGTCGCCGAACCCATTCTCTTCTGTGACGATCCGGCGGTGCTCGGCGCGCCGTTTTCGCTGACCCGCTTTGTGCGTGGGATGGCAATTACCGACACGCTGCCGCCCGCCTATTCGAGCAACATCGAGACTCTGGATGCCGTCGGCCACGCGCTGATCGACGCGCTCGCCAGCGTCCATGCGATCGCGCCGGTTCCAGCCGAATTGGGCGACATCGACAAGGCGCGAGCGTTTGTCGCGCGCCAGATCGAGCGCTGGCGCGCGGTGCGGTCGGCGCGCGCCGTCCGCGATCTGCCGCTGATCGAAACGCTCGGCGCGTGGCTTGCGGCGAACACGCCGACGCCCGAAGCGGTGCGGATCGTCCATTGCGACTATCACCTCGACAATGTGCTGATGGACCCCGCTGTGCCACAAGTCAGGGCTATCCTCGATTGGGAAATGGCGACGCTGGCTGATCCGATGGTCGACGTCGGGCTGGTCACCGCGATGTGGAACCGCGATGAAAGCCTGCCGCTCGGTTTCGCCTTCGTGCAGCGCGTGTCGAACGTCGCCGGTGTGGTCAAGGGCCGCGACCTCGCGCAGCGCTGGGCGCGCGCAACCGGGCTGTCGATCGAACATCTGGGATATTTTCAGGCCTTCGCGCTCTGGCGCCTCGCAGCGATCGTTGAGGGTGCTTATGTGCTGTTTCGCGAAGGGCAGGTCGATGGTCCCTATGAGCGCGGGCTTGAGCAGGATGTCCCGGCCTTGCTTGACGCGGCGCGGCGGATCGCGGCAGGCGAGGGAATGGTGTGATGGACGCCACGATGATGCACGAGCCCCTGGGTACCGGGACGATCTTTGCCCACGGCGAACATATCCACGCCACCAGCCGCATCGGGCTGTTCGACGGCGAAGAGATGGTGTGGCGAAGCTATGCCGAAACCGCCGGCCGCGCCCGCCGTCTTGCCGCGGCGTTGCAGGCGGCGGGTGTCGAGGCAAACACCCGTGTCGCGACGCTTAGCTGGAATGATTTTGCCCATTTCGAGGCGTATCTGGCGGTGCCCGCGATGGGCGCAGTGCTCCATACGCTCAACCTGCGGCTACATCCCGACCAGCTTCGTTTCATCATGGCGGATGCCGAAGACGGCATTCTCATTGCCGATGGTGCATTGCTGGCAGCGCTGTTGCCGCAGGTCAATTTGTTGGAAGGATTGGCGCAGGTTATCGTCACCGGCGACACCGATGGCCTTGCCGGGCTCGAGAAGCCTTGGCAGCCCTATGAGCTTTTCATTGCCGCGCACGCACCCCTCGCAGAATTTCCGGAGCTTGATGAGACCGCCGCCGCGGCGACCTGCTACACGTCCGGCACGACCGGCGATCCCAAAGGTGTCGTCTATTCGCACCGTACGATATTCCTGCACAGCCTCGCCTCGATGGCCGCGAATGCCTTTGCCCTCAGCGACCGCGATACCATCCTGCTGTTGCCGCCAATGTTCCATGCCAACGCCTGGGGGCTACCCTATTCGGGCTGGCTCGCAGGCGCCGATTTTGTCCTGCCGGGGCCGCATCTGCAGCCCGAGGCGATCCGCCGGATGATCCGCGCTACCGCGCCGACCTTTACTGCGACCGTGCCGACCATTCTCAACGACCTGCTGCGCGCCGATGCCACCGATCCCGTCGACATGACGAGCTTTCGGGTCATCGTGGCGGGCGGATCGGCGGTTTCGCAAGGGCTGATCGCGGATGTCGAGCGCCGCTGGAACATACCGCTGATCCAGGGCTGGGGTATGACCGAGACCAGCCCCTTGTGCGTCCTCTCGCATCCCCCCGCCGACGTGGCGCCGGATGACGCGCGCCGCTTGCGTGCGAAAAGCGGACGTCCGGTTGCCGGGGTCCGGGTGCGGCTGGTTGACGATCAGGACAAGCCGGTCGCCGAGGACGGCAAGAGCGTCGGGCGGTTGCAGCTGCGCGGCGCGTGGATCGCGCGCGGTTATCACCGCGGCGCGGGCGCCGATGTGCTGACCGACGACGGCTGGCTCGACACCGGCGATGCCGGGACGATCGACGCACGCGGCTATGTCCAGGTCACCGACCGGCTGAAGGACCTTATCAAATCGGGCGGTGAATGGATTCCCTCGGCCGAGCTGGAGAATCACGTTGCCAGCCTGCCCGGCGTCGATCTCGCCGCCGTGATCGGGGTTGCCGATCCGCGCTGGGAAGAACGACCGCTGGCGATCGTCACCACGCTCGATGGCATGCGCCCCGATTTCGCGAGCCTGCGATCAGCGTTGCAGGGCCGGATCGCGCGTTTCTGGATTCCCGAATTTTGGGCGCACGCCGAAATGCTGCCATTGACCAGCGTCGGCAAGATTGACAAGCAGGCGCTGCGCGCCGCGGTGGCGGCTGGCCGGATGAGTTTTGAAAGGATTGATGAATCTTCATGAACGCGCCGTCGTCGATGAAGGGCAAGGCCTCGCTGCGCGAGGTGACAGAGATTCCTGCCAAGGTGCGCGCCAAACCGCGCGCCAGTCGCCGCACGCAGGCAGAACGCACCGCGCTGTCTGACGCCCGGATGTTCGACGCAGCGATGCAGTTGATTGTCGAACAGGGGACACATGATACAACACTGAAAGCGGTCGGCGAACGCGCCGGCTATTCGCGCGGGCTGGCGTCAAGCCGCTTCGGCTCGAAAGATGCGCTGTTCGGTCAGCTGGTGCTGCATTTCAACACCAGCTGGACGCAGGAACTGGCAAACAAGGTCGGCACGCGCGGCGGCGCGCAGGCGTGCCTGGCTGCCTTGCGCGCGGTCGAGGGCTTTCTGGCCAGCCACTCGGGTTACATGCAGGCGATGTATATCCTCTGGTTTGAATCGATCAGCTCGCACAATGACGTGCGCGACCATCTCGCCGCCTATCACGAAATCTATCGCCGCGACGTCGCCCATTGGGTCGAGGAAGGCATTGCCAGTGGCGAGATCGACGCCGCGGTAGACGCCGAATGCTATGCTTTCGGCTTCTGCAGCTTCATCTTCGGGACGATCTACCAGTGGCTTGTCGCGTCCGACAGCGTCGACCTGCCAAAGCAATTTGAAGCCTATCGGCGCTCGACCGCAAAAGCCTTTGGAATTTCATACTGATCGCTTCGCCAGGATCACAATAAAATCGATAAAACCAACGGCTTACGCGAGAGCATTTGCGCTTGATTTTTCATTTGCTAGACGCTAGCAAGTAAATAATGAGATGCCGATGATGGCACCGGGGAATGTGGGAGACTTGGCTTGGCACAGGCTGTCGATCCGCTGCGGCTGCGGAACATGTGGGGCTATTTGGTTACCATGTTGGCGGTGATATGCGCTTCTGCGCGCTGGCCCGAACCGCACTTCGCCGAAATGCCAAACGGGTGAATCGCGCGGATCGCATCGACGGCGGTTTGATGCGGCCCGTGCTCAATGGCGTGCGCGTGATCGAACTGGCCGGGATAGGCCCCGCGCCCTTTTGCGCCATGATGCTCGCTGACCATGGCGCCGAGGTGATCCGTATCGACCGGCCCGGCGGCAGCGATCCGCTGGCGCAGGATCAGCGGCGCGATGTCCTGCTGCGTTCGCGGCGGTCGATCACGCTGGACCTCAAGCGCCCCGAAGCGGTCGAGATCGTTGCCAAGCTGGTCGAAACTGCGGACGGCCTGATCGAAGGGTTCAGACCCGGGGTGGCTGAGCGGCTGGGGCTTGGCCCCGACATCTTGATGCGGCGTAATCCGGCGCTCGTCTATGGGCGGATGACCGGGTGGGGACAGGATGGCCCTTTGTCCGACAAGGCGGGGCATGACCTCAATTATATCGCGCTCAACGGCTGCCTCGGCGCGCTGGGTTCGGAGGGCGCGCCGCCCCCACCGCCGTTGAACCTGATCGGCGATTATGGCGGCGGCGGCATGATGCTGGCTTTCGGCTTTGTGGCAGCGCTGCTTGCGGCCCGGCACGGCGGCGAGGGGCGCGTGATCGATTGCAGCATGGCGGAAGGGTCCGCGGCGTTAATGGCGGGCATGTGGTCGCTGACGCACAATGCGATGTGGGAGAAGGGGCGGGGCCAGAATTTGCTCGACGGCGGCGCGCCCTTTTATGCCTGCTATGCTTGCGCCGACGGTCGGTTTGTCGCGATCGGCGCGATCGAGGCACAATTCTATGCGCGGCTAGTGGATGCGCTGGGCCTTGACGGCGACCCGCTGTTCGCCGCGCAACATGACCAGTCCAAATGGCCCGCAATGAAGGCGCGTCTGACCGATATTTTCGCGACGGCCCCGCGCGCAGTGTGGACCGAACAATTGCTCCATCGCGACTGTTGCTACACCGAAGTGCTGACGATGGCCGAGGCGCCGACGCACGGTCATAACCGCGCAAGGGGCAGCTATCTGGAAGTCGATGGCTGGCTGCAGCCGCATCCGGCGCCGCGCTTTGCGAACACCCAGGTTGTTGCGCCCCGGATGTGGCAGCGCGATTCCGACCGCCTGGAAATTCTCGCCGAGATCGGGATCGCCGATCCCGATCGCGTGGCGGCTGAACAGAGACTTTGAGGAAAAATGGCGGGCGCCAGCCAAGGCGCCGTCAGATGATTGGAGAGTGTAATGACGACGACAAACGCGGCTACCAGCTTGGCTACCGAAAATCGCGAAGGTCAACCCGCCCTGGACTATGACGCGATCGTCATCGGTGCCGGTTTTGCCGGGCTGGCGCTGATCCATTACTTGCGCGAGGCCGGTATCAGCGTCCGCGTGTTCGACCGCGCATCGGACATCGGCGGCACCTGGACGTGGAACCGTTATCCGGGCGCAGCGACGGACAGCGAAAGCTATTATTACTGCCTGACCTTCTCGCCCGAATTGTTGCAGGAATGGTCGTGGTCGAAGCGCTATCCCGGCCGCGAGGAAACACAAGCCTACATGCGGTTTGTCGCCGACAAATGCGACATGTGGCCGCATATTCAATTCAATACCGAAATCGTCGCAGCGGAGTATCTGGAATCGCGCGGCTGCTGGCAGGTCACGACCGGCGAAGGCGACGTCTATACCTGCAAATATTTCATCAGCGGCATGGGGATGATTTCGGAACCGATGATACCGAACATCCCCGGCATGGATCGCTTCCAGGGGCCGATTTTTCATTCCTTACGCTGGCCGCACGAAGGGCTGGATTATGCCGGCAAGAAAGTCGGCATCATCGGCGCAGGGGCGACCACGGTGCAGATGCTTCCGGTTGTCGCTGAAACGGCGGGCAGCGTGACGGTGTTTCAGCGCACCCCCAACTATGTCCTGCCCGCCATGCAGAAAGACATGACCCCTGAGTGGGAAAAGGAGATCAAGGACAATTATCCGGCGATCGTGGCCAAATGCCGCAACCATGTCTTTGGCATGGCGTTCGACAGCCCAGTCGGCCGCAATGTGATGGATACGCCGCCCGAGGAACGGCAGCGCATCTTCGAGGAAAACTGGACCGGCAGTTTCCGCTGGGTGTTCGAAACCTTCGACGACCTCCTCGCCAGTCCTGAAGCCAACCGGATGGCTGGTGACTTCATCGCCGCCAAGATGCGCGAGCGGATCAACGATCCTGCGCTCGCCGACCTGCTCACTCCAAGCTTTGACGATTATCCGCTGTTCGCCAAGCGTCCGCCGCTCGACCACGGCTATTTCGAAGCATTCAACCGCGACAATGTACATCTCGTCGATATCAAGAAGCACGAGCCGCTGGTCGAGATCACCGAGACGGGGGTGCGCACCACGCGCAACGACTATGAATTCGATATCATCGTCCTGGCGACGGGCTTCAAGGCCTATACCGGCGCGCTCGAAGCCTTTCCGATCCGCGGCGAGGGCGGCCAGACGCTGCGCGAAAAGTGGCAGGCCCAATCCTCGTCGATCATGGGGGTATGCGTCGCCGGCTTCCCCAACATGTTTGTCGTCACCGGGCCGCAGGCGCCCTTTGCCAACCTGCCGACGTCGATCGAGCAGAATGCGATCTGGATCTCGCGTTGTGTCACCAAGATGGAACGCGAGGGGTTCGACATCTTTGAACCGCGCGAGGAGGCGGAGCGCGAATGGACGGCGGCGACCGCCAACATTCACGGCCAGACGCTGATGGCCGAAGGCGACAAGGTCAATTCGTGGATGATGGGCGCCAATCGCGACGATAAGGGAGCGCGCGTGCTGATCTATTTCGGCGGCGCCAATGTCTATTATGACGCGCTGGACCAGTCGGCCGCGGAAGGATTCCCCGAACTGGAGTTCAAGAAACTCCCGTAAGGATTTCGCCGGGCTGCAGTACCGGCGTGCCCTTGTGCGGCTCGTCAAATGGACCTGCCGACAGCGGTCGCAGCGATAGGAACGACGCAGTAATTCAGCTCGCACGCCACGACGAGTGCCTCCTCGGCTGATCGATAGGACTGCTTCCTTTTCCAAATGCTGAGTATGGTGGGCATGGTTTCTTATCGCTAAAGATCGTGAACGACGCTTTTCGCACAATGGGACCCGACAGGGTGATGCCTGTTTTCGTTGAGAGTTTTGGACGCCGATAGGCGTTGGAAAGTCGGCGATGCCCGAACCGCGGGAATCATATGCTGAGCTAGGGGAAAGCGGTTTTGCAGATCGTGGGGCAGCACCGGCGCAAGCAGGTCCGCTTTCAGGCGCGGGTCTGCTCTGGATGGTGTCTGCGCCAAGCCGTGCCGGGTCATGGCAGCTTCATCCCGGATGACGGCGCCTCACAACCTCTGTATTATGGCCATTGGATCATAACTGGGATTTTCCAGCTCGAAACGGTCCAGAATTCTGGGTGCAGGTCGCTATCGCCCAGTGAAGATTTCACCTATGGCGTGACCGCCAGAGGCCGCGCAAAGGGATCTTCGCGGAGAGATTTTCCCGCAGTTTCGGGCATGAAACGCAGGGCGACCAGCCCGACAATGCACGCGATCATCATATAATAGGCGGGCATTAGCGGGTCGCCGGTCAGGCTGATCAACCCGCTGCCGATCATCGGAGCCGTGCCGCCAAAGATCGACGTCGAGACATTGTAGGCGATAGCGAAACCCGCGAAGCGCACTGCGGTGGGGAACATGGCGGGAAAGGTCGCGGAGATCGTCGCGAGCTGCGGGACATAGAGGAGGCCGAGTAACAGGAAACCTGCAACCGCACCCGCAAAGCCCGTGCCTATCAGCATATAAAGCGGGACGACGAAAACAAGCAGGCCGATCAGCGACCAGCGCCACATCGGCCGCCGCCCGATCCGGTCGGACAAGGCGCCCGCGAACGGCAGAAAGATCATCATGAAGAGCATGCCTATGATCGGCACGATCAGCGCCTCTTCGTTCGACAGGCCGATGCGCCGTTGCAGATAGGTCGGCATATAGCTGAGCAGCGAATAGTTGACGACGTTGAGCGCGACGACCAGCCCGCCGACGACCAAGAGCGGCCGCCAATATTCGCGCATCATCGTGGCGATGCCCGGCGGCTTGCGGCGGTCGGCCGATGCCAATTCTTCGCGAAAGACGGGGGTGTCCTCTAGCTTCGAGCGAAGATACATGCCGACCAGCCCGACCGGCCCGGCGATCAGGAACGGGATGCGCCAGCCCCATTCGCGCATCGCTTCGTCGCCAAGGTGCAGCGAATAGCCGAGCATCAGCGCGGCGCCGAAGGAAAATCCGGCGAGCGTCCCGAATTCGAGGAAGCTGCCATAGAAACCGCGGCGGTCGTCGGGGGCATATTCGGCCATGAAGGTCGCCGCGCCGCCATATTCGCCGCCGGTCGAAAAGCCCTGCAGCATACGCAGGATGATCAGGATCGTCGGTGCCCAGAAACCGATGCTTTCGTATGAGGGGATCAGCCCGACGGCAAAGGTTGCCGCGGCCATCAACAGGATCGTCATCGCGAGCACCGACTTGCGCCCGATGCGGTCGCCGAGCGGGCCCCAGAATAGTCCGCCGAGCGGGCGGACAAGGAAGGAGATCGCAAAGGTTGCAAGCGCGAACAGCACCGCCTCTTCGGTGTTTCCGGGAAACAGCGCGGCAGAGATATAGGTCACGCCATAGGCGTAAATGCCATAGTCGAACCACTCGACCGCATTGCCCAGCGCCGACGCGCCGACGGCGCGGTTAAGCGGTGAGGGTTTGGCAAAGGGCGCGGGTTGTCCCGGCGCTGGGATCATCTTTTCGTCCATGTGTCACCTGTTTGCAAATCGGGCTTCGTCGCCGGAGAGAGGGAGGCGGGGCCGGCGGGATCGAGCAGCGCAGCGACCGGCGTGGTGCGCGGCAGGATCTGGAAATCCTGCTGGTCGGCGCCGGGGACCGGGTCGCTGATCGCGAGGCGCCACAGGCCGAAGGCGAGCATCGCCGCCGCCACCGCGGCGATGAAGAGGAAGAGCCCGCCAGCGCCTGCCAGCGTCATCGCCGCCGCGGCGCCGAGCGGGCCGAGCGCGGCGCCGGCCGAATAGAGGAGGACAAGCTGCCCGCTGGCGGCGACACGCTCCGACGCGAGCAGCCGGTCGTTCACGAAGGCCACGCAAAGCGGATAGAGCGCAAAGCTGAGCCCGCCGAACGCCGCGCCAAGGGCGAGCAGGACGACCCCGACCGGCTGCATCGCCAGCATGACGCTGACCGCCAGCGTGGCCGCAAAGCAGGAAATGATGATGCGCCGCCGGTCGTAGCGGTCCGACAGGCGCCCGAGCGGCCATTGCAGCGCGACGCCGCCAAGGATCACCGTCATCATGAAGGTCGCGGTGTCGCCAAGATCGAGCCCGATGCGGCGGGCGTAAATGGCGGCAAGGCCATAGAAGGCGCCGAGCAGCAGTCCGGTCATGCCCGCCCCCGCGACCCCGAGCGGCGATGCTTCGAACAGGCGCCGCAGTGGCAGCGCAGCGGCGTCGTCCAGCATCGGCGCGGGGCTGCGGGTCAGGCAGACTGGAATGATCGCGAGCGAGATCAGCATGGCAGCGATTTCGAACGGAACATGCGGCGCGGTGTTGCCGGTGCGCAGGAAAAGCTGGCCGAGCGCCTGCCCCGAATAGAGCGCGACCATATAACCCGCGAGCACGGCGCCGCGCGTGTCGCTGTCGGCGCGGTCGTTGAGCCAGCTTTCGACGCAGATGAATACCCCCGCGACGCATAACCCGTCGATCAACCGCAAGCCGCCCCAAAGGAGGGGATGCTGAAACAGTGCATAGGTCAAGGTGCTCGCCGAAAGCAGCGCTACAAACGCTGCAAAGGCGCGGATGTGGCCGACGCGTCGCACAACCTCGCCCGCGCGCAGCGCGCCGATGACCAAACCGGCAAAATAGGCGGTGGCCACCAGACCGACCACCATCGTACCACTGCCTGCCCGGTCGAGCCGCAGACCGATCAGCGTCGACAGAAAGCCGCTGCCCGCCATCATCACAAAGATGGCGATCAGCAGGCTTCGTACCGGCAGGATAGTGGCAAACATCGGATAAGTTCGACCGCCGCATCAAGCGGCGCGCCGGTCCTTTGCCACTTGCGCCTCGTCCTCGATCAGGGCGCGGTGAAGGACGCGGACGGCTATGTCGAAGTCGCAGCTTTCGATGATAAACTGGATATCGACATTGCGGATCTGGTGCTGCATCGCGATCATCGTGATCCCGGCATGGTCGAGCGCGCGCAGCGCATCGGGGACCAGGCGGGGGCGCGAGATGTCGCTGCCGATCGCCGACACCATCGCCACCGGCTGGGCCGAAATGGCGGCGTCGGGATATTCCTTTTGCAGATCGGCGATCACCTTTTTCACCGCATCGGCACTGGCGAGCAGATAGTGGGTGATCGTGTTGGCGTTCGACGATTTGCTGACGATCCACAGTCCGTGGCGCGCCAGCGCGTCGAGAATCGCTGCGTCATACCCTTTGACCCCGACCATATCCTGTTCGAAAAATTGCAGCGCCTGCATGTGGCGAATGCCGGTGATGATTTCGACGCGCGGAACGTCGGAGACATAGTGCCCCGTCACCAGCGTGCCTTCGTCCTCGCGGTCGAAGGTGTTGCGCACCCGCAGCGGAATATCGGTCTGACGCAGGCCGCGCCCCGCGCCGGGATGGATCGCCTCCATGCCAAGGTTCGCGAGCTGGTCGGCGACGTCGTAGTTGGTCCGTCCGATCTTGCGCGCCTTGTCTTCGCCGACCAGCTTCGGGTCGGCGCTCGACAGGTGAAATTCCTTGTGGATGATCGCCTCGCGCGCGCCGGTGACCACCGCGAGCCGCGAAAAGGTCATTTCGGTGTAGCCGCGCGCATAGCGGCGCACCATGCCGCCCTCGCAGCCCGCATAGCCGGTGACGATCGGCAGGGTGGTTGTCAGGTCGATGTCGGCGAACGCGTCGCTGATCCGCGCGTCGAGGCTGCTGAGGTCATCCTGATCCCATAGCGTCAGATCGACGAACCGGGCGTTCACATCGCGGTCGCGCAGCAACAGGCTGGTGCTGTGCGCGCTATGCGCTTCGCCCACTCCGGCGAGCAGTTCGCGCACCGTCATCAGCTGCTCCTTGACGCAGAAGCGGCCATGACTGCGCAGCCGGGCAAGATCGTCGAGACAGGCGGTGACCGCGGCGATCCGGCGATCGACAAAGGCATCGGCTTCGGCGCGGCTTTCGTCACGGGCAAACATTGCGGCGTTGCGCGCGTGCATCGCATGATGAACCTCGCGCATTGCGCCCCGCCAACCGTTGGCGGCGTCATCGGCGACGAAGCGCCCATAAACGCCGGGAACGCCCGTCTTTTTGTTCTCGAGCAGCAGGTCGGTCATCCCGGCATAGGCCGAGACGACAAAGATGCGGTTATAGAGATCGGCGCCCGACCGACCCGCGATCAGGACATTGTCGAACAATGTCGCGGTAGCCGCCATCGACGTGCCGCCGATCTTTTCGACGCTGTGCCGCCTGGTCATGCCGCAACCGTTTCGACCAGTGATCCGCGTTGCGGCGTCAGCGGCGCGGGTTCGTCGCGATTGGCGAGGAACCACGGCCGGGGCTTTTCGACCCCGAACGGTTTTTCCAGCCGATTGCTGACCGCATTATAGACCAGGAACGCATTTGCGCGCGGGAAGGGGGTGATGTTGCCGTTCGATCCGTGCATCAGATTGCAGTCGAACAGGATCACCGTACCCGGCTTGCCGGTGGGCGCAACAATGCCATGCTTATGCGCCAGTTCGGCCAGGCTGTCCTCGTCGGGCACGCCATATTCCTGTTTTTTCAGCGAGCTCAGATAATGGTCGTCGGGGGTCTCGCCGACACAGGTCAGATAGGTTTTGTGCGAGCGCGGAATGACCATCAACGGCCCGTTGTGCGGGGTGTTCTCGGCGAGCAGGATCGACATCGACAGCGCGCGCATCCGCGGCATGCCGTCTTCGACATGCCAGGTTTCAAAATCGCTGTGCCAGTAAAATTCCTTGCCCTTGAACCCCGGTTTGTAGTTCAGGCGCGACTGGTGGATATACACTTCGTCGCCCAGCAGGAAGCGCGCGACATCGGCGAGCCGCGCATCGGCAGCGAGCCGCGCCATCACCGCGTTCTGCCGGTGAATTTCAAAGATCGAGCGGATTTCCTTGCTCTGCGGCTCGGTGACGATCGTGTCGTCGTCGAGCGCAGACGGATCGGCGAGCAGCTTCCCGGCGGCGCGCTGCAGAAAAGTGACCTCGTCGTCCGAAAAAAGATCTTCCAGAACGATATAGCCGTCACGGTCGAATTGTGCGGCCAGTTCGACGCCGATCGGTGCATCGTCGCTCCATTCGCTATGGAGGACAGGATCCTGGCGCGGCCGCATCTCGGCGGTGGCCGCGTGGCGGGATGGGTAGATGTCGGTCATGGGACGCCCCCCTTTCTTGGTCTGGATGGATGTCAGTTGGCGGGAACGGGTTCGCGCGCAGGTGCGGTGTCGGCGGGATAAGCGCCGCTCGCATCATGCACTTCCTTGCCGGTGACCGGCGGGTTGAAGACGCAGGCGGTCAATATGTCGGTCTCGGGGCGCACGATATGGCGATCATGATCGTTGAGCGCATACATCACGCCGGGTTCCAGCTTGTGTGTCTTCCCCGTGCCCAGATCCTCGATCGTGCCGGTGCCTTTCAGGATGAACACCGATTCCAGATGGTTCTGATAGTGCATCTTGAGCTCCGACCCCGCGAACAGCGTCGTGATGTGGAAGGAAAAGCCCATGCCATCGTCCTTGAGCAGCATGCGGGCGCTGGCCCAGCCGTCCGAGCGGACATTCTGGTCGGTCTTGCGAATGGCGTTCAAATTGCGAACGATCATGGTGTTTTCTCCTGCGTTATTCGGCGGCGACGGCGTAATCGGCGGCCATCGCCTGACGGATTTTGGTTTCGAGGATGTCGAGCCCGGTCGCGAGCGTCGCGTCGTCGATGATCAGCGGCGCGAGCACCTTGATCACTTCGTCGTGCGCGCCGCTGGTCTCGATGATCAGCCCGGCGTCGAAACAGGCCGCGGTGACCGCACAAGCGAGCTCGCCCGACCCGGTGCTGACGCCGCGCATCATTCCGCGTCCGCGCGTTTCGAAACCATGCTCGGCCGCGATCCGGTCGAGCCGCGTTTCGAGCAGAGCGCCGCGGCGCGCAACGTCGCGCTGGAAATCGTCGCCGCTCCAGAAATGGCGGAGCGTCGCGGTCGCGGTGACGAACGCGTGGTTGTTGCCGCGGAAGGTGCCATTATGCTCACCCGGCGACCACTGGTCGAGTTCGGGACGGAACAGCGTCAACGCAAAAGGCAGTCCCATGCCTGACAGCGATTTCGCCATCGTGACAATGTCGGGGGTGAAGCCCATGCCTTCAAAGCTGAAAAAGCCGCCGGTGCGGCCGCACCCGGCCTGAATATCGTCGATGATCAGCAGCGCGCCATGCGCCTTGGCAATCTCGGCGATCCGGCGCAGCCATTCGGGCGATGCGGCGTTGAGGCCGCCTTCGCCCTGAACGGTCTCGACGAGAATTGCGGCGGGCGCATCGAGACCGCTCGACGGGTCGGACAGGCGTTGTTCGAGCAGATCGGCGGTATCGACCTCCGGGCCGTAATAATCATAATAGGGTTCATGCGCGACATGGCTGAGCGGCACCCCGGCGCCGCCGCGCTTGGCGGCGTTGCCGGTGCAGGCGAGCGCACCGAGCGTCATGCCGTGGAAGCCGTTGGTGAAGGCGATGACCATCTCGCGCCCGGTGATCTTGCGGGCGAGCTTGATCGCGGCCTCGACCGCGTTGGTGCCGGTGGGGCCGGTGAACATCATGCGATAATCGAGCCCGCGCGGGGTCAGGACCACCTCTTCGAACGCGCGCAGGAAGTCCTCCTTGGCGTCGGTGTGAAGGTCGAGGCCATGGGTGATGCCGTCGGCGGCGATATAGTCGAGCAGCGCCTGTTTCAGCAGCGGATGATTATGGCCATAGTTGAGCGTCGAGCAACCCGACAGGAAGTCCAGGTAACGGCCGCCCTGATCGTCGTGCATCCACACGCCCTGGGCTCTGCCGAACTGACGCGGCATCGAGCGCGCATAGCTGCGCACGCCGGATTCGCGTCGCTCATAGATTTTTCGGTCCGGAATCGTGCCGGACGGTTTCGGTGACATATTCATTTAATTACCCCTGGGCTTTCTGAATCTTGCTAAAGGTCAATGGCCCGATGCGGGCCTGATATTCGGTCGGATAGGCGCCGGCGAAATGCGCCTCGCGCTCGAACAGCGCGGTGCGCTCCAACTCGGCGTCCCAATCGCGGGCAAGGCCGCGAAAGAGCGCCCATGAGGCCTTGTTGCCGTCGGTGATCGTCGTGATCAGATGCGTGACGTCGTGTTGCGCGGACCGCGTGAGCAGCGACTTGATCATTTGACTGGCCAGACCTTTGCCGCGTCCTTCGGCCGCGACGGCAACCTGCCAGACGAAGAAAGCACGCGGGTCCGACGCAGGGCGATGCCCCGAAACCCAGCCGACGATCCGGTCGCCGAGTTCAGCGATCACGCACTGATCTGCAAAATGCGTACACTGGATCAGGTTGCAATAGGCCGAATTGCGATCGAGCGGCGGGCAGCGCGAGATGAGCGCGGTCACCGCCGGGCCGTCAGTGCTGACCGGCGGGCGAAAATGCAGCGCGGCCTGCGACGAGGGCTCAGCATCCAAATCCGGTTGCGAGGGCAAGGACGCATCGTCCTTTTGCCGATCTAAAATAATTCATCTCCTGAAATAAGTTGCCAAGCAGACCCTGAAGCGCTGAGCATAATGTGACGCAAATATAGGATTTTTGACTGAGCAATCAACCCCAGAGCGGATAATATGATTCATTACCTGAAATATATTGCCGCTTGCCGCGACAAAAATTTTGCCATTGGTGCGCAGGCGCCGCGCGGCTAACAGGGACGGATGGAAGCCGCGATCGCCAATGCCACGCTGAAAGCGCTACGCCGGATTTTGCGCGCGACCGACGGCGGCAATCGCAAGCTCGCCGCGGCAACCGGGCTCACGCCATCGCAGTTGCTCGTGCTTCGCGAAGTCGAGGCGCGCGACGAAGCCACCCCGGGCTCAATCGCCCAGCGGCTTCAGTTCAGCCACGCGACGATCACCGCCATCGCCGACCGGCTCGTCGATCTGGGGCTAATTACGCGGACGCGCGGCGAGCGCGACAAGCGGCAGATCCTTCTCAACGCGACAGCGGAAGGGAGCCAGAGGCTCGCCGATGCTCCCGACATGTTGCAGGAAATCTTCGCCGAGCGCTTCGCTGCGCTTCCAACTTGGGAACAGGCGATGATTTTGGCTGGCACCGAGCGGCTCGCTGTCATCTTGGGAGCAGGCGACCTCGATGCGGCACCCCTCCTCGACACCGGAATCATCGACCGGTCGGGCGTCCGCGACGCGCAATAGAGTGGCATTGACCTACGCTACGTCGGCGCCGCGCACTTCCAAGCTGAGGGTTCTGTCCGTCATTTGTGCATTTCGATCGTTTCCACCGGGCCCGGCATGGAACGCAGGGTGGAGGGTTGGAACCAAGCGTTCGCTGAAGCCGAGGCAGATTTGGGCCATCCGCTTCATTCTGGATCGCGAGCATCGTCTACGCCCGGCTTCGCGATCAAACGGGATTTGATCAGGAAATGGCCGCGATGGCACGCGTCCGGGTGTCGCGCGACAGACAGGCAAGGACCGCTTCTGGGCCGGCGAACGGGGCGAGACCCCGGTGGTTTTACGGTATTGGCGGGCAGTTACGATTAACGCATTCCAGGACATGGTGGCCGAGGAAGCGCCGGCATCGCCGCCGCCAAGCTACTCTATATGTTGATCAGAAGGGCTCTTTGTCGTGGATCGTATAAATAATGTCGTAGCCATTCTCCGGTCGGGGCCAGCAAGGCTGCCGGAACTGGCCATACGGAAAAACAAGTTGCTGGGTGATGTTGTGGCGGCGACAGGTGCCGACCATCTGCCGCTCGACATTCTGGCCGGCGCGCTACTCGAAGCTTCTGAGAGCGACAGCGATATCCAGCGGATGGGCTGGGCGTTGCGGGGGGCTGCTTTTTTCAGCGGCGCGGATCAGTCTGCCGTCTGACCAGTAAGCAAAGCGCAAGGCCGCCGTGCCTTTTCAACCTGATGCAGTTTTGGCGAACAGCAACGTCGTGCGACAACAGTTTCGGCCCGCTTCCTTCGCCATGTATAAAGCCCGATCGGCCGATGCGAGGAGCGCGTGCGGCATCGCTACCGATCCGCCGTCGCGGGCAAATGCGGTCGCTGCTCCAAGACTGATCGTAATCACACCGCTTGTCGTCGCGCCGTGCGGGATTTCCAGTGCTTCAACGGCCGCGCGGGCGCGCTCGGCCGTCAATGCTGCGCTGCGGCTGTCGGCATCGCCGAGCACGATCGCCAGCTCATCGCCGCCATAACGGGCGAGCAGACCGCCCGAACCGGCGAGCGAGGATTGCAAGGCTGCTCCGACACTGCGCAGGCAGTCGTCGCCGACCTGGTGGCCGTTGGTGTCATTGAACTCTTTGAAATGATCGATGTCGATCAGTAGCAGCGACATTTGCGACTTTTCGGCCGATGTGCGCTGCCACTGGCTTTCCAGCCCTTCGTCGAAGGCGCGGCGGTTGGCGAGGCCGGTAAGTCCGTCGCGCATCGCCATCGATCGCAGCTCGTCCTCCAGCGCCTTGCGATCGGAAATGTCGCGCATGATGACCGCCCGGTCACCGGGCGCGCCATCCGGCGCCGTCGCGATCAGCCGCGACGCGACCTCGACCCAAATGATCTTGCCATCGCCGCGGATTACCCGGACCGTCACGGTCGTATTATCGACCGCTTGCCGCAGCACGTCTTGCCGTGCCGCAGCGATAATCGCTAGATCTTCGGGGACCACGAATTCGGAGATGTGCCGTCCAATGACGTCCTCCACGGACCGCTGAAACAGCCGTTCGGACGATGGGGAGATATAGCGGAACCGCATGTCGTCGCTGACCTGCGCGATGACGTCGATCGAATGCTCCGCAATCAGTCTCAAGGTCTCCGCCGCCGAGATGTCGGAGTTAGTCCACTGTTTCATCATGAATTTCCAAAATCGGATGTTCAAGGTGCAGTGCCGCCGTGTGGCTAACAAGCGATGAAGACCGGGCGACTTTGCGACGGGTTGAGCCGCCGCAAATCGACCGTTGAATTGCTGTGCCGGCACGTGCGCACTGGAATTGGTGACGGCGGATCAAGTGGGGCTGATCCGCCGTCGTTCGAAGGGACCAACCTTCGGAAAGAAACGGATAGCGGCCCCGGTGTTAACCACAGTCAACCACGCGACACGGGAAAACTACGGTATGGGCCGCTGCACAACTTCGCATCGCCAATCGCGGAAACATGCTATCCTGCGCGCACGCAGATTTTATCGACGGCGCTGAGCGACAGCGCGGATCAGCAGGCCGCTCTGTTGGAGGGCGGCATGGCCCAGGGATAAGTGGGATGACAGCGACAATCGAACCGCAGGGCGGCGATCGGGGCAATCCCGCTGGTCCTTTGGTAATTTCGATCCAGAATTCCTGCATTCCAATATTGTTTATCGACGTCGCCCGCGAAAACCATCGTGTCGCGATCGCAAATCCCAGCTTTTTCGCCATGGCCGCGCTCTCGCATACCGAGGTGCTGGGGCGATCCGCGGCGGAGGTGTTCTCGGACATTACCGATGCGGATAGCGTCGCGACAATCGAGACGCTGCTCGAGGCTGGTCAGCCAACCACATGGGAACTGACCTGTCGTCGGCGCGATGGGTCGGCATATATCATGAGCGCTTTGCTCCATCCGGTGCGCGACCATGCAGGGGCGCGTCGCCAGCATATCTTGTCCTTCTATCCTCTTGACGGCCAGGCCGTGCGCCCGCGCAGCAATCCGGCCGAATCGCGCGCGCTGTACAAACATGCGCCGGGCTTCATCGCGACGTCAGAAGGCCCCGATCACCGGATCACCTTTACTAATGAATCCTATCGCCGGTTCGTCGGCGACAGAAAGCTCGATGGCCTGACGGTGGCCGAGGCGATGCCAGAGATTGCCGCGCAGGGCTTTGTCGCCATACTCGACCGGGTGTTCCAGACGGGTGTGCCCTATCGCGGCGAAACGGTCGCCTTCGATCTCCAAGGTGCAAAGGGCGGGCGGATGGTTCGGCGCTACGCCGATTTCGTTTATGAACCAGTGCGCGATGCCGATCTGAATATTGTTGGCATATTTTGCGAAGGGTATGACGTCACTGAACACCAGGAGGCCGCGGCGGCGCTGCAAACCTTGCAAACCGAACTGGTGCATACATCGCGCGTCAATGCTATGGGGACGATGGCGACGACCTTGGCGCACGAGCTCAATCAGCCTCTCAGTGCGATTGCCAATTACGCCGCCGGATGCCTGCGCCTGGTGGACGGCAGCGATATCGACAATGCCCCGGTGCGGCAGGCGCTGAACTCGATCGAGATTGCCGCCAAACGCGCCGGCGCGATCATTCGCACGCTGCGCGACCTGACCGATCGCCGCGTTCGCGCCAGCGAAACCTTCGAGCTGAAAGCCGTCGTCAAGGAGTCGATCAATCTGGTGCGCAGTGCCTGCTCGATCGATACCGAATTACGCTATGCCATCCCTGCCAATCTGAAGCTAATGGCGGACCGTACCCAAGTTCAGCAGGTCGTTATCAACCTTCTGCGGAACGGCTGCGAGGCGGTGTCGGACCTGGAGCAGCAGGAAGTCAAGATTTCGGCCGAAACCACCGCTGACGAGATCGTTGTTGCAGTGCGCGATACGGGGCCGGGCGTTTCGGCCGAAGCGGCGCAAGGCATTTTCACCTGGTCCGACACGATCAAGGAAGGCGGCATGGGCCTCGGCCTGTCGATATCGCGCACGATCATCGAGGCACATGGCGGTCGCATCTGGCTGGAACATTCGTCCGATGCAGGCTCGGAATTCCGCTTCTCGCTGCCGATTGCACGGGCTGACGTCGAGGAGACCGCGGGATAGCCAAGGCGCCGCCTTCGCCTGATGTCACACAGTCATGAGTTCCAACATCATATCGGTCAGCCAGCGCGCGGTGCGCTGCTTGTCCACGCCGGGCGGACTTGCCAACACGCGCGCAACGTGGCGTGCGATAAACAACGACGGCCCATTGTACGCCAAAGCCCAATCCTGGAATTTTCGTTCGCGGATCGGCGTACGACGGATAACCGTCACGCTCTGATGGCGTTCGTCGTGCTCAATCGACGTCATCAGTGCCGCGATGTTATCCTCGGGGCCTTCCATTATCTGGGCGAAGTGATCCCCGGTGAACAACAATGCGCCGCTTATGTCGCGGCGCAGATTGTTTGCGATCGACGCCTCCACCAAATCGGCCACGGCGGCCGTTGCGCGCGCCGGTTCGATGAGGCTGCGGCTCACATAGAGCGTCGAGATCAGCATGCCAGCGAGAGGCTTCCGCGCATTGTTGGATGTTTCGCAGGCATGTGAAGTTTCGCCGGCATATAATCCGGCATCGCTCGCTTGATCAGCGACGGAACGTCGGCTGCCGGGGCAGGCGTGCAGTAGAAAAAACCTTGCCCCAGATCGCATCCGTGACGGCGCAGGAAGGACGCCTGCTCAACCGTTTCAATGCCTTCGGCCACGGTTTCGATCCCCAGGCTTTTCCCGAGCCCGATCAGCGCCCGCACGATGGTCGCATCGTCGGGGCGGGTCGCAACGCCAGCGACGAACGAGCGGTCGATCTTGATTACATCGACAGGAAATTGCTTCAAATGGGTCAGCGACGCAAAGCCCGTCCCGAAGTCGTCGAGCGCGATGCGCACCCCGCGCTCGCTTAGCAACGCCAGCGCCCGCGTCACCTGCTCGGTCCCACGTCCCAGGAAGACGCCTTCGGTGATTTCAAGTTCGATCATCGCCGGGTCCAGTCCGCGGGTGTCGATAGCGTCCAGCAGCCGTTCGCCAAAATCATCGCTTTTGAAATCGGTCGCGCTGCTGTTGATCGCGACATGGCCGAACGCGGCGCCGACATCGACCCAGTGCCGGATGTCATCGAGCACCTGCGCCAGCATTTGCCGACTGATATCAGCCGCGAGTTTGCCGTCGCTAAAGGCGTGCGCGAACATTTCGGGCAGCAGCGGCGGCGCGCCAGCCTGTTTGCAGCGGGCCAATGCTTCAAAGCCGACGATCCGGCCCGTCGCCAGGCTCACCTTGGCCTGATAATGCGGGATCAATTCATTTGCGGAGATCGCCGCACGCGCGATCTCAAGTATACGCGCCTGACGGTCGAAATCCTCCGCCATCGCGAGCGAAAAGATGGCCGAGCAGCCGCGCGATCTTTTGGCAGCGGCCAGAGCAAGGTCGCTGCACTTGATCAAATCGTCGGCGGAGGTCGCGTGGTCAGGATAGATTGCGACACCGATGCTGGCCTCGCAATCGATGACCCGCCCATTGTGCTTGAACGGTTTGTGCAAGCGATCACCTAGCGAACGCACGAGCATTTTCAGGTCGTCGCTGGGGCCGATGTCGGGAATGACGAGCCCAAATTCGTCGCCGCCAAGACGCGCCACGGTGTCGGTTTTGCGCGTGGCAGCCCGAAACCGTTTAGCAAAGGCACAGAGCAGCGCGTCGCCAACATCATGGCCAAAACTATCGTTGATCTGTTTGAAATGGTCGACATCGACGGTCATGACCGCCGCACGGCGCCCCGATCGCTTGGCCTCTTCCAGCGCCGCATCGAGCTTTTCGCGGAACAGGTTGCGGCGGGGCAAACCGGTCAGTTCGTCGTGGTTCGACATGTGCCGAAGCTGCCGCGACAACGTCCTTTGCAGCGCCACCTGCTGCTTTTGCAGAATTACGGCATGCCGCAGTTCAAGCAGCGATTCGACCTGCGACGCTAGAATTTGCAGCGTCAGTCGTTGGGCTTCGGTCAAGCCGTCGGGGCGTGGCACCGGGTCCATCACGCATATTGCGGCGATCGGTGTCCTGTCATTCGCAAGCACCCGCATGCCGGCATAAAAGCGGATATGGGGATGACCGGTCACGAGCGGATTTGCGCCAAACATCGGGTTCAGGGAGGCGTCCTTGACCAGGAATATACCGGGAGTTTCAAGCGCGTGCGCGCAAAAGGATTGCTCGATTGGGGTCTCGGCAACACCGAGGCCGTGTTCGGCTTTGAACCATTGCCGGGTGCGATCGATAAAACTGATCGCGGCGAAACTGGCCCCGAACACCTTAGCTGCGAGCACGGTCAGATTATCGAAATCGCGCTCGGCGGCGCTGTCCAAAATATTGTACCGCGCAATCGCCAGGCGGCGATAGGAAGCTTGCGAGGTCTCGGTGCCGGGCTCCTCGATATAGTCCTGCGATCGCAACTTGTTCCCCCTTCGGCGGCATTCATATGCCTCAAGCGTCCGGCATGCACGACAGATACTGCAAGGGCTAGGTCGGGTTATTGCGGGGCGCCGCATGCAACCATTATTAACCTTCGCCGTAATGTGTGTAGGGCGCACCGCCTTCCAGCCACAGCAGTTGCCATTGCAGGTGAATCGATGATCGAAATTCGGGACGAACCGGACGGATCGTCTGGCCGAAACGTCTATGTGATCGATGACGACGTTGACGTTCGTCAGTCACTCCATTTCTTGCTCGGCACATCCCATATTCGGGCGTGGCCATTTGCGGCAGCGGACGATTTTTTCGATCATTTGCCGACGTTAAAGCCGGCGCCCATTCTGCTCGATCTACGCATGCCGAAAATGGACGGTCTCCAGATGCTGGTAGAATTGCGCTGCCGCGATGTGTTGTGGCCGGTGATCATGATGACCGCGCATGGGGACATCGCGACGGCGGTGCGGTCGGTAAAGATGGGCGCAATCGAGTTTCTGGAGAAACCTTTCGAAAGCGGGTTGCTCGATCAGGCGCTGTCAGCAGCCTTTGGCATGCTGGGCGCGCTTCAGGAAACCGCGGCGGCACGATCACACGCCCGCGCGCTGCTCGATTCCCTGTCGGCGCGTGAAAAGGATGTCGTTGCAACCTTGCTCGACGGATCCCCGAACAAGTTGGCGGCCCATCATCTCGGCCTGAGTGTGCGAACCGTGGAGATGCACCGGAAAAATGCGCTGACCAAGCTGCGGCTGAAAAGCATCGCCGAGGTTGTCGCGCTGGTCGCCAAAGCGGAGCGGACGCTCGACCTGTCGAGGCATGCAAAGCAGGACGCGGACAATCGCGCTCAGTAACGCGGCCATGTCACCGCATAAGTTTAAAGATTTCATGACTTGGCGCTGTGGTAGTTCCCACAGCTATCAATTCCCCGCAGCACCTTTAACTTTGCCGTTGGAAGGGGCATTGGATGAACACGCACAGTTTAAACACGTACGGCAGCGATCCGTGGCACGGGTCGATTACCGACGATCAATCGCCGGGTGACGACAAGCGTTCGCAGCCCCGTCAGCGCAGCGTCTTTCGTGTCGCGCGCGTTTCAGTGGCGGGCGAAGAGGGCTTCGCGCGGGTTCTCAATATTTCCGATGAAGGGCTAATGCTCGCTATCCAGTTGCGCATCGCTCCCGGCGCGGACTTGCAAATTGATTTGTCCGAGGCCATTCGGCTGAAGGGAAAAGTCGTGTGGCACGACGGCCAAAACTGCGGCGTGCAGCTTGCCTATCCGATCGACAGTGCGGCCACATTGGTGCGGCTGTTCGCCGACAGCGTCCGGGGCGGCGACCGTCCGCTACGCCTTCATTGCTCGACCGAGGCCATTGCCAGGGGTGAGTTTGGGACGCGAAACGTTCAGATAGAGAATATTTCGCTGCGCGGCCTGATGGTCCGCCATGATGGCAGCCTGCAAGAAGGCCTGAGAGTGAAGTTTGTCCTCGGCATTATTGGCGAACGCGAAGGCGTTGTGCGCTGGTCGCAAGAGGGGCAGGCAGGTATTTCTTTGCTAACCCCGTTTTCATTGCAAGACCTTGGGTCGACGGGCAAACTCGCACGTGCTGGCGTGTGATAGTTTTAGGGCCGGGGTGGCGAAATGCTGGCGACCTGGCAATCGGCTCGCAGCGGGCTCAGGTGAGGGCGGGAGCGCCCGCCGCCCTCAAATGCTCAGAAGTCCATCGCTGGCATCGGCATCGCCATCTCTTGGGTGATTTAGACCCCCGCCATTCGCAGGCCACCGGCAAAATTCTGGCGAGCGCTGCAGCGCTCGCGATCGCCTCCGCCGTCAAAACTTTGATTTTCGGAATTCTCCTGAGCGTCGCGACTATACCAAATACAGGCGCCAACGGTGCCGCCCAGCAGAACGTCTTTCAACGATGCGACGACGCGATGACGTCACTCAGGACCTCGCGGCCCTTCGTCTTCGTCGCCGCCCGGGCCGAGCTGACCTGGCTCGTCGTCATCGCTGCGTTCGCCGCGATATGCGTCCATGTCGATCCGACCAGAGCGTTCCATCTGATGCATGTGATCAACGACGTCTTGCACGTCGTCGGTCTCATCGCTGGACGCTGGTTTTTTGCTGTCCGCCAACGGGTGCTCGCTGCGGGCCGCTTCGGCGACAAACTGTGCCTGCGCGTCCTCGTCATCCTGTGCCCGATTTACCCCCTCCGGCGCGTCAGTGTTTTTGGAATCGGCGATCATTGTACTGGCTCCTGCGTGACGTGATAGCAACGCTGGTCCGGTTCTTACGGTTCCGTCATTCAGCAGTAAGCGCGTCTGTGCGGTGGGCGCAGCAACCGTCATCTACGGTCAATTGGCGGCGTTGCCGGTGGCGACGCGATGCTGATCAGACGGCGGGTGCGTTCGAGATGATCCTTGCGCCTGAGCCGAAAGGCTGTGCTTATGGCTGCAGAGTTTCAATTCGCCGCGGCGCTCGCTAGCCGGAAATACATCGATGATTGCGCCGATCCACGCAAAACTCTGTCACTTTCCTATCTGCCCAGACTATTTGGACATGGACAGAAAACCCCGCGACCGCCGCAAGTGGGCGAGCCTTTATAATATTCCCCGGGAATGAAGACTGGCCCGGCACGAGTGGCCGGTGCGCTTTGTGAGCTGCATGCAAAAGCCGACCGTGCTTTCGGTGCATGATACGTCCGATCCGGTCGCCCAGATCTCTGCGCTGCAGACGTCTAAGAGCGAGCGCACGCGTCTCGGCTTCGACATCACGGCGCACGTCGCCTACGGTGGGGCGCGCACCGTAGATTTTGTCGCCCTTCGCCTCGGCAGCGATTTCTTGGCAGAGGCCTCGCTGGGCCGCTTTTCGCCGTCCTGCCATCCAAACCGACAAACTCAGTTCGGCGGCTTTCCATTGAAACGCGAATGTAGGTCGACGCCAATTAGTCCGCGCCGCCCTAGCAGTTGCCCTTAACTCCATCAGCACAGTCGCCAACCGAGTCGACATCTTTCGCTGCACCATCAACAGTGTTGCAAGCAGATAGCGCCAGCATCGAGCTGCCAAGCACGAAAATTGTCAGAAGCCTCTTCATTTTCTTTCTCCCACGGTGGGCGAACTGCCCACCGCTGAAGACTACGACCCTTTGCAGCAATCGTTCCCTTGTATCGGTCCGTGCCCGCCAAGGCGTTCAAAATGCTCGCTCGGCTGACGGCTTTGGATTAGCGGCGTCCAAGAGCCGACTGCCGCCACCAGCCACATCTGACCAAGTGCTCAAAGCGCATCAGCTTGACCGCCGCTGCGCTATGAAGATGGTCCTTCTCCTCGCGATGGCGGCCGCTGCGATATATTTTGCCTTCCGCTGCGGCGCAAGCGTAACCGTCGCCGTGACATAGCGCGCGGGAGATACCGGGGTGAGTAGCAGACCAAGATACAGGCCGCGCCAGCGAGACGCGACTTTTCCGGGCTGTTTTGATGCAACACCTCGGCAACTCTTCCGATCGCAGGAAAGGCCAGAGTGGCTGGCGATCCCGGAACTTCGCATCACGACGACAATCCTGTCCAGTCAGACATATATCTGTCGCCGGGCATTCGGATCAGCGACGAGGCATGGCTTTACGAGCCCGGGCTTGCAGCGGCGCAGGGCGCGTCAGGCCTTGGGCATGTCTCAAGAGCAGCGCCGTCGTCGCATCGCGATCGACAGCCTTCGAATATAGGTAACCTTGCCCAAGGTGACAGCCTGCGGCACGGAGTTGTCGTGCCTGGCCTTCCGTCTCGATACCCTCGGCGATAACTCGGATATCGAGCTTGCTCGCAATCTGGAGGAGACCTTCGACGATGGCCAGGCTCGCGTCACCCGGCGCAAGGCGGGCAGTGAAACTTTTGTCGATCTTGATGATGTCGACCGGCACCGTCAGCAGGTGAGTGAGCGAGGCATAGCCGGTGCCGAAGTCGTCCAGAGCGACGCGCAGACCCTTGGCGCGCAGCGCTTCGACTGCGCGCTGAACGATGCGGTCGCCTTCGCCCATATAAACCATTTCGGTCACTTCGAGGATCACATGCTCGAGCGGGACATTTTCGTGTCCGAACGCGTCGGCCAGGCGACGGTCGAGCATGCCCCCATGCATGTCCGCCGAAGACACATTGAGGCCGACGTGCTGAAACGGGATGCCCATGTCGAGCCAGGCGCGGACATCTGCCGCCACGATCGCCATCATGCGCGCCGTCATCGCCATCGCGACGTGGACATCATTGGTCGCTTCCTGAAAATCGGCGGCCGCAACGACCTGGCTGCCGATGCGCATTCGGCACAAGGCCTCGAGACCGACGATTTCACGCGTGTCGAGCCGCACGACCGGTTGATAATAAGCGTCAATCCGATGATCGCGGAGCGCCGCATCGACATCGCGGATACTTCCGAGACGACGCGTAATATTTGTCCCGAGGCCAGGCCAGTAGCGCACAAAACCTCCGCGCCCGGTGTCCTTAGCATGATAAAGGGCGTAGTCGGCATTCTGGCGGACGCGCTCCGCGACCCGGTCGCCGGGGGACAGGGCAGCGCCGCCGATTGTGGCGCGTGGAACAATCATATGGTCTGCGCACTGAGCCGGTTCGGCGAGGACAGCGAGAATATTCTCGGCCGTCCGCTCGAGATCCGCCAGCGTGTTCGGGGACTGCAATATGATTGCAAATTCATCGCCGCCAATCCGGAAGGCCGGATCCGGCGCAACCGCGTTGGCTATGCGCTGCGCTGCGACCTTCAGGAGGCAGTCACCGGCATGATGACCAAAGGTGTCGTTCACGACCTTCAGATTATCGAGATCAATGATGAAAAGCGCCCAATCGCCTGGCGTGCCGCAATCGAGTGTGCCCAGCGCCGCATTGAACGCGGCGCGATTTGGCAGCTCGCTGAGCGCGTCGGTGAAGGCGCGCTGTCGATGAACATGCATGCGGTGCTCGCGGTCGAGAGCGATGGCACAAAGGTGGACGCATTGCCGGACGATTTCTCGTTCGGCTTCGGTGGGGCCCCGGCAATCGCGATAGTAGAATGCAAACGTGCCGGACGCCTCGCCAGCCGCGTCAAGGATCGGGCTGGACCAGCAGGCGCGAAGCCCGATCGGCAAGGCCAGATGCCGATAATCAGCCCAACGCGAGTCCGTTTCGATGTCCGTCACCGTTACCTCGGACCGCAGATAGGCGGCGGTGCCGCAAGATCCCGTGGTGGGGCCAATCTTGATACCATCAAGCGCTGCAGAATATGCGGTAGGAAGGCTTGGACCGGCGAGGGGGTGGATAATGCCGCGGTCGTCGACTGTCAGGATCGAACAAATCGCGCTTGGAGCCAGCTTCTCCGCTTCAAGGCACAGCCGCGAGGCGGTGTCGGCCAGAGGTTTGCCCTTGGCGATCATCTCGAGGATGATGTTCTGAAGCGCTAGCACCCTTTTCTCGAGTGACGCGACGACTGCCGAGTTGTGGTTTGAGCCATGGCTATAACTGCCTGATGAGGGCTTAAGATTTACCTTCAAACCCGCTTGAGGCGCGAATTGTTCCGTCCCCTGGACCGGCTTGACGACCCGGTAGCATTGCATGCATCCGACGGCGAGGTAGGATCTGGCCTCCTGTCATGCGCTGGCGTCCGCCGCGCTTGTGCGCAAAGAGCGCAGGAATGCCAAGGCGGAGGCGAACCAGAGGCCGGTAAACGCCACCTCCATTCACGTGCTGCGGCGATTAACCCGATGCCGAAGTGAGCAAATGCAAAATATCCCGTGGCGAGGCGCGGGTCGGCCAAAGGCGCGCGCGCCAGACCCGTTACGGCCCGTCGCTGCCGTGCCAGCCCCCGACGATCGTCCCCGACGCCGTGCGCCCTCGCTTAGGCGGCGATATTCACCAGCGCCGCCTCATCGGGGGTGCAAAAGATGGCCCGCGCCTTGCCACTCGCTTTCGCGCGATAGAGCGCAGCGTCAGCGCAAGCGAGTAAGCACTCAAGTTCGACGCCCTGCTCGGGCGCTATCGCGATTCCGACACTCACCGAGACATGGACGTCGCTGTCGCCGATTTCATAAGCAAGGCTAAGTTGCCGGATGATCCGAAGCGCGAGGAACCCGTGGACACGCAAGCCGAAATAGCGGCGCGGGACTCGGGTTGGGGGAAGCGGTGGGAACTTGCTTCGCTCGGTCCCACGGCGCGAGCGCGCACGCACATCCGCATGGGCCCAAACTTGGCACCGCACGCAACTTCATCGGTTTCAGAACGTTTCCTTCGGGACTGCGGGCGGGCCAAAATGGAGACTGTAATGAAACGCGTTGATTTGGATGCAACCCATATTCTCGCTGCCGACCACCGCACGGTCGAAGACCTGTTTGAAGAGTTCGAAAAAGCCTCGAGTGCGGATCGAAAGGCAAAGCTTGCGAAGCAGATCTGCACCGAGCTCAAGATCCACGCGCAGATCGAAGAAGAAGTTTTCTATCCGGCGCTGAAGGGAAAGATCGACGACGACCTGCTGAAGGAAGCCTATGTCGAGCATGATGGCGCCAAGGTGCTGATCAATGACATCGAAGCTTCCGGACCCGACGACGAATATTTCGACGCGAAGGTCACGGTACTGTCCGAAGAAATCAAGCATCACGTCAGGGAAGAAGAGAAGCAGCAGGACAATATGTTCCAGCAGGCGCGAGCGGCCGATGTCGATCTCAAGGCGCTTGGACAGGCGATGCTGGCGCGCAAGGAAGAGCTCAAAGCGCAGGCTGAGAGCACGGGACTGCCGCCGGCTGAACTTGCGACGATCCGAGCTTGAGCAGCTGCCAATGCCCGTGACCGGATGGAAGCTTGATCGCGCAAGTCGCGAATTCCTCGTCGATATATTCCCGCCGCGCTGGCGCGATCTGGTCGCCGATCATGTGACGCTTGATGCACGGGCGTCGCGGCGCGACCTGCCACCGCCCCAAGCCGACGCCGCCGTCATCGGTCACGCCGATGACGGCGAAGGGCTCGAGGCGCTGGTTGTCGCGATCGACGGCAGGACTAAGCGTCCCGACGGGAGCGTTTGTCACATCACCTGGTCGCTTGATCGTGACAAAGGGCGCCGGGCGGCCGAAAGCAATGTCCTGCTCACCGAACGCGGTTGGCGCCCGCTAGCAGCGCCGATCGCGATCAAGCTTATTCCTGCGCGGTTCTGATGCGGCTTTTCCTCGATTGTGATGGCGTCCTTGCCGACTTCGAAAGTCGCGCGGGCGAAATCCTCGGCATGCACCCGCGCGCGTTCGAGAAGCGGCGCGGCCTCCCGACCTTCTGGCGGGAACTCGCCCGCGCGTCCGACTTTTATGCAAGCTTGCCGCTGCTGCCCGGGGCGCGCCGGTTATTCCAGGCCGTACGGCACCTCGATCCGGTGATCTTGACCGGGTGTCCGCGCGGCGGCTGGGCCGAGGCGCAGAAGGTCCGCTGGGCTGCCGAGCATTTCCCGGGGACCCGCATCATTACCTGCATGGCGATTGACAAACGGCGCCACGGTCAACGCGGCGATATCCTTGTCGGCGACAGGCTTAAACACCGGCATCTTTGGGAAGCGATGGGCGGGAATTTTGTTCACCATCGAGATGTCGAGGCGACTCTTGCAGCGCTTCGTAGCCTCGGTTTAGATTTACATGACCGAGTGCGATAGCGTCTCTTTCACGATGCTGGCCGAGGCGTTGGCGCTGGTCGGGCTCATCGTCAGCGCGCAGTCGTTCCTTGCGTTTTTGCTCGCGATGCGGCGGGCGCCCGAACCTATCATACAGCTATTGCCAAAGCTGCAAGATAGGTCTGTGGGATTCCGTGAGGGAGTTTCGTCCATGCCGATCAAGCACAGCGTTATCGTCTCGTCCGAAATGACGGCCTTTGTTGGTCCCGGCGCGTGCGACCGCCTGCTGCTGCCGCCCGACGCGCTGCTGATCGGCTTTGGTGATGTCGGCGAGCCAGTGGTCCGCACCCTGGCGTTTCGCGAACTGGAAAGCGAAGCTCATTTGCTGGTGTTCGCGGTGTCGCGCGGCGCCTGCCGCCGGTTGTTTGGCGAACTGCCTGATCCCGGCTGGCGCTGGTACCTGCCGTTGGATCTGCGCGCGCTGGGACAATCGATTATCGCTCCCGAATGCGACGCCGCTGCGGCGGACACGTTGCGTCTGGCGCGGAGCATCGAGATGCTGTGCCAGTTTTTCGCCGCGCTAAGCGCGGGCAGCTTGGTGGCGGTCGATGGCCAACCCGGATTATCGGAGAGCGACATCTCGCGGGTCGCCGCGGCGCGGCGGATCGTCGACACCCGCTGGCACGAGAAGCTGACGATCGACAATATCGCGCGCAGTTGCGGGATCAATCGCGACAAGCTGACCCGTGGCTTTCGCGAACTCTATCATTGCAGCGTTGGCGAGGCGCTGAGCGAAAGGCGACTGCGGCAGGCGCGGACCTTGCTGGCGGCGAGCGGCCTGCCGGTGGCGAGCATCGGCTATGGCTCCGGCTACCTCAACAACGCCAGCTTCACGCGCGCCTTTTCGCGGCGGCTCGGCATGGCGCCGACCGCGATGCGGCGGATGGGGGTGGCGGCGTGAGCGGGATGATTGACCTTGGCCGCGGCTCACTCGTCGATCGGGCGGTCGACGCGGTGCGCGACTATATCAGCAGCCATGATTTGAAAGGCGGCGACACGCTGCGCGGCGAGCGGAGCTTTGCGACGCAACTGGGAGTCAGCCGCCCAGTAATGCGCGAGGCGTTCGGCGCGCTCACCGCGCTGCGCCTCGTCGATGTCGACAAAGGCCGCAAGCCGCGCGTCGCCGCGATCGATGGGTCGGTGACGGCTGCGTCGATGGGCCATGCGGTCAACACCGCGCAAGTGTCGCTCGCCGAAGTGTGGGAGGTGCGCCGGACGCTCGAATTGCGTACCGCCGAGCTGGCGGCGATCCACCGCGGCAAGGAACAGGCGCAGGCGATCCTGACCGCTGCGCACGGGCTGTCGGTCGAGCATGACGAGGCGGCGCGGACTGCGGCGGATACTCGCTTTCACCAGACAATCGCGGCGGCCAGCGGCAACCAGCTGTTCCTGCAGATCGTGCGCTCCTTCGAGCAGCTGATGGCGGTCGCCATCCCCCGCGCCTGGGCCGGGCGGACGACGCGCGAAGAGCGCGACGAAACGCTGGCGCTGCACCGCGAGGTCGCCGAGGCGATTGCGGCGCGCGATCCGCTGCGCGCCCAAGCGGCAATGGACAGCCATTTCAACAATTCGATCGGCGAAATGCTCAAGGACCAGTTCTGAGCCGATGTTGGCGGGCGTCGAACTGGGCGGCACGAAATGCATTTGCACGTTGGGCACGGGGCCGGACGATGTACGCGCGCAGGTTGAGATTCCTACAACAAGTCCCGAGGCGACATTGGCTGCGATTGCGGGCGCCCTTGATCGATGGGATTTCGAGTCGCTGGGCATTGCCAGTTTTGGGCCGCTGGAGCTGGATCGCACATCGGCAAACTTCGGGAGCATACTATCGACGCCCAAGCCCGGATGGAGCGGAGTTGACCTGACGTCGCTCGCGAATGGGGTGCCCTTCGCCATCGACACCGACGTCAGTGGTGCGGCGCTGGCCGAAGGTCGCTGGGGCGCGGCGCAGGGGTTGGACAGTTGGGTCTATATCACGATCGGCACCGGGGTCGGTGTCGGATCGGTTTCCGCAGGCCAAATCTTGCGCGGGGCGGGGCATAGCGAGGCGGGGCATCAGCGGGTGCCGAAGCTGGCGGGCGATCTGTTCGCAGGCTGCTGCATGTATCACGGCGACTGCGTCGAAGGTCTGGCGAGTGGCCCCGCGATTGGGGCGCGGACGGGTAAGGACAGCAGGGAGATCCCACCCGACGACGACGCCTGGAACCACGCCGCGCACGCAGTCGCGATGCTGTGTCACAATCTCGTGCTGACAACCCTGCCGCAACGCATTCTGATTGGCGGGGGCGTTATGATGGGCCAGCCGCAACTGCTTGGGCTGGTCCGCAATCATCTTCGAAACAGCATGGCGGGTTACGGTAAAGTGCTTGGTTTTGAAGACTTCATCATTCGTCCGGGCCTCGGCGAACGCGCTGGGCCTTGCGGTTCGTTGGCGTTGGCGTCGACCGTGGTGAATCAGTCCTCCGGGGCTTCATGACGGCCCCAAGGCGCGCGGCGCTATATCCGCATCCCGGGTTTGATTGCACGCGGGCCGTGCCCCCAGAAATTGGTTTGGCACACCGCTGTCTTCGATCGGCATATCCGCGGGCATAGCCTCACGGGTCGGACAGGTGATATGCTTCCGCAATGACAGCTGACAATCAGTGTCGTGCAACAATTGCGATCGCGAGCGGGCCGGCTTGGGGCGGGGCAGTCGTTTGCCGAGCTCACCCGAAAAACTGCGCACGGCAAATAGCCGCCGCGAATGCGATCGGAGGCAACTGAATGGCCTCGCTCGCTAAAGCCTTTAACATTGCCGATATGGCTGCGCTCGCCGGGCGCGCCCTGCCGCGGCCCATCCGTGATTATCTGGAGGGCGGTGCCGACGACGAGTGGCCTTGGCGCGCAACCGAGCCGTGTTCGACGAATGGGTGCTTGCGCAGCACACGCTCGTCGATGTGAGCGACGTCGATGCTGGCACCGACCTGCTCGGATACCCGAGCGCAATGCGGCTGATGCTGTCGCCGACGGGCATGTCGCGGTCGCCAGCTGGACACCGCGGCGACGCCGATCGACTATCTTCGCGTGATCCGCGACCGTATCCAGATTAGCGCCCAATTGATCGCCGACGGCGGAGTGCGCCGCGGCACCGACGTGCGCTTGAGGCGGTCGCGCTTGGCGCCGACGGACGCTCGATCGGTCGGCCTTGCCTTTACGGTCTGGCGGCGGGCGGTGAAGCAGGCGTGGCGCGCGTGCTGGCGATTTTTCGCACCGAGGTCGAGCGTGACATGTGCCTGATGGGCCGTATCCGCATCGCGGAAATTACCGCCAACGATGTCGCTCATATTTCGCAGTTTCGCTCGAAACCCAGCAGCTTTCGGGCTCCCGTCAAATCGATGAGAATTGTGCCATAATACATGGGATCCGCATCGATATTGAGGAATGCGTCCGCTTTGGGCTTCGAACCTCAACTCTGCAAGTCTGACTGCGAATGGCCCTTTTGTGGCGATGCCCCACCCTGGCGCCAGATTGTAAGGCTAGAGGATTGCCAGCACAAGAATTAGTGACATCACGAAACTTGTCAGCGTAGCCATTGCCACCGGCACGGTTGCGCGCCACCCCATTTCGAGCAGCAGGTCCATCCGGGTGCGCATAGCGGTCGCGGTCACCGCGAGCAACAGCAGTGCCTTCGATGCCGTGAGCGCGGCGCCGCGGACCGCTTCGGGCATCGCCACCGAGCTGTTCAGCGTCACCATGGCAAAAAAAGCAACGATGAACCAAGGTAGGGCCAAGCGGCGCCAGATACGCGTGCCGCTCCCATCATCGGGCTTAAGCAGCAGGCTGACCAGTGCGACGATGGGCGCAATCAGCGCCACCCGTGCGAGTTTGACGACTGTCGCACTCGCGCCCGCCGTATCGGAGAAAGCATAGCCGGCGCCAATCGCTTGCGCGACATCATGGATCGAGGCGCCGATCAAGAAACCCGCTTGTGCATCGCTCAACCCGAACTTCGCGGCGAGCAGCGGATAAATTGTCATCGCCAGCGCGCTTGCGAGCGAGACGCCGACCAGGGTCAATGCGAACTGGGCTTGCGACAATCGCTGCCGCCCGATCACGCCATAAAGTGCTAGCGCCGCGCTGGCGCCACAGATCGCGGTCGCGCCGCCCGCAAGCAGTCCGACGTAAGACGACTGACCCGAGATCCGCGCCCCCGCAAATCCGGCGCCAATCGTTACCGTCATGATGAGGATCAGCGCGACGAACGGCACTGGCCCGAGGACTGCTATCTGATGGAACGTGACTTGCAGCCCGAGCACTACGATCCCGACGCGCAGAAATGTGCGCGAGGCGAAGTCGAGCCCGCGGTGCGTCGCCTGGTTGGTCGAAATGAAACTAAGCGCCAGCCCGACAAGCAGGCCTAGCAGGATGATCGGAAATCCATAATGGTCGGACAACCATGCGGCGGCGGCCGATGCGACAGCGCAGGCGGCCAAACCAGGAAAAAGGCTGTCCTTCGGCGTTGCACCCGCCGCGGCCTGGGCATGGTGCAGTTCGCCGAATAGGTCGCCGCTGCTGGGCAAGTCGTTCCAATGCGCGTGCCGCATCGCAGTCAGGTCGTTTCTGTCTAGCGCTGTCATAAGCTGGTGCCATATCGTGAAGCAGCGAAAGCGTGCAAGCCCTCTCTTGCCCAAGAGAGGGCGACACGCCTAAGCAGACAGTGATGGTCAGCAGGGCGAATGGGGGAGATGCGCAGCCGTGACGATGATTTGCCGGCCGGGTGCGGAGCGCAAGCGCGCATGACCCGCGCGACGATAAAGGATGTCTCACGCGTCGCAGGCGTGTCGATCAAGACCGTTTCGCGCGTGCTTAACAAGGAACGCTATGTCAGCGACGACATGCGGCAAAGGGTCGAAGAAGCGGTCGCGCGTCTCAACTATCACCCCAGCCAGGCGGCGCGCACGCTCGCTGGAAAGCGCTCGTTCCAGATCGGGCTGATCCACGACAATCCGAGCCCCTATTATATCTTCAACATGCAGGCCGGCGTCGGGCAGCGCTGCCGCGAAGCCGACTTTCGCATGATCGTCCAGCCGTGTGACATCAATTCGCCCGGGCTCGTCGATGATATCGGCGCGCTGATCGATCAGGCGCAGCTCGACGGTATCATCATGACCCCGCCGGTGACCGACGTCGGCACCGCGCTCGCCGAACTTTTTCGCCGTAAGATTCCGGTCGTTCGCGTCCAGCCAGGCACTGATTTGACGGCAACGTCGGCGGTTTATATCGACAATGTGCAGGCGGCCGACGATATGACCGCCTATCTGATCTCGCTCGGTCATCGCCGCATCGGCTTTGTTACCGGGCACGGCAATTACTTCGCAAGCGGTCAGCGATTGACCGGATATCGGCAGGCACTACAGCGCGCGGGAATCGGCTTTGACGCATCGCTGGTCTTTCCCGGGCAATTCGATTTCCAGTCGGGAATAGCTGCGGCCGAAGCACTTCTAGCGCTCGACCAGCCGCCGACCGCAATCTTCGCGAGCAGCGACGAGATGGCGGCGGGCGTGCTCGCTGCCGTGCACCGCATGGGCATTGCGGTGCCAAGGCAGCTCTCGGTCGCGGGCTTCGACGACACCGACCTCGCCCAGGTCGTCTGGCCAGCGTTGACAACTATCCATCAGCCGATCCGCGACCTCGGTTACGCTGCCGCCGACCTGCTGCTCGAATTTGGTGAAACGATGGAACGACGTCAGCTCCCTCACAAGCTGATCGTGCGCGGGTCGACGGCAGCCCTCCAAGGCTGACTGCTTCTCTTTTCGTCCGCGCACCTTGATCCGGGTTCCTGCTCGCGACGCGTGCGAGCGATTTCAGCGGCACAGGACAGGTTAGCGGACCAGGTGCGGGCGGCTACGAAAGAAAGCCCTTGTCCTTTGCAGTATGACAGCGTTATCTTATTTGAACAGAAAAAGGGATTCGGGGGGAGAAACACTTGGCGCAAATCGCCGACAAACGCCGCTGGCTCGTGGTCGGGCTCGTCTTTATCGCCATCGTGCTCAATTATGTCGATCGCCAGATCCTTGCGCTGCTAAAGCCGACGCTTCAGCTCGAGTTCGACTGGAGTGACCGCGACTACAGCCACATGGCCTCGGCCTTTCAGTTCGCTGCCGCGCTGGCCTTTCTCGGGACAGGTTGGTTCATCGACAAGGTCGGATTGCGCTGGGGCTTCGCCATTGGTGTCGGCGTGTGGAGTCTCGCGGGTATGGCGCATGCCTTCGCCACGACCGTCTCGGGCTTTATCGCTTCGCGCGCAGTCCTTGGTGCCGCCGAATCGATCGGAACCCCGGCCGCGGTGAAGACCGCCGCGACATATTTCAACGCCAAAGAGCGAAGCTTCGTCCTCGGCCTTGGCGGCATCGCGCCCAATGTTGGCGCGATCCTGACGCCGCTGCTGATCCCTGTCATGGCGTTGATGTGGGGGTGGCAGGCGACTTTCTTGATTGCGGGAGGGCTCGGCCTCGTGTGGGTCGTGGTTTGGCTCGCGGTCCGCATTCCCGAACAGCCAAATGCAGCGCGCGACGCAGCCGCGCCCAAGATTGCGTGGAGCAGCTTGCTTCGTGACCGCCGCCAATGGGCGGTCATCCTGGGCAAGGCGCTCACCGATCAGGTGTGGTGGTTCCTGCTCTTTTTCATGCCCGACCTGTTTCACCGTCTCTTTGGATTGACACAGGGCACGCTGGGGCTCCCGGTCGCTTTCGTCTATTTTATGGCAGCTTTGGGCGGCATCACCGGGGGGTATCTGCCCTCGTACCTGATGGGTCGCCGCGGCTGGACCGTCAACGCGGCGCGCAAAACGACGATGCTGATCTATGCCTTATTGATCCTGCCGGTGCCCCTGCTTGTCGGTGTCGATAGCGCGTGGGTCGCCGCGATGATCCTCGGCCTCGCGCTTTTCGCGCATCAAGGCTTCTCGACCAATATCTTCGGCCTCACCACCGACGTCTTTCCGGCAAGGATCGTCGGATCGGCGATCGGCATCGGCGCCTTTGCCGGTAATCTGTCGGGAATGGCGATGATCGAGTTTGCTGGCTGGTCGCTCGATACCGGCCGCGGCTATCTGCCGATGATGCTCGTTTGCGCCTTCACTTATCTTGCCGCGCTCGCCGCGATCCACCTCATCCTGCCTCGTATCGTTGCGGTGGACGAGGCGGAGGATGGCGACGCGGCGCCGGTGCTGGCACATTAATCGGCTGCCGCAATAAACCCACTTTCCTCTCGCCAAATCTTGGAGTATATGACAGCGATGTCAGATTTTCTTCTCCCTCCCGCTTCGGTGACCCTCGCTGGCCACGCCGTCACACCCATTGCCTGGGGTATGTGGCGCTTCGCCGGGGTCGATGTCGCGACCGCGCGCGCGCGCATCGATGCCGCGTTCGAGGCTGGCGTTACCTTGTTCGACACCGCCGACATTTACGGCTGCGACACCCCGGGTGGCTTCGGCTCGGCGGAGGCTCTGCTGGGCGACGTCTTCGCCGACGCACCGGGATTGCGCGACACCATGGTCCTCGCAACCAAAGGGGGGATCATCCTCGGCGTGCCCTATGACAGCAGTGCGCCCTATCTCACCTCGGCGATCGACATCTCGCTCCGACGCCTGCGCACCGACCATGTTGAGCTATGGCAGATCCACCGCCCGGATCTGCTCACCCATCCCCAAGAAAGTGCGCGGGCGCTCGAGGACGCGCACGGCGCTGGCAAGATCGGCGCGATCGGGGTGTCGAACTTTACCCCTGCGCAGACCGCCGCGCTCGCCAAATTTCTTCCCGTGCCGCTGGTCAGCCATCAAAGCGAATTTTCGCCGCTGCACCTCGCGCCGCTCTTCGACGGCATTTTCGACCAGACGATGGGGGAGGGCATGAGCTTTCTCGCCTGGTCACCGCTCGGTGGCGGCCGTCTCGGCGATCCGAAGGACGAGCGCGCTCAAGCTATCGCCGCGCTGCTCGACGCAAAGGCGACCGAATATGGCGTCTCGCGCGCTGCCGCGACCTATAGCTGGGTGATGGCGCATCCTGCACACCCGATCCCGATCGTCGGCACCCAAAATCCGGACCGCATCAAGGATATTCCGCAAGCCTTCGTGCCGCGCTGGACGCGCGCTGAATGGTATGCGCTGCTACAAACATCGATGGGGGAGAATCTGCCATGAATGCCGCCACGACGCCGTGCGAAGTCAGTTGGTTCTCGGCGCTTTGCGACGACGACTATGAATTTCTGGGTGTACCCGACCCGATGCTCAAGTCGAGCTGGGAGCATTGCCGCGACATCGTGATGCAGGCGGAATCTTTGGGGTTCGACAATATACTCCTCCCATCGGGCTATGCGCTTGGCATCGACACCACCGCTTTCGCTGCCGCAATTGCAACGATGGTGAAGCGCATCCGCCTGCTGATGGCAGTGCGTATCGGCGAAAGCTGGCCGCCGCAACTCGCGCGCCAGATTGCCACGATCGATCGTATCCTCGGCGGCCGCCTGACGGTCAATATTATCTCGTCCGACATGCCGGGAGAGAGGATGGAGTCCGAACCGCGCTACCGCCGTACGGTCGAGGCGATGCATATTCTCAAGACCCTGCTCAATGGCGAGGCGCTCGACCATGATGGCGAGTTCTGGCAGCTAAAGCTCGAACCCGCGCGCATCGGTACGGTATCGGGCAAGGCGCCGCCGCTCTACTTTGGTGGCCTCTCACCTGCCGCGCGGGATGCCGCGGCAAAAGGCTGTGACGTCTTCCTGATGTGGCCTGACCGCGAAGAGGTGGTGAAGGAGATCATTGCCGACATGAGCGCGCGGGCAGCATCCTACGGGCGCAAGCTCAAATTTGGCTACCGAGCCCATGTGATCGTGCGCGATACCGAATTCGAAGCGCGCACTGCCGCTGACCGGCTGCTCTCGAAACTCGAAGCTGCGAGGGGCGCCGAGATCAAGGCTCAGTCGCTCGACTCGCAATCGTTCGGCGTCAATGCGCAGGTCGCCTTGCGTGAAGCAGCCTCCGACGATGGCTATGTTGAGGACAATTTGTGGACCGGCGTCGGCCGTGCCCGCTCAGGCTGTGGTGCTGCTATCGTTGGCGACCCTGATCAGGTGCTCGCCAAGCTGCATCGGTATCGGGAAATGGGCATCGAAGCGTTCATCCTCTCCGGTTACCCGCACGCCGCCGAGGCGGACTTGTTCGCGCGCCATGTGTTACCGAAAATGAGCCACGGCCCCCTGGAGCTCTAATCAGGTGCTAGAAAGCTCATGACCCCGCGAAAGCGCGGCGCATCGCCTGGCCACGCAGCACCCAAACTGGGCAGAGATGGATTTCTGCTCCAGCGGGATGGCCACGAGCTATCCCCGCAGTGGTGTTGACTGTTGGCTAATAGGGCCAGGGTGCCGCGGACTCAAACTGCGAGCGCCATAGCGGTCGTGCATGAAATAATTCAGCCCGCCCAGACCTGGGCGTAGAGTTTCGCCATCTCCTCGGCATCGGGAACGCGCGGATTGTTCGCTGGCGACCCCGACGCTGCCGCCTGCACACACATGGTGGGGACCAGCGCCTCCCAACGCGCTGGGTCGATCCCCCAAGCCGCTGGTCCCGGCACTTCTAGCTCGCTGTTCAAGGCTGCGAGCTCGTCAACCAGCCGCGCAACCGCTGACTGGGCCCCCTCCGCCTCGTCGGCAATTCCCATCGCCCGCGCGCAATCGGCATAGCGATTCAGCGCCGCGGGCGCCGACCAGGCGGTCACCGCCGGCAGCAGCATCGCGTTCGACAGCCCATGCGGGACGTGGAAATGCGCCCCGATCGGCCGGCTCATTCCGTGCACCAGCGCGACCGAGCTGTTCGAGAAAGCGATCCCTGCCTGCGTTGCCCCCAACATCATCGCCTCGCGCGCTGCGCCATCGTGCGGATCGCGGCATACCCGCCGCAAATTCGGCGCAATCGCGCGCATCGCGAGCAAGGCCATGCCGTCGCTGAACGGGTTCGCGCGTTTCGACACATAGGCTTCTATCGCGTGCGTCAAGGAATCGATTCCGGTATCGGCGGTCAGCCGCACCGGCTTGGTAAAGGTCAGCTCATAATCGACGAGCGCCGCAATGGGCAGATAGGCGAGACCGGGGCACAGCATCTTCTCGTCACTCGTCTCGTCGGTGATGATCGTGAAGCGCGTCGCCTCCGATCCCGTGCCCGCAGTGGTGGGGATCGCGATGACCGGCAGTCCGGGCGTATCCTGCACATGCGGCGCCTTGTAATCGGCCATCGCCCCGCCGAACCGGCCGAGTAGTGCAATCGCCTTCGCGCTGTCGAGAGGGCTGCCCCCGCCGAAACCAACGACACAGTCATGATTGCCTGCAAGGAGGAATGCCACGCCCGCGTCGATCGACGCGACCGTCGGATCGGGTACCGTATCGGCAAACACCCGCGCCGCGATCCCCGCCGCCGCCAGCCCTTCGGTCAGTTCGGCGACGCGCCCGCTGCTCGCCAGCCAGCCGTCACTGACGATCAGCGGCCGCGCCAGCCCCAGCGCCGCCAGCACGTCGGGCAGTTCTTTCGACGCCCCGCCGCCGATACGGAAGATACGGGGCAGGGCGATGCTCGCGATACTCAACTCACCATCTCCTCGCGGATCGAACTCCGCGCCAGCCAGAACAGTCCCGACGCTACCGCGCCGAAAAGGATGAAGAGCAGCAACGACCAGCGCACGCCTTCGGCTGACCCTAGCCCCATCGGCCCGCTGATGAAATCGCTCACTGCCCCGACCCCCAGGGGACCCAATCCGAGTCCAATGAGGTTTATGATGAACAACAGGACCGCCGTCGCGGTCGCGCGCGTATGCGGCTGGACCAAGCCTTGCACCGCGGCATAGCCTGGGCCGTACCAGAGCGTGTTAAGGATCGGCGGAAAGGCGAAGAGGATGAGGGCGACGACGGCAGAATCGACGAGCAGCCCGGCGATATAGAAGGGAATGCCGAGCAATGTGGAAATTGCCGGAATCGAAACATAGGCACGCAGATCGCGCGCTCCATATTTGTCGGCAAGATAACCGCCCAAATAGGTGCCGACGGCGCCGGTCAGCCCGAGCACGATGCCCAGCGCTACCCCCAGAAAGCCGGTCACACCCAGCCCGAATCCACCGGCGATTTCGGTCAATTCCGCGGCATGGTTGCGAAAGAAGAAGGGCGCAAGAAACGCCGCAGCGCCATAGCCGATGAACGCTTTGATCGCTGCGGCAAAGGCAATCAGCCAGAAAGTCCGCTTGCCACGAATCTCGGCCATCGCGGTCTTGAAATCGGGGCGTGATGCCTTGAGCGCGGCGAGGTCGGCGTGCAGCTGCCCCCGCGGCTCGCGAAGCGTCGTCCAAGCAATGATCGCCATCAGCAGGCCGGGCAATCCCGCAAACAGAAAGGCCGTCCGCCAGCCATAGGCGTCGGCGATCAGCCCGCCGAGCGCCAGCCCGAGCAACCCCCCGAGCGGAGTTCCGAGTGCGTAAAAGGCGAGCGCGGACGCGCGTTTCTCCCGCGGCGTGTAATCGGTGATCAGCGAGTGTGCGGGCGGGGTGCAACCCGCTTCGCCAATGCCAACGCCGACCCGGCACGCGACAAGCTGGACGAAATTCTGCGCGAAGCCGCACGCGATCGTGAACAGGCTCCACACTCCTGCCGCGACCGCGATTATCCGCGGCCGATGCCCCGTCTCGGCATAACGTGCAATCGGAATGCCGAGCACCGTATAGAAGAGTGCAAAGGCAAGGCCGGTCATGACCCCCAATTGCCAATCGGCAAGGTGCAGCTCGTTTTTGATCGGCTCAGCCAAGATCGCGACGATCTGCCGGTCGAGGAAATTGAGGATGTATATGATGAGCAATACCGTCAGCGCGTAGCGACGATAGTATTTCGACGCCGGCGAGAGCGCGGGTGAAATCGCCGGCGAGGCGGGAACTTGGTAACTCATGATATCCTCTCAAATTCTTTTCTGTTTTGTCGTCTGGACGCGATCCTGGCGCCCGCCAGTCGCGGCCCTGCGTCGTTGGGAGCGGCGTGAGCGATCGGGAGGCTATGCCGAGGGACGCTCAAAGCGAGCGATTGACTCCCGTATCCGAAACGATATGACAGCGTTGTCGGAAAGGAAAGACTTTGCCTGAATTGCTCGTTCTTCAATCGGTTTGGGGTCTCGACCAGTGCCCCGGTTTCGACATCGAAAATCGCTTGGACGATGCGCTGGGCCAAGTCGTCGCGGCGGGCTTCGATGGCGTCGGGGTGAACATTGCGCGCACTGAACGCACCGACGGCGTCGCGCGCGTGATGAACCCGCTCGGTCTCGTGTGGGAAGCGCAGGCACTCGTGGCCAACGCCGATCAACTCCGCCACTGGATCGGCGAAGCACACCGGCTTGGCGCGCATCACCTCAACGTGCAGATCGCTGGACCGACCGCTGACTTTAAGGCCGCGCTCCGCCTGGTCGATAGTCTCGTCGCGGCTGCAAAAGACGCGACGCTTCCTATTTGGTTCGAAACCCACCGTGGTCGCCTTACCAACGACCTGCTTTTCACGCTGCAATTGCTCGAAGAGCGCCCCGGTCTGCCGCTTACCGCCGACCTGTCCCACTATACCGTCGCGGGTGAGATGGAACTGCCGCTCCGTGACGATCAGCTTGGCGCCATAGAAACCATCCTCCAAGGAAGTCATAATTTCCACGGCCGCGTGTCGACGACGCACCAGGTGCAGGTCGCGCTGGACGCGCCGCAGCACGCAGGCTGGCTCAACCAACATATAAGCTGGTGGCGTCGCGGCTTCGAGCTGTGGCTCGAACAGGCGCGGGCGGACGACGCGCTGACGTTCATGTGTGAACTCGGTCCGCCGCCCTATGCGATCACCGCGCCCGACGGCCGCGAAATGACGAACCGTTGGGAAGAAGCGCTGCGAATGCGCGATATTGTGCGCGGACTGTGGAGCGAGGTCGCCGGAGCCCATTGAGCGCGTCACGGCGCAATGGCAGTCTGCCAGCGTGCGAACGCGGCATCGGCTTCGTCGCTCCCGACCTTTGGCAAAAATTCCGCGTCGTAACGCGCCAGCGTCGTGAGATCGCTTTCGTCGAGCAACCCCACGCCCATCCCCGCTGCGAGAGCCGCGCCAAAAGCGCTCGCCTCGCGCACCGCATGGCGTCGAACGGGCCGTTGCAACGCGTCGGCCTGCAACTGCAGCAACGTATCGCTCGCCGACAATCCGCCCGCCACGGGCAGCGCTTCGGGCACCGGCAGCGCCGCGGCGATCACCTCGGCAATCTCCCGAAAACGGAAAGCAATACCTTGCAAGGCAGCGCGCGCGACCTCTCCCGGCCCGTCCGCAAAGCTCAGTCCCGCAATGAGCCCGCGCGCCTCGAACTTCCCATGCGGCGCCCCCATTCCGGCAAGCGAGGGCCGCACCACGACGTTGCGCGCGTCGGCAACCGAAGCCGCCGCCGCTTCCATCGCTGCCGGCGAGGCAAACAGCCCGAGCCCGTTGCACAACCATTCGATTAGCGAGCCGGCGGTAATAACCATTCCCTCGACGCAGAAGCGTGAACGTCCGCCCACGAAGACGAGCGCCTCGGCGGGCATGCTGTTGTGAATCGCCTGCGGCGCGTCGCCCGTGCCAGCCATTAGCACCCCCGACGTGCCGTACGTCGCCTTCCATTCGCCGCGTCCGAGCGCGCCGTGCGCGACCATGGCGGCCTCCTGATCGGCGATCAGCGCGGTGATCGGGACACGCGCGCCGAGCACCGCTGGAGCGCTTTGGGCAATCGCGCCCCAGCTTGCGACCTGGGCCGGAAACATCGCCGCGGGCAGCCGCTGGTGCGCGAGCAATGCCGTGTCCCAGCCGGCGCCGTTGGCATAGTCATAATAGCCCGTCAGCCAGGCGGCCGAGGCATCGGTGACGTGCGCACCGCTCAGCCTGTAAGTCAGCCAGCAATCGAGTGTACCCCATTGCAGATCGCCGGGGTCTCGCCCCGACAGTGCGATGGCGGCGGGAAGTTTCGCAGACGGCACTTGCGGCCAGGCGGTGAACCCTCGCGCGCGCAGCGACCTATATTCCTCCATCCCACGCAAGTCGCTCCAGACCAGCATTGGCGCGACGGGCTCCCCGGTCGTGCGGTCCCACAGGACAATGCTCGCGCGCTGAGTCGTCACGCCGATCGCGGCGACGTCGGCGATGCCGCGCCCGGCGGCTGCGAGAGCGCCGTCGATCACCGCGCGGCAGATATTCCAGACCTCAGCTGGGTCCTGCTCGACCAAGCCCGGAGCAGGGAAGTGGCTCGCGATAGGTCTTTTATCGACGCCCAGCACCGTCCCAGCCGGATCAACCAGCATGGCGCGGGCACCCGTCGTGCCCGCATCGAGTGCGAGCAGCAACTCAGGCATCGGGTAGCAGATTGCCCGGGTTCATGATTCCCTGCGGATCGAGACAGTGCTTCAATTGCCGCAGCAACGCGACGCCGTTGTCGCCCAGATCGTGGTGCAGAAAAGGTTTGCGCAGCCGCCCCGCACCATGGTGATGCGCGACGCCGCCGCCGTGTTTGGCGGTCGCTTCCATGATTGCGCGCCAGCAGGCGAAATAGGCGGGTTCCATCTTGGCACTGTCCTCGAACGTCGCGGCAAAGCTGAAATAGAGATTGATGCCCGAGCGATATACATGGCTGCTGTGCGCCGAGGCATTGATCACGCCCGGAATTTCATTGAGCGCGGCGATGCTGTCGTCATAGATCGCCCCGATCTCGCTCCAGTGCCCCGAAATCTCGACCGTGTCGGCGACATAGCCTCGGTCGAACATGTCGCGCCAGCTCGGGACATGGTTGCGCCGCTCGATCCATTGTTTCGCGGCATCGGGATTGCCCGCTTCGAGCCCAGCCGCGACGCAAATTTCGTGCATCGCCGCCAGCTCGGCATCGACCCGCGCCTTAGGCCCCTCGTGCACCATCAGCAGCATTGTTTTGCCGTCACGCGCATGATCGCGAAACAGTCGCCGCACCTCGCGTCCGTCATATTGGCGCATCACCGGCGGGCGCCAGTCCGCGCGCACAATCTGTCGTTGCGCCTCGAAACCTGCACACATGTCGTCGGCATAGAAGATGCTGTAGTCGCGGTGCGGCGCCTTGGCGCGGAGCGAGAAGGTCACTCCGGTGATCACCCCCATCGTGCCTTCGGCGCCCATGAGCAGGTGGCGCAGGTCCGGCCCCGCCGCAGCGCGCACCGCTTTGCCGAGTGTCACCAGCTCGCCGTTTGGCAGCACTGCCTCGATCGAGTGGATGATATCCTCGATATTGCCATAGGCGGTCGAAAACTGCCCTGAAGCGCGGGTTGCTACCCAGCCGCCGACGCTGCTGATTGCGATCGATTGCGGCCAGTGGCCAATCGTCAGCCCGTGCGCCGCGACGGTCTCCTCGGCCTCCATTCCGTTCAGCCCCGCATCGAAGCTCGCGAGCAGATCGTCGCCGTGGATATACCGGACCCTCTTCATGCCGCTCATATCGAGCAGGATCGCTTGCGGAGACGGCTCGATCCCGCCGCACACTCCGCTGCCAAGGCCATAGGGGATAAGCGGCAAGCGCTTCTCGGCGGCCAGCTTCACGACCTTCTGCACGTCCTCTACCGACTGCGGCCGCACGACGCAGCCCGGCGCGGGCACCGCCTCGCCGCGCCAGTCGCGCAGATGCTTGACCGCCCATTGGTCATATCGCCGCGCATTCAACGCATCGGCATCGCTAGCGACGCGATCGGCGCCGATTATGCTGGCAAGGGCTTCGTTTATCGAACGCATTTCACTCTCCCAAAAGCCTGCGGCTCGCATCGTTGATCTGTCGGCAATGCGCGATCTGCGCTGCCTTCATGGCGTCATCCCAGCCGAGCAGCGCGCCCATGGCGTCGGCGGCGGGGGCGAGTGCGGCAAGGCCGGCGCCGTGATCGAACCAGGCGCGTGCGCTACGCCGCACCCAATAATCCTCCAGCTTAGCGGCGCCCTCATGCGTTACCGCTCGCACTGCCTCGGGGGCGACAGCGCCGCCCGCGTCCACAATCTCGCTCGCCTCGTCACCATAAAGCCCCGCCAACCGCTCGGCAGCGCGCGGATCAAGACGGCTCATGCTGTCGCCAAAACTCCCCGATCCGCCCGGCAGGGGCGCATCTGCGGTCGAACAGGGCCGCGCGCTGCTGCCCAACCGTTCGATGGCCAGATCCACCACGCGCTCTGCCATCGCGCGATACGCGCTGAGTTTTCCTCCCGCGATCGAGATCATCTCGCCGGGCGAAGTCCAGATCTCGTCCTTGCGCGACACTTCGCTCGCCTTCTTCCCCGGCTGCGCGATCAACGGCCGCACCCCCGACCATAGTGAGACGATCTCGGCATCCCGGATCGGATCTACGCGCAGCGCAGACTCGGTCGCGCGCAGCAGATAGTCGATGTCCTCACGCGCGGGCGCGGGCCAATAATCGGCGCCGTCATGGAACACATCGGTCGTGCCGATATAAGTGAACGCTCCGCGCGGCACCGCAAAGATGCTGCGCTTGTCAGGCGCGCGAATGATGATCGTCGAATTGATCGGCAGTCGCTCGCGCTGCAAAACCAGATGAATCCCTCGGCTCAGTGACATTCGGGCATCACATTCGCCTGCCTCGAGCCCGCGCACCTGATCGACCCACGCCCCGGCGGCATTTACTACCAGCTTCGCCTTGATCGTTGCGCCCAGATTGTCATCAAGCGTTGACGTCGCAACCAGCCCGTCGCTCGTCAGTTCCGAAGCTGCAGCATGGTTCACGACCACCGCGCTTGCGGCATGCGCACTGCGGATGTTGGCAAGCACCAGCCGAGCATCGTCAGTCAAAAACTCGGGATAGAGTATGGCACCATTCAGCTTGTCGGTGCGCATCAAGGGCTCGCGCCGTCGTAGTTCAGCGAGCCCAATCACTTCATGCTTCTCGGCTTCGGGCACCCCGCCGAGCTTCTCGAACGTCCAGAGGCCCGTCCGCAATTTCGCGGCCATCGCCATGTTCGTTGTCGGGATCAGGAAAGGGGACAGCCGCGTCAGATGCGGTGCGATCCGGCGTAGGATCTGCCGCTCCGAGGCCGCCTCTTTCACCAGCGCTATATCGCCTTGCGCCAGATAGCGCAGCCCACCGTGAATCATCTTCGACGACCGGCTGCTCGTCCCGCTCGCAAAGTCGCGGGCCTCGACCAGTGCGACCGACAGCCCGCGCATCGCCGCATCGCGCGCGATCCCCGCGCCGGTGATCCCGCCGCCGATCACCGCCACGTCAAACGCGCGCGTTTCCAGTTCGGCAAAGATCTGGCGCCGCGCGCGCGTGTCGAGAGAGGTGGTGCTCATATGGTCACGCTACGCACATGACCGGAGCATTGGTATTGCAAAACAGGAATGATATGGTGCGCGGCATGAACCTCCGCCGCCTCCGCCATTTCGACGCTCTCTATCGCCTCGCCAGCTATGCGCGCGCCGCCGACGAACTCGGTCTCACGCAATCGGCGCTCACCCGTTCGATCCAGAAGCTCGAACAGGAACTGGGCGCCACGCTCTTCGACCGCACGACCCATTATGTGCGCCCCACAAGCGACGCCGACCGGCTGATCCGCGCGGCGCGCGACGTGATCGCCGCTTCGGCGAATCTCGAACAGGAAGCGCGCGGCCTCGGTCATCCGACCGGCGGCACCGTTGCGGTCGGCAGCGGACCCTATCCGCTGCAACCCTTGCTTACCGACGCGATCGCGCGCTTCGCCGAGGCGCATCCGGGCGTACGCGTGACGATTACCGGCGGTCCGTCCGACCAATTGCTCGAAACGCTTGTTGACCGCCGCCTCGACCTCGTCGTCTGCAACCGCGCCAAGTTCGCCGCCTCGGGTCATGCCGATGAAGTGTTGTGCATCCCGCTGCCGCATGAGCCGTTGATGCTCGTCTGCGCCCCCGACCATCCGCTCGCAACAGCGCCGGACGACAGCGCCAATTTTCCCTGGGCGCTGCCGCGTCCCGCACCGGGCAGCAATTTCCCGCGCGCTCTCCGGGCCCGCTTCGCCGCTGGACACTTCCCCGATTATGAGCTCGACTCCACTGCCGCGTGCCTCGACATGGCGCGTAGCGGCCGCGCGATCACCGTAGTTCCGCGCGCACTGGCGGTCCGTTCGGGCCTGCACATGATCGCGCTTCCCCCGTCCGAGGTGACACGCGACGCCATCCATCTCCTCCGCAACCGCAGCCGGAGCGCGCTCGTCGCCGCATTTGTCGCGGTACTGAAGGGCGTGGCTCAGGCCGAGGCAATCCCGTCGAGCAACGCCGCATCCGCCGAACCTGCGCGATAGAACACAGGCGGCTGCCCGAACGGCGCCGCGACCGTTACATCGCTTCCGCCCACATAGCTTTTGCCTGACCACACATGCACCCACTGGGCGCCCGCGGGCAGATAGGCCGTCCATTCACTTATCCCCGCCGCGATCACCGGCGCCACCAACAGATCGGGACCGAGCAGATAGCTCGTCTGGATCGCATAGGTTTCGGGATCATCCTCGAAATGCAGAAAGAGCGGCCGCTGGACGGGCAGTCCCGTTTCCGAGGCCTCGATGGAAAGCCGTCGCAGATAGGGAGCCAGATGGGCATAGATACGCGTCATCTTCGCAAAATGTGCGAGCAGCTCGGGATCGTCGTCATATTGGACATTCTGCCGCGGCCGGTTGCCCTCGTGCGTGCGCATCATCGAGGTGAAGGCTGACATCTCCGCCCAGCGCATCGCCAGTTCGGCGTCGCGCGTGGTATCGAACAAGCTGGTATAGCCGCCGCAATCGCTGTGATGATGCGCGTTGCCCAGCATCCCCGCCGACAGCGCGGCGCAGACGACCGTTCCGATCCCGTCGTGGCGGCTGAAATCCACCGCCTGGTCGCCTGCCCATAGCATCGGGCAATGTCGCTGGACGCCCGCCGCACCCGATCGCATGAACACCATCATCTCGCCGGTTTGCCCCCGCCCTGCGACGCCCTTCGCATTCACTTCGCCCCACAAAGCCGGCCAGCGATTGTGCGCCGTCATCCCGCTCTCGCCATTCGCCAGTCGCACATCTACGGGCAGATATTCGCCGAAGTCGGCCATCCAGCCCGATAGGCCGAAATCGATCATCTTCTCGCCGATGATCGTGTCGGCAAACCATGCGGCGGCGTCAGGGTTGGTGAAATCGACATGCCCGCAGTCGAACTCGCCGAAATCGATGACATAGGGCTCATCCTTTTTGGGGTGCATCACCATGAATCCCTTTGCCGCCGCTTCGGCATAGAGCGGCCCATCGACAGCCAGATAGGGGTTCACATAGCCAAGAAACCGGATACCGCGCTCTTTCAACTCCTCGATCCGCACGGGGAGTTCTGGATAGCGCTCGGCATTCCACTGCCAGTCCCAGAAGAGGCGATTGCCGAAGCTGGTGATACGGAGACCGACCCAATCCTCGCACCACAGTCCCGACACCGCGACCCCGGCGTCTTCATAGGCCTTGAGCCGCCCAAAACTGTTATCGCCGTCTTTAAGTCCGATTACCGCGCCCTTCAGAAGCCATTCGGGCAGCGGCGGCTGGCGCCCGAAACGCTCCGACAGCGCCGACACGAGATCGGCAAAGTGCGGCCTTGCCCACAGCTCGATCCTGGCGGGAACTTCCCAAACTTCGACTTCGTGATAGTCGGCCGCTCGGAAATCGAACGCCGCATAGGCAAAGCTGTCGACATGAAGGGCGTAGCGCCGAGAACTGACGAACGTCGGCTGCGGGTAATTGGTATGGGAATAGCTGCCGCCGCCGCCCTTGCGATGCGCCTCGACCTGTTGGAACAGCGCCGAAGCCGGATCGCGTCCGACCCCAGGCTCGCTCGACCATAAGGGAAAATGATGGCCGCGCAGGTCGAAATAGGAGAATTGCTCGCCGCCGCCCCAGATATGCTCGCCCGCCTCCGCGGGCACCCGCAGCCACAGCCGGTTGAGTCCTGGATCGAGCGCCGTCAAAGCGATCTCCGCATTGTCGCCATCGCCTGAGACCGTTGCTTCGAGCAACCAAGCCGACCCTGCTGCCTCGGCGAAGCGGATGTGTTCGCCATCGACTTCGACATGCCGCAGCGCCATCCGTTCGACCACCTCCTGCGCAACATCGAAATGCCCGAGCTTCGCATGGATGTGCGGCACACCGCGCCCGACCGAAAAGCAAGGCGCGCCTGCGCTGTGTGTCAGGATGGTCCGCCCGCCGAGGTGAAGCGCGAAGCCGGTATCGTGCGCGTCAAGCGCCATGGGGTAGGATCCTTTCGCTCTCAATGTGAGGGGTGGCGAACCGCGCGCGCAAAGCCTTTTTGTCGATTTTGCCTGTCGCACCGAGCGGCATCGCGTCGACGAGCGCGACCGCATCGGGCATCCACCATTTGGCAATCCTGCCTTCGAGCAAGCCGAGCAATTCCGCATCGCTTGCACTTTCGCCGGGATGCAGTTCCGCGACCAGCAACGGCCTTTCGTCCCAGCGCGGATGCGGCACGCCGATCACCGCGCAATGCGCAATTTTCGGATATCCGCTGGCAATATTCTCGATCTCGATCGAGCTTATCCACTCCCCGCCCGACTTGATGACGTCCTTTGCGCGATCGACGATCGCCATATAGCCATGGACATCAATCGTCGCGACATCGCCAGTATCGAAAAATCCCTCGTCGTCGAGAATGTCTCCGTCCGCGCCGCCCAAATATGCCGCTGCCACCGTCGGTCCGCGCACGTGCAGCCGCCCCGGGGTCACGCCATCTTGCGGTAACCGCGCGCCTGCATCATCGACAATCTTTAGCTCGATCCCGAATGGCGGACGTCCCTGTTTCAAGCGCTGCGGCAACTGTTGTTCGAACGGAAGTTCCTTGATTGCGGGCGTCAATTTTCCGTGTGTCCCGATTGGCGAGGTCTCGGTCATGCCCCAGCCTTGCACCGCCTCGACGCCATGCTCGTGCAACCTCCGGATCAGGCTTTCGGGTAGCGCCGCGCCGCCGATGATTACACGGCGAAGGCTGGTCAGCCGGCCACCCGTCATGTCTAGATGATGGAGCAATCCCTGCCACACCGTGGGCACTGCGGCAGAAAAGGTCACGCCTTCGCTTTCGATCAGTTCATGGAGCGAGGCTCCGTCGAGATGCGCTCCGGGTAGCACCAGCTTGCAGCCCACAGCCGGGGTCGAGAGCGGCATACCCCACGCATTGGCATGATACATCGGGACGATCGGCATGGCGACGTCGTTGATGCCCATTCCGAAGACATCGGGCTGCAATGTCATCAACATATGGATCACCGTGGAGCGATGCGAGTAGAGGACGCCTTTCGGATTGCCGGTGGTGCCGCTTGTATAGCAAAGCGCGCACGCCACGCGTTCGTCGAAATAGCCCCAGCGCGCATCGCTTTCGGGCGCGCTGGCAATCAGCGTCTCGAACGATGTCGCACCGGGAAGGGCGTCGCGATCAACTTCATGCTCATTGCCAAAAACGACGACGATGCCGTCCCACGCCATGCCGGATAAAATGTCCGCGAGCAGATTTTGGAAGCATGGATCGACCAGAATAGCGCGATCCGCTGCATGGCCGATGATGTATCGCAGCTGATCGGCGAACAACCGCGGATTCAGTGTATGGCAAACAGCGCCCATACCCATGATCGCGAACCAGCTTTCGAGGTGGCGGATGTTGTTCCACGCCATGGTCGCAACCCGGTCGCCGGGCTGGATGCCGAGGCCCGCCAGCGCCGCCGAAAGCCGCCGCGCCCGTGATCGGATCGCCGCATAATCGCTACGCTCAACGGATCCGTCATTGCCGCGCGCGACAACCGGCCGGTCACCGTCCCATGTCGCACCATGATCGATAATCCGGTCGACGGTCAGCGGCCAGTCCTGCATCAGCCCGAACATCGGATCATTCGCTTTCGAGAAGGGAGTGCCGCGCGGGGTGGACCGCCCCGCGGCGGCAAAGATGAGATTTTATATTTTATACCCCCGGTGACGCC
>NZ_JAIBES010000007.1 GCF_019459305.1 Sphingopyxis sp. | reverse complement strand
TAATTGGGGGGACTGTCGCCGGACACCCCCCCGGGCGGCGGCCCCCCCCCCCCGAATCGACGTCGGCGGCGAACCAATCAGGAAACGGTCGCTTTGACGATCTTGCCGGGCTCACGCGGCGGCTCGCCCTTGGGCAGCGCGTCGACATTTTCCATGCCTTCGATCACTTCGCCCCAGGCGGTGTACTGATTGTCAAGGAAGCGCGCGTCGTCGAAGCAGATAAAGAACTGGCTGTTCGCGCTGTTCGGGTTCTGCGCGCGCGCCATCGAGCAAACGCCGCGGACATGCGGCTGCGCGTTGAATTCGGCGGGCAGGTCGGGCATCGGGCTGCCCCCCATGCCGGTGCCGGTCGGATCGCCGCCCTGCGCCATGAAGCCCGGGATGACGCGGTGGAACACGACGCCGTCGTAAAAGCCTTCGCTGGCGAGCTGGGTGATGCGCTCGACGTGCAGCGGCGCCAGATCGGGGCGAAGGCGGATAACGACATCGCCGGTGGTCAGCGAAAGGGTAAGGGTCTGGTCGGTCATGATCGGCTCCTGTCAAAAATAATCGCGGTGCCATAGCGATCAACCGCGTCAAAGCCACGCTTTAATTGCCGCAATCGCCTTGCTGACGTTGCCATCTGGCGGTGCCGCGACTAGGGGAAAGGCACGGCCCGCCGACTGCCGTCGGCTCAAACAGGGAGGACCGCGCGATGGATAACCGCGAAGATTCCCGGTCCACCGACGATATCGCCATCACCGACGAGCGCGACCGTGAAGCGGTGGTGCGCGAAACTGAAACCGAACTCGATGAAGACGACCGGCTGAGGCCAGAATTCGTCCGGGACGTCATCGAACTGGCCGAGGCGGGCGAAAGCGAAGCTGCGCGCGAGCGTATCGGCCGCCTGCACCCCGCCGACATCGCCGATCTGTTCGAACTGGCGCGTAGCGACGAGCGCCCGATGCTAGCCGCGGTGCTGGGGAATATGCTGTCCGCCGACGTGCTGGCGGAAATGAACGATTATGTGCGCGAGGAGCTGATCGACCTGCTCGCGCCCGAGCAAGTCGCCGAACTCGCGTCCGAACTCGATACCGACGATGCGGTTGCGATCATCGAGGATATGGAAGCCGACGAGCAGCAGGCGGTGCTCGACGCGATGGAGCCCGAAGATCGCGCCGCGATCGAGGACGCCCTCTCTTTCCCCGAGGAATCCGCCGGGCGCCTGATGCAGCGCGACCTGGTCGCGGTGCCCGAGCATGTCACCGTCGGCGACGTCATCGACCGGCTGCGCGAAGACACCGCGCTGACCAGCGATTTCTGGGAAATCTTTGTCGTCGATCCGATGCATCGCCCGGTGGGCTCTTGCCAGCTAAGCTGGATCCTGCGCACCCCGCGCGACATCGCGATCAGCGATGTGATGAAGCGCGAACAAACGCTGATTCCGATCGACATGGACCAGGAAGAGGTCGCGCTGCGCTTTCAGAAATATGCGCTGATCTCGGCCGCCGTTGTCGATCGCGCCGGGCGACTCGTCGGGATGATCACCGTCGATGACATCGTCCACATCATTCAGGAAGAAGCGGGCGAGGATATTCTCCGTCTGTCAGGCGCCGGTGATGGCGACATCAACGAGCCGATCCGCGAAACCTACAGCGCGCGGGTGCGCTGGCTCGTCGCCAATCTCGGTACCGCGCTGCTCGCATCGTCGATCGTCGGATTTTTCGGCGCGGCGATCGAACAGATGGTCGCGCTCGCGGCGCTGATGCCCATCGTCGCCGGGGTCGGCGGCAACGCAGGGACACAGACGCTGGCGGTGACGGTGCGCGCGCTCGCGATGAACCAGCTCACCGATTCGAACAGCTGGCGCGCCATCTGGCGCGAGATGAAGATCGCGCTGCTCAACGGCGCGACGATTGCGCTGCTCGCCGGTACGGCGACTGCCATCTGGTTCGCCAACCCGCAACTCGGCGCGGTGATCGCCGCGGCGATGGTGGTGAACATCTTTGTGGCGGGTGTGGCCGGGGTGGCGATCCCGCTCCTGCTCGACCGGCTCGATCAGGATCCGGCGGTCGCCAGCTCGATTTTTGTCACCATGACCACCGATTCCATGGGCTTTCTGGCCTTCCTGGGCCTCGCGGTCGCCAGCGGACTGACCACCATGGGCTGAGCAAGATATTGAAATCAAAAGTCGATTCTGCGGGTCCAAAATAATGCGAAAAAAAATTCATCGGCCGCATTTTTTTCGGGAACTTATCTGACATTTGGCTCGTTTCCCATTCGAGCAGCGATCATCGCCCCCCCGCAGCGCTGCTCAGCAACATTGGCCCGGCCCGCATTTCCCTCCCCCCCTCGAAAGCGCGCCGGGCCATTTTGCACCCAGTTCAGAGAGGTTTGAAAAAATGACGAGTTTCCGAGCTATCATTCTCGCCGTTTTGGCAAGCGTTGTCGTCACCGGCTGCAACACCGTCAAGGGTGCAGGCCGCGACATCGAATCGGTTGGTCAGGCTGGCAGTGACGCCATCGACTGATCGGGTCTAGATCACTTACCCTAAGCCTCTTCAAGAGGCTCGACAGGCGCCTCTTCGGCGCCTGTTTTGCGTCGGCGTTGGGTAAACCAGATCGCGAACAGCGACAGTTCGTAAAGCAGGATCAACGGGAGCGCGAGCAGGAACTGGCTGAGAATATCGGGCGGGGTGGCGACGGCGGCGATCGCGAAGGCCGCGACAATCATGTAACGCCGCGCCGACACCAGTTGCTCGCGCGTCACCAGCCCTGATCGCTCGATCAGCATCAGGAAAATCGGCAGCAGGAACGCGATCCCGAACGCCATGATGAACTGCATGATAAAGCTGAGGTAATTGGCCACCGACGGCAGCGCTTCCTGCTCGATCCCGCCCATGTCACCCTGAAAGCCGAGCAGGAATTTCAGCGCGACGGGGACCGTCACGAAATAGGCCAGGCACGCGCCAGCGGTAAACAGCACCGGGGTCGCCAAGATGAAGGGAAGCAACGCGCGCTTTTCTTTGCGATACAGGCCGGGAGCGACGAATTTCCACAGCTGGTTGGCAATCACCGGAAAGGCGATCATCATCGATGCGAACAGCGCGACCTTGATCTGGACGAAAAACGCCTCGAACAGCTGGGTATAGATGATCTTGCCCTGTCCCGCCGCGACGAGCGGCTGGACAAGAATGCTGAATATCGGCTCAGCAAAATAGAGGCAAACGCCAAAGGCCAGCGCTATTGCGACCAGCGATTTAAGCAGCCGCGAGCGCAGTTCGATCAGATGATCGAGCAGCGGCATTTTGCCGCCCGCGCCATCGTCTTCACTGGCAGTAATCGGGGTTTCGGCGGTCATGGCAGTGGACCGTCGCGCGGCGGCACCGCATGTGTTTCGGGTGTTTCGGGTTGCGCGGTCGCCGCAGCGGCTTCGTCCGCATCCTGCTCGCTCGGAGCGCCCAGCGCAGCAGCAGCTTTGGGGGTCGGCGCGCTTACGTCGTCGATCCTCGGAAATTCGCGCATGATCGCGTCATTCTGCTCGCGCCACTGCTTCTCCAGCTCTTCCAGTTCGGCCTCGCGCATCATCGTGTCGAGCCCCGACCGGAAATGCCGCGCCATCCCACGCGCCTTACCCATCCATTTGCCGACGAAGCGCATTGCCTTCGGCAAATCTTTGGGACCGATGACGACCAGGGCCACCACGATGACGAGCAGCAGCTCGGTGGGTGCGACGTCGAACATCGTTTAAAACTTCCCTCCGCCGCCGGACCAGAATCAGAGCTTGTCGTGCTCGGCAGTCGGGGTCGAAATCGGGGCGCCGTCGGGCGCGCGCTGTCCGTCGATATGCTTGGGGGCTACCGGCGGCACATCGTCTTCGGCCATGCCCTTTTTGAAGCTTTTTATGCCTTTGGCGACATCGCCCATCATGTCGGAAAACCGGCCCTTGCCGAACAGCAGCAGCACGAGAATGCCAACCACGAGCCAGTGCCAGATGCTAAAGCTACCCATCTAAATTCTCCTTGAGAAGCTCATCTAGGCTTCTTCGCCGTCTTTTACTAGGTCCAGCTCGCCCATCGCATCGTCAAAAGCGAGGTCAACCGGATCCAGCAGGCCTGCCGCGCGCAGGTCGTCTATGCCCGGCAAATCCTTGCGGCTGCCAAGGCCAAAATGCCGCAAAAATGCGTCGGTTGTTTTGTAGATCAGCGGCCGCCCCGGGACCTCGCGGCGCCCGGCAGGCGCGATCCATTCAGCCTCCATCAGCACGTCGAGCGTGCCCTTCGAGGTCTGGACGCCGCGGATCGCCTCGATCTCGGCGCGGCTGACGGGTTCGTGATAGGCGACGATCGCCAGCACTTCAGCCGCCGCGCGCGACAATTTGCGTGGATCGTCACGCTCGCGGCGGAGCAGATGCGCGAGGTCGGCGGGGGTCTGGAAATGCCAATGCCCGCCGCGATCGACCAGTTCGATGCCGCTGCCCGCGTGGCGGGCGGCAATCGCCTGAATGAAGGCGCGCACGTCGCCGATGCTCCAGTCGTCGCCCAGCCGAGCGACGATCTGCCGCGCATCGAGTGGCTCGTCGCTGGCGAACAGCATCGCCTCTATCGCACGTTCGCGGTCGTCGATCGGGTTCATGCAGCGGGTTGTCCCATAGTCGCGGCCTTCAGGTAAAGCGGTTCGAATGCGCCTGCTTGTTTCAGGTCGACGCGCCCCTGCCGGGCCAATTCGAGCGCGGCGACGAAACTCGAAGCAATCGCAGAACGGCGCAGCGGGCCGTCATAGTCGGGCGGCAGGAAATCGGCGAGTTCGGCCCAGTCGAGCTTGATCCCGATCATCCGCTGCAAATGGTGAAGCGCGGCATCGAGCGTAATCACCGGGCGCCTTGACACCATATGGACGACGGGCTCACTGCGCAGCTTGACCTGACCATAGGCCGCCAGCAGGTCATAGAGGCTGGCATCCCAGCGCCGCAGCTTGACGTCGCGCAGTCCTTCGGGCTTGGCGCGCAGGAACACGTCGCGGCCGATGCGGTCGCGCGCGAGCAGCCGCGCCGCCGCCTCGCGCATCGCTGCCAGCCGCTGCAATCGCAGTTGCAGGCGCAGCGCGAGTTCATCGGGCGACGGCTCCTCGAGCGGATCCTTGGGGAGCAGCAGCGCCGATTTGAGATAAGCGAGCCACGCCGCCATCACCAGATAGTCGGCGGCAACCTCCAGCTTCAGCTCGCGCGCCTCGGCGATGAAGGTCAGATACTGTTCGACCAGAGCGAGGATCGAAATCTGTTTGAGATCGACCTTCTGGCTACGCGCGAGCGTGAGCAGCAGGTCGAGCGGCCCTTCCCAGCTTTCGAGCGACAGTTGCAGCGCGTCGTCACGGTCTGGCGCGGTCGGCGCCACCTCGAAATCGAGCGCCAGTTCGTCCATTGCCCGCTCAGGCAACCGCGAGCAGCGCGTCGCGCTGGTCGACCAACGTGGCAAAGGCGCGGTCATCCGCCACTCCGGAGACACGGTCCATCGCGCCTTCGAGCCGCGCGCGCGACACGGTACTGATCGGAGCAAGCGCATGGGCGATGCCCACCATATCGTCCATCTTGGCCCAGCAATTGAGCGCGATATCGCAGCCCGCGCCGATCGCCGCCGCAGCGCGCGACGGAACATCGCCCGACAAGGCCTTCATATCGAGATCATCCGATATCAGCAGGCCGTGAAAGCCAACCCGCTGGCGGATCACGCTATCGATAATGATCGGCGACAAGGTCGCGGGCCGTTCGGGGTCCCATGCTTCGAATATGACATGGCACGTCATCGCCATCGCCGCATCGCGCAGCGCGGCGAAGGGCGCGAGATCGGTCTGGAGTTCGCGATCGGTCGCGGTGACGACCGGCAGCGCCTCGTGCGTATCGAGCAGCGCGCGGCCGTGGCCGGGAATATGTTTGACGATGCCGACGACGCCGCCATCCTGCAACCCGCCCAGGATCGCGCGGCCAAGGGCCGCAACGCGCATCGGTTCGCTGCCAAGCGCGCGGTCGCCGATGACGTCGCTCGCGCCCGGCTGGCGCACGTCGAGCAAGGGCAGGCAATCCACATTGATACCGACTTCGGCGAGCATCGCGGCGAGCGCCATCGCGTTCAGCCGGGCCGCCTCGATCGCGCTCGCGGGCGCGCGTTCGTAGAGCGCGTCGAAGGTCGCGCCACTCGGAAAGGGCGGCCATTCGGGCGACTTCATCCGCGCGACGCGGCCACCCTCCTGATCGATCAGGATCGGTACATTATCCCGCCCATCCAGCGCGCGCAGCGCATCGGTCAAGCGCCGCAGCTGTTCGCGATTTTCGATATTGCGTCCGAACAGGATATAGCCTGCGGGATCGCTGTCGCGAAAGAAGGCGCGTTCGTCGTCGGTGAGGGTCAGTCCCGACAGGCCGAAAATGGCGGGTATCATTGTGCTTCAAACTCCATCGGCCGCCACCCCCTCATGCGGCTACCACCCATGCAACATGCCATAGTGGCGCCATTGTACCAACGGAGTCTGCGGCCAAACGGGCCGAATCAGCGAACGACGACGCAATTTTCACCCGCAACGCGCAGTTTTCCGCACAAATTTGCGGCGTTAGCAGCGGTCCCGGCTGATACGCGCAGGCGATAGACCGTGCCGTCGCCGACCTTTGCGGGCGACACCGATTTGCTGAGGTCGGCCAGATAGGCAAAGCGCTTCGACAGGTTCGTCCATGCCTTGGCCGCGGCGGCATCGCTGCTGAACGCACCCAGCTGGATCATCGCCGATCCTGCGGCGGCGGGCGCTGCCTTGGCCGCTGCGTCGGGAGTCTTGACCGAGGTGGCGGCGGGCTTCGGCTGAACCTTTGCCGCAACGACCGCCGGTTTGGCTTTCGCTTTTGCCGCAGCGGCCTTGTCCGCCGCCGCCTTGGCGCTCGCCGCTTCGCGCTCCTGCGGCGTCACGGCAGGTTCTTCGGGCATCCGCGTCGGATCGACCGTCCCGGCGGGCTCGGCGCCTTCGCTGGCCGAGAAGCTGGCATCACCCTCGCCTTCAAAATTCTTGGCGCCATCATTCTTGGGCGCGACCTTGTAGTTTCCGTCCTGCGCCGCGATCAACTCGCCCTTGCCGCGCGCACCGCCGTTCTGGACCCACCACAGGCCGCCGAGCACCGTGCCGATCAACAGCAGCCCGCCCAGCACCATGACCAGCAAACGCGCCGACGAGACTTCGCCATCTTCCTCGACCCCGTCGGCGGCTTCGAGCCACGGCAGACGGTCTTCGCTTTCCAGCCCCAGTCCGGCATCGCCCTGGTCGGCGTTTTTGTCCTCGGCCATCACTTCATCTCCTCGAGCGCCTCAACCCCCATCAGGTGCAGCCCGTTACGGATAACCTGCCTGATTCCGTCGGCCAAATAAAGGCGAGTCGCGGTCAGTTCGGGATCATTTGCCAAAATGACACGGGCATCGGGACGATCGTTACCAAGGTTCCACCAGGCGTGGAACGCCGCGGCGGCCGAGCTTGTCGGTGTGGGTCTTCCAGCCGTCCCAGTCGCCTTCGGCCATGCCCTCCTAGATGCTGATGAAGGGGTACTTTTCGCAACACGCCCCCAGGTAAAAGGTTAAAAAGGCAGAGCTCAACC
>NZ_JAIBES010000131.1 GCF_019459305.1 Sphingopyxis sp. | reverse complement strand
CCCCGCATGGGTCCCCTTTTCCCTCGCCCCAAATTTGCCGACCTTGGCCAGGCCCGCGTGTCTCGCCGGGGGGGGTCCCCCGCGCTGCTGGTAGAATTGATCGATGCCCCAACCCTTGGCGAGCGCGGTAAAGCGCTGTTCGGGGGGCAGCTGCATCGCCGCTTCAATTCCCGGCTGCGGCTTCTGCGCCCCGGCAATGAAGGCTTCATGTTCGAGGAAGGTCGCGTCGGCGAGCGGGAAAAAGCGGTCGGGGCCAGCGCATTTCGCGATTGCACCCGCGATCGCGTCGACCGGATGTAGCATGAACGGGGTCAACTTGTACGACACGCGGCCGGTGTCGACGTAGTCGCGCTTGAGCTCTTCGTGCGAATCCTTCGTAAACTGCGCACAATGGCCGCACGTAAAGGCGCCGAATTCTTCGAGTTTGATCGGTGCTTCGGGGTTGCCCATCACCACGCCGTCGCCGTCGAAGCTGACGACCTGCGACCAGCTTTTGCCCGCGGGGGCCGCCACCTTGGCGACGACATCCTGTTCCTTGGTGGTGTCGCTGGCACCGCCGCCGCAACCGGCCAGGGCGAGCGCGCCAAGCGAAGAGAGAAGGGCGATACGAAGCGATGCGGTCATGATGTGCTGTTCTCCGGAAACAAGATAGGCGGGCTTTTACGATCCCTTGATCGCGAGGTCGAGTTTCGATTTGAGTGCCGGCCAGGCGACGACTTCGGCGTTGCGGCCGTTGATGAAAAATGTCGGGGTGCCGCCGACGCGATCGGCGCCGCGCCCGATATTGGTCATCCCGGTGAGTTCGGCCTGCGCAACCTCGCTGTCGAGCGCGGCGTCGAGCTGCGGCTGCGTATAACCGCGTGCGCGCATCAGCGCGGCGAGCCCGGTGTCAGCGGCGATCTTGCGCGCGCGTTGGGCGGTGGTGCCTTCGAACCAGCTTGTTTTCTGCGCGTCGGTGGCCTTTGTCACCTTGGCCATCCAGGTGTCGAAAGCGGTAAAGATCGCCTGATGGTTGCGCGCGAACGCGGCAGGGCCGCCACAGCGGGCGAGCAGCGCCGCGGTCATATCGACCGGGTCGCGCACCAGATTGCGATATTCGAACAGGACAAGGCCGCGGTCGATATACTGCGTCTTGAGCGGTGCCGAGCCCAGTTTCGCGAAGTCGGCGCAGACGTGGCACGTGTAGCTGAAATATTCGACCAGCCGAACCTTGGCTGCCGGGTTGCCGACAACATGGGCGCCGATCGGGCTGGTTGTTACCTTCGATGACCAGAGCGCAGCTTTGGCTGGCGTCGCGGCGATCAGCGTCGCCGCGGCGCCCGACAGCGCGAGGATGGCGGTGCGGCGATCGAGCGAGGTAGCGTCAAATGCGGCCATCTGCAGCGGGTCTTTCTTCAACTGATCCGGGGAGGTTTGGGCGCGGCGGCCAGTCCTGCCGCCATGCGTTCGAGCACGGTGCGCAGTTCCGGGTCGCCGATGTCGCGCAGGCTGTCCCCCAGTTCCGCGGGTACGGGTTTCAGCATGGCTGGTGGCTGAACGGGCGCCGCCGGGGTTACGTGACCGTGGGTCATCCGCACCTGCGCGACCGCGGCATAGCCAAAGAAGCGATTGACCGCGGCGATGATGTCGGGGGCGACATGCTGCAACATCGGCGCGTGCGCGCCGCTGATCGTCAGGTGCAGCGTCCCGCCCGCCTTGGCGCCGACCGGAAAGCGGATCATCGCGGGCTGGGTGACGTCGGCGAGCCGGTCGCCGACAATCTCGCGCCAGCGACTGACCACCGAGCTCTGGATAAAACCGAATTTGCGAAAGGCGGCGCGGCCGATTTCGGGGACAAGGTCGGAGATCGCGCGCGCTTCGCCGCCGCGCGGGCGTTCATAGACGCGCACCGGCGCCTTGGGCTTTTTCGCCCCTGCCTTCGCCGCCGCCTTTTTGGCGGGCGGGCCGTCGCCGCTGTCTTTCGTCATCGCGGGTGCCATGCCATAGGCGGGGGGTGAGCGTCCAGACTTCCGAAATCGATGAGCATATCGTTCGCGACTTCGCGCCGCGCGTCCTGGCGTGGTACGACGCCTCGGCGCGGGCGCTGCCGTGGCGGATTGCGCCGGGCAGCGATGCAGTGCCCGATCCCTATCGCATCTGGCTGGCCGAGGTCATGTTGCAACAGACGACGGTCGCCGCGGTCGCGGGCTATTTTGCGCGCTTTACCCAATGCTGGCCGACGGTCGCCGATCTGGCGGCGGCCGAGGATGCCGATGTCATGGCTGCGTGGGCCGGGCTGGGCTATTATGCCCGCGCCCGCAATCTGCTCGCGTGCGCGCGCGCCGTCGTCGCGGAGCATGGCGGGCGCTTTCCCGAGAGCGAGGCGGCTTTGCGCGCGCTGCCGGGGATCGGCGACTATACCGCGGCCTCTGTCGCCGCGATCGCGTTTGGCCGACCGGCGGTCGTCGTCGATGCCAATATCGAAAGAGTCATGGCGCGCCACCGCCTGATCGAGACCCCGCTGCCACTCGCCAAGCGCGAAATTCGCGCCGCGCTGGCGCCGCTGGTGCCGCAGGATCGACCGGGCGATTTCGCACAGGCGCTGATGGATCTGGGCGCAACGATTTGCACCCCGCGCAGCCCAGCCTGTGCAATCTGTCCGCTGATGGCCGATTGCCGCGCGCGCGGGCGACCCGATATCGAGCGGCTGCCGGTCAAACCGCCGAAGAAAGCCAAGCCGCGTCGCCACGGGCTGGCGCACTGGATCGTCCGTGAGGAGCGGGTCTGGCTTGTCCGCCGCCCCGACAAAGGCATGCTCGGCGGGATGCGCGCGCTGCCCGGCGGCGACTGGACCGATACGCGCCCGACCGAGTCGGGCGTCGCAGAGGTCGATCATGGCTTCACCCATTTCGACCTGACGCTGAAGCTCGTGCATCGCGAATCCCGCGATGCCGCAGCGGAAGGCGAATGGTGGCCGATCTCGGACCTTGACGCGGCGGGGCTGCCGACGCTCTATCGCAAATTGATCGACAAGATGCTGGAGAGAGACGGATGAACATGATGGTTTCGCGCCGCGCGCTGCTCGGCGGTCTGGCGCTGGGTGGCAGTGCCGCGCTCCTGCCGCGCGCTGCGTTCGCATTCAGGGAAAGCGGGGCGCAGCTTTACCCCGCAACCCACGCCTTCATCAAAGGCTTCGTCGACCGCCGCGAACTCGCCGGCACCCTCGCCGCGATCGGCAAGGGGCAGGGAACGCCCGAATTTTTCGGCGCCGGGGTGCAATCGCTGAGCGACCCCGTGCCGGTCGGTCCCGACACGCTGTGGCGGCTCTATTCGATGACCAAGCCAGTGACGGGCATCGCGGCGATGCTGCTGATCGAAGACGGCAAGATGAAGCTCGACCAGCCGATCGCCGATTTCCTGCCCGGCTTTGCCCGGATGCAGGTCCAGAACACCCCCGACGGGTCGATCACCGACCTGCGTCCGGCGAAAACCCAGATTACCGTGCGGCACCTGCTCACCCACACCGCGGGGCTCGGCTATAACATCATCCAGAAGGGGCCGATCAAAAAGGCCTATGACGATGCCGGTATCGTCGGCGGTTCGGCGAGCCGCTTGCCGATCCCTGGCATGGCGCCGGTGACGCCGGCACCCAGCCTGGCGGCGATGGCCGACCGGCTGGCGGCGCTGCCGCTGATCTACGAACCCGGCACCCAGTGGAGCTATTCGATCAGCCTCGACCTGCTCGGCCGGGTGATCGAGGTCGCTGCGGGGCAGCCGTTCGACGCGTTCCTGAAAGCGCGGCTGTTCGATCCGCTGGGCATGACCAGCACGAGTTTTCAGGTCAGCGCCAAGGACGTCGAGCGTTTCACGACCAATTACGCACCCTATGGCGGCGCGCTGATCCCCTTCGATCCCGCGACCAGCTCGATCTATCTCGACCCGCCGCCCTATCCGTTTGGCGGCGGCGGGCTGGTGTCGAGCGCACGCGATTATGACCGTTTCCTCGCGATGCTGCTCGGCGAGGGTGCGACCGGCGAGAAACGCGTGATGAAGGTGGAGACCGCACGGCTTGCGATGTCGAACCTGATTGATGACAGCGTGAACCGCAAAGGGACTTTTATCGACGGTCAGGGCTTTGGTGCGGGCGGGCGCGTGTCGCTGCCGAGTTCGCCGGGCGGCGCCGGCATTTTTGGCTGGGCGGGCGCCGCGGGGACGATCGGCTTTGTCCACCGCGGGCTGGGCTATCGCGCCGCGGCCTATGCGCAATATATGCCCTCGGGCGCGCTGCCGTTTCAGGAGAAGTTCGGCGAGACCTTTTTCAAGGATGTGATCGCCTGATGCCGTTGCCGCTGGGCTTTACCGGCGCGCGGCTCGACCGCGCCGACCAACTGCGCAGCGATTCCGCCCGCTTTGCCGCGGCGCTGGCCGACCCGCGCGCGCGCTGCTTGCTGCTCGACGGGATCGATTGTGTGCCGGGCGAGGGAGGTGGGTTGTGCTGGGAACCGCTCGATCCTGCCGATGATCGCGCGCTGATGCTGCTCGGTATCGACGACGCGGGTGTTCCGCATTTCGTCCGCGAGGCGCCGACAGGCGCGCGCATCGACGCACGCTCGCGGACCGTCATGCGCCTGCTGCCGCTGCTGTCGGGCGAGGAAGCGGCATTGTACGGCGGCGCACGCAGTCTGGTCGACTGGCACGCGCGGCATCGTTTCTGCGCCGTATGCGGTACGCCGACCGAGGTGTTCCGCGCCGGTTGGGGGCGGCGCTGCGGTAGCTGCAATGCCGAACATTTCCCGCGCGTCGATCCGGTCGTCATCATGCTTGCCGAATGCGATGGGCGGGTGCTGGTCGGACGGCAGGGCGGGTTTCCGCCCGGCTTCTTCTCGGCGCTGGCGGGGTTCGTCGAGCCCGGCGAATCGCTAGAGGAGGCGGTGGCGCGCGAATTGTTCGAAGAGGCAGGTATTCGCGTTTCCGACGTAACCTATGTGGCGAGCCAGCCCTGGCCTTTTCCGTCGTCGCTGATGATCGGCTGCCGCGCCGTCGCGACCGATCCGGCGCTGACCCTCGATACGACCGAGATCGAGGCGGCGATGTGGGTCGACAAGGCGGAGGTGCGAGGCGCGCTCGCGGGCGACATGGGCGCGCCGTTTCTGGCCCCGCCGCCGCTGGCGATCGCGCGTTACCTACTCGAGGATTGGGCGGGGTAGATAATCCCTGTCGCGTAGCGATGGGGAGGGGGACCGTTCGCGAAGCGAATGGTGGAGGGGCCGTAACCTTCGCGCCAAAGCCCCTTCGTCAGCGCTGCGCCTCCGGTGCAGTTTATCCTGAGCGCGTGCAAGGCAGCCGAAGGGCGCTGCCACTTCCCCATGGCTTCGCCACAGGGAGGATTATGAGATTAAATCCGCCGCCCGGTAATCCGGCTGATTTCCTTCGCTACCATCGTCTCGACCAGCGGCGGCAGATTGCTGTCGAGCCAGTCTTTCAGCATCGGGCGCAGCGCGTCGAGCACGACATCCTCCATCGTGCGGCCCGCAGCGGCAGGCGCCGCAACCGTCGCGGCGGCAACTGCGGGTGCGATCGCGGCGGTTAACGCCTCGAGTGATTGGCGCGCCGCATCGGCACTGGCTTCGGAAACCAGCTCGTCAGCCGCGGGCGCAGCTTCGGCGCCGTCATCTTCTTCGTCGTGCAGATCGAGAATATCTTCGGCGACCGCGGGCGTGATTTCGCGTGCCGCACCGGGGGCTTCATCGCGTGCGATCACGCGCCTGATCGACGACAAGATATCTTCCATCGATGGTTCCCGCGACATATCGCCCATAACCAACCCCCTAAACCAACGCGATTACCGGATGGTTAACTATGCTCTTACCGATTTGGGGCGAGTTTTGCCAAGCTTTATTGTCGCGGCAGTGCGGGCGGCCCAACCGGAACGCTGGCGGTTGCCGCCGGGACAGCGCGGGTGTCGGTTGCCTGCTGCTGCGGCGCTGGGTCGTCGGCCCAGTCGAAGATCTGGCCTTTGACGCGCTGGTAATTGACCTCAGGGTCATAAAGCGCGCCGCCCTCAATCCCCAGGTCGCGCGCTTCGGCCTTGCCCATCGCGGCGAGCACCGAGAAGGCGGCGACATAGCTGTTACGCTGCGCCGACACCAGCTGGACCTGGGTGTTCAGATATTCCTGTTCGGCATTCAAAATGTCGAGGATCGAACGCGTGCCGACGCTGTTTTCGGCGCGCACGCCCTCCAGCGACAGGCCGTTGGCGCTCACTGCCTGCTGCGTTGCGGCGATGATCTGCTCGTTTGCGCGCCAGGCGGCATAAGCGCCGCGGGTCTGGGCGATGACGCTGCGTTCAACCTCGACGTAATTTTCGATCGCCTGGCTGGTGCGCGACTGCGCCTGGCGCACCTGCGCCGACGGACGTCCGCCCTGAAAGATCGGGATCGTCAGCGACAGTCTGGCCGATGCGCTTTTCGTGGTATTCTCGGACGTCGGGTCGTTCACCGAATTCAGGTTGTTGTTGTACCCGCCGCTGGTCGTCGCTGACAGCTTGGGCAGCCGCGGGGGGGGCGCGCCGCCG
>NZ_JAIBES010000118.1 GCF_019459305.1 Sphingopyxis sp. | reverse complement strand
GATCTGATCCGCTATTACACCCGCGAGGCCGGCGTCCGCACGCTGGAGCGCGAGATTGCGCGGCTGGCGCGCAAAGCGCTGCGCCGTATTCTTGAGGGCAAGGCCGAAAGCGTCACCGTCACGTCCGAAAATCTCAACGAGTTTTCAGGCGTGCGTAAATATCGTCACGGCATGGGCGATCTGGAGGACCAGATCGGCGCGGTCACCGGGCTGGCGTGGACCGAGGTCGGCGGCGAATTGCTGACGATCGAAGCGGTCACCGCATCGGGCAAGGGGCAGGTGCGTACCACCGGTAAGCTCGGCGAAGTGATGACCGAGTCGGTGCAGGCGGCGCTGTCGTTCGTAAAGGCGCGCGCGCCCAGCTATGGCATCAAGCCCAGCCTGTTCGCGCGCAAGGACATCCATATCCATCTGCCCGAAGGCGCCGTGCCGAAGGACGGCCCGTCGGCGGGTGTAGGCATGGTGACCGCGATGATTTCGACGCTGACCGGGATTGCGGTGCGCCGCGATGTCGCGATGACCGGCGAAGTTACGCTGCGCGGCCGTGTGCTCGCGATCGGCGGCCTCAAGGAAAAGCTGCTCGCAGCACTGCGCGGCGGTATCACGACGGTGTTGATCCCTGAGGAAAATGAAAAGGATCTGGTCGAAATCCCGGCGAACATCACGACGGGATTGAAGATCATTCCGGTCAGCCATGTCGACGAGGTGCTCGCGGTCGCGTTGGTCAGCCCGATCGTCCCTATCGAGTGGACCGAAGCCGACGAACTGGCCGCGTCGCCGCCGCATGTCCCCGGATCGGACCCTGAGACAACGATTCGCCACTGACCCCGGTTGATTGGCGGCGCATAACCCCGCTTTTCGTCGCAAAATCGTCGTTTTGCGACGGTTTTCGAGCCTTTTTGCTTTGACAACATGGGGCGAAACCGCGTTAGTGGCGCCCCATGGCACGGCCATGAATCATTCAATCAACCAAAAGCAGGGGTTCCTTAGGCATGAACAAACAAGACCTGATCGCCGCCGTCGCTGACTCGAGCGGCCTGACCAAGGGTGACGCGAGCAAAGCCGTCGAAGCCGTTTTCGAAGCGATCACGGGTTCGCTGAAAAAGGGTGGCGAAGTTCGTCTCGTTGGTTTCGGCACCTTCGCCGTCAGCAAGCGCAAGGCATCGACCGGTCGCAACCCGCGCACCGGCGAAACGATGACCATCGCGGCGTCGAACCAGCCTAAGTTCAAGGCCGGCAAGGCCCTCAAGGACGCGGTCAACTGATTGGCCAGCCCTTTGGGTGAGAATATTTCGGGCCGCAGCGCAAGCTGCGGCCTGATTTTCATAGACGCGGTGGTTTCGACGAACGCGTTGATCTCCTCGGTGGTTTCGACGAAATCGCCGTTGCAATCATCGGCGCAGCGGCTATGGACGTCCGGCTTTCGTGCGTCGGCCATTCGGTCGGACCCGGACGGGCGCGTAGCTCAGTGGTAGAGCACACCCTTCACACGGGTGGGGTCGCAGGTTCAATCCCTGCCGCGCCCACCATGGCCCGATCGGACCGTGCGGAAGTGAAACCGCACCTGACCGGACCATTCATCGCCTATTCAATGCCTTTGCATTAGAGAGACGGCCATGATCCGCACTCTGACCTTTTCGCTCATCTCGGCCCTGCTGCTTTCCGCAGCGGCGCCTGCGGCCGCGCGCGGCAATCGCGATCAGGACCATCTGCGCGATGCGGCGGCGCAGGGGCAGATCATCCCGCTCAACCGTCTGATCGCCGAGGTGCGTTCGCGCGCCCCGTATAACGAGATGGAATATCTAGGCGGGCCGCAGTTCGATGCGGGCCGCATGATCTATGCGCTGAAATTCATGGACGGCAGCCAGGTCGTCGTCGTTTTTGTCGATGCCCGCACCGGCCGGATTGTCGGGCGCAAACCGTGATACCCTGAAATCGCTGAGGATCATCGCAACGACATTTTGCGATGATCGTTCGGACTTGATACACAGTCGAAACATGCGGCCGGTGCGACCGGTCAGCAAAGGAAAGGCGTCCGAATGCGGATCTTGATTGTCGAAGACGAACCCACCCTCGGCCCGCAACTGAAGGCGACGCTGGAGAGCGCAGGCTATGCCGTCGATCTTGCGACCGATGGTGAGGATGGCCATTTCCTCGGCTCGACCGAAAATTATGACGCGGCGATCCTCGACCTTGGGCTGCCCGAAATCGACGGGCTGACGGTGCTCGACCGCTGGCGCCGTGAAAAGCGCAACTTCCCGGTGCTGGTGCTCACCGCGCGCGACAGCTGGTCGGACAAAGTCGCGGGCCTAGATGCGGGCGCCGACGATTATCTGGCCAAACCGTTCCAGACCGAAGAGCTGATCGCGCGCCTGCGCGCGCTGATCCGCCGCGCTGCGGGCAATGCGTCGAGCGAGTTGACCGCGGGTCAGGTTCGCCTCGACACGCGCTCGGGCCGCGTCACGCTCGCCGGTGAGGCGGTGAAGCTGACCGCGCAGGAATATAAGCTGCTGTCGTACCTGCTCCACCACAAGGGCAAGGTCGTGTCGCGCACCGAGCTGATCGAGCATATCTACGATCAGGACTTCGATCGCGATTCGAACACGATCGAAGTGTTCGTCACGCGCATCCGCAAAAAACTGGGCGCCGACATCATCACCACGATCCGCGGTCTGGGTTACCAGCTCGACGATCCTCAGGGCTGAACCGTTCGGCCATGGCCGATATGGAACCCAGTGCGACAGGCGTGACAGCCCGTGAACCGGTGGAAAAACCGGTCGCGCTGACCAGCCGCATCACCGGATCGCTGGCGCGACGCATGATCGCAATCGCGGCGCTGTGGATTTCGGTGCTGCTGGTCGGCGGCGGCTTCGCGCTCGACCGGGTGCTGACCGGCGCGATCACGCGCAATTTCGATTCCAGCCTCGAATATGTGTTGATCGCGATGATCCGCTCGTCCGAGATCGGTCCCGATGGCGAAGTGCGGCTGGTCGAACCGCTCGGCGATCAGCGGTTCCTTGAACCCTATAGCGGTCTCTATTGGCAGATCAGCGGCGGGGCGCAGGAACCCTATCGCTCACGCTCGCTGTGGGAACGGTCGCTGAAGGCGCCGACCCCGCATATCGACGACGAAATCCATATTTACGACAGTAATCAGTTCCCCGACGAAGAGCTGCGCGTGCTCGAACGCAATGTCATCCTGCCGGGCAGCAAGGTCAGCTGGCGGTACCAGATTGCGCAGTCGCGCGAGGCGCTCGACACGCAGGTCGGCGCGGTGCGCGCGACGCTGGTCCCCAGTCTGGCGCTACTCGGCCTCGGCCTCCTGATCCTCGCCGCGCTCCAGACCTTCTACGGGCTGTGGCCGCTGCGTCATATCCGGCGCGCGATCGCGGCGATGCGCGGCGGGCAGAACCGGCGCGTCGATGCGCCGCTGCCGCTCGAGGTGCAGCCGATGGTCGACGAGCTCAACGCGCTGCTCGCGCATAACGAGAAACAGGCCGAGGAAGCGCGGCTGCACGCCGGCAATCTCGCGCATGCGCTTAAAACCCCGCTCACCGTGCTGCTCAATAGCGCGACCAGCCAGACGTCGCCGCTCGCCGAAACGGTGCGGCGCGAGGCGGCAACGATGCAGCGGCAGGTCGAGCACCATCTCGCTCGCGCCCGCGCGGTGGGCCGCCGTGGTGCGGCGCAAGCGCGCGCCAATGTCCGCGAAAGCGTCGACAGTGTGACGCGCGCGGTGGCGCTGCTTTATCCCAAGGTGCGGCTCGACGCGGCGGGCGACAAGCAATTGGTCGCGCGGGTCGAACGCCAGGATCTCGACGAACTGGTCGGCAATCTTCTCGAAAACGCCGCCAAATATGGCGGCGGCAGTGTCTTTGTTACGATCCAGCGCGATGGCGCGATGGCCGAGATCCTTGTCGAGGACGACGGGGCAGGGATTTCACCCGCCGACCGCACCCGCATCTTCGACCGCGGCGTCCGGCTCGACAGCGGCAAGCCGGGGACCGGGCTGGGCCTCGCGATTGTGCGCGATGTCGCCGAAATTTACGGTGGCAGCATCGCGCTCGAAGAAAGCGAAGATCTGGGCGGATTGTTGGTGCGACTTCGGCTGCCCGCGGGCTAGACGGCCTGAAAAACACGGCCGTGCGGGGCCGTTTGCATCGGTTCACCGCACAATCCGCCCATATTGTCCGCGCAACCGAACGTCCCGGCTTGCGGGGCGCAGGTACTTGCCAGAAGGGGCGACGGGAACTCGCGGGGGCGGCTCATTGAAGGAGTAGGGTCATGCTTACCGTTTCCAACCGACCAAAAACATTGTTGTTGCTCGCCATGCTGGCTAGCGCCGCGCCCGTCGGCCTTGCCGCACAATCGCAAGAGCCGCCGCAGGAAGCACCCGCCGACGGCGACGTCATGGCGACCGTCTATGGCACGCTGCCGACTCCCGATCAGATGACCAAGGGGCCGCAGGTCGAGGGCATCATCTCGGCGCGCAGCGATGGGCGGATGCGGGTTCGCACCGCCGACGGCAATGACGCGGTCATCGCGATCGCCGACTATACCAAGATCAAGTCGAAGGGCGGCTTTCTGGGCCTGAATAGCGACAAGCTCGCCGCGGATTCGCTGCTCAACGGCCTGCCGGTGACCGTCGAGACCCTGCAATGGGACGGCGGGCTGGTCGCCAGCGAAGTTGATCTCAAGAGCAAGGATCTGCGGACAGCATCGATGATCCGCACCGGCACCGACCAGCGCTTTGCCGAACAGACCGCGGCGACGGAAGCCTTACGAAGCCGCGTTGGCGACATCGATCAATATAACGTCAAAAGCACAATCAACGTGAATTTCGACACTGGCAAGGCGGTGCTGTCATCGCAAGCGAAAGCCGACCTTTGCGCCGCGGCCACCCAGGCTGAAGCGATGGACAACGCCCTGCTGCTGGTCGTCGGCTACACCGATTCCACGGGTAGCGAGGAAATCAATCAGGAACTGAGCGAAAAGCGCGCTGGCCGCGTCGTTAATCATCTCCAGCAGGCCTGCCGCTGGAAACCCTATCGCATGCTGACCCCCACCGGGATGGCCGAAGCCGATCCGGCGGCGGATAATACGACCCCCGAAGGCAAGGCGCAGAACCGCCGTGTGGCGGTGAATATTCTCGTCAGCAAGGGCCTCGACGGCATGTAAACAAACGCGCCGGGGACGGGTCAAACCCGTTCCCGGCTGCGCATCGACAGGTTCAAGCGGCCGTGACCACCAGCCCGCGCTGCACCGCGGGCCGCGCCAACCCGGCGTCGAGCCAGCGCTGCACATGCGCGAAACGGTCGAAGCCGACAATCTCGGCGGCTTCGTAAAAACCGATCAGATTGCGCACCCAGCCGAGCAGCGAAATATCGGCGATGCTGTAATCATCGCCTATCACCCACAACCGATCGGCCAGCCGCGCGTCGAGCACGCCCATCAGTCGCGCCGATTCCGCCGCATATCGATCGCGCGGGCGCTTGTCCGCATAGTCGCGCCCGGCAAATTTATGGAAGAAGCCGAGCTGGCCGAACATCGGTCCGATCCCGCCCATCTGCCACATCACCCACTGGATCGTCTCATAGCGTGTGGCCGGATCAGCCGCGAGCAACTGGCCGCTCTTGTCGGCGAGATAAATCAGGATCGCCCCCGATTCCCATAGCGCGAGCGGCGCGCCGCCGGGACCGTCCGGATCATAGATCGCCGGAATTTTGCCATTCGGATTGAGCGCGAGAAACGCCGGGTCGTGGCTTTCGTTCGCAATGATGTCGATCCGGTGCGCCTCATAGGGCAACCCCGTTTCCTCGAGCATGATCGCCGCTTTGACGCCGTTCGGCGTCGGTGCGGAAAATAGCTGGAGCCGGTCGGGGTGTTGCGCGGGCCAGCAGGCGAAAATGGGATGCGTCGCGCTCACGCGCCCGCCTCGCGCACCTGCTGGTGATGGCGGATCACTTCTTCGATGATGAAGCGCAGGAATTTTTCGCTGAATTCGGGGTCGAGGTCGGCGTCGCGCGCCAGCGACCGCAGCCGTTCGATCTGCCGTTCCTCGCGAGTTGGGTCGGCAGGGGGCAGGCCTTCGCGGGCCTTGAGTTCGCCGACCGCCTTCGTCACCTTGAACCGTTCGGCGAGCATATAGACGAGCGCCGCGTCGATATTGTCGATGCTCTGGCGAAAGCGGCTCAGTTGGTCGTCCATGGGTGCGCGGCTCCTCTTGTGCCCGGCACGCTTGGCACCGCGCGGGGGGCTCATGCAAGCCGAAAGTCGTTGCAAAATCGCGGCCGCACGCCCAAGGCTCGCCGCATCATGACTGCCGAAATCCACCAGCTCCACGGCGAACGGCCCCCCTCGCTCGACCCGATGATGGCGCTTGTCGCCGCCGATATGAACGAGGTCAATTCGGTCATTCTCGACCGCATGCAATCCGAAGTGCCGCTGATCCCCGAACTCGCCGGTCACCTGATTGCGGGCGGCGGAAAACGGATGCGGCCGATGCTGACGCTCGCGTGCGGCAAGTTGCTCGATTATCCGGGGCGTCGCCATTGCAAACTGGCCGCCGCGGTCGAGTTTATCCACACCGCGACGCTCCTCCACGACGATGTCGTCGACAAATCGGACCTCCGCCGCGGGCGCAAGACCGCGAACCTGATCTGGGGCAACAGCGCGTCGGTGCTGGTCGGAGATTTCCTGTTCAGCCGCGCGTTCGAGGTGATGGTCGAGGACGGGTCGCTGAAAGTGCTCAAGATCCTGTCGCGCGCATCGGCGGTGATTGCCGAGGGCGAGGTAAACCAGTTGTCGGCGCAGCGGCGTATTGAGACGAGCGAAGACCAGTATCTCGCGATCATCAACGCCAAGACCGCCGAGCTGTTCGCCGCGGCATGCAAGATCGCCGCGGTCGTCGCTGAACGCGACGAGGCGACCGAAGCCGCGCTCGACGCCTATGGCCGTAACCTCGGCATCGCGTTCCAGCTGGTTGACGATGCGATCGACTATGTCTCGGACGCCGAAACGATGGGCAAGGGGGTCGGCGACGATTTCCGCGACGGCAAGGTAACGCTGCCCGTCATCCTCGCCTATGCGCGCGGCAGCGCCGAGGAACGCGATTTCTGGAAGCTAGCGATCACCGGCCACCGCACCGCGGACGAAGACCTGCTGCACGCCACCAGCCTGCTCCACAAGCATGCTACGATCGAAGACACGCTGGCACGCGCGCGGCATTATGGCCAGCGCGCCGTCGATGCGATCGGCGGCTTTCGTGCCAGCCAGGCCAAAGCGGCGCTGACCGAAGCGGTCGCTTTCGCCATCGCGCGGGCTTATTGAGCCGCGTGTGATGGCAATGGGCATGGGTCCGGTTGCGGAAACACCCAACGCCTATGTCGCCGCCTTATCCGGCTGGCAGCTGGATCGTTGCCGGATGATGCGCGCGGCCATCATGGCGGCCGCTCCCTTCGACGAAACGATCAAATGGACGAACCTCGTCTTCATGGCGAACGGCCCGTGCAGCCTGATCCGCGCCGAGGAGCAGCGCGTCCTGCTCGGCTTCTGGCGGGGAAAGCGGCTACGCGACCTTGAGCCGCGGATCAAGGTGAGCGGAAAATATGAACTCGGCAATCTGGTGTCGACCGAAGCGACCGAAGTCACCGCGGAGCAAGTCGCCCGGCTCGCCGCCAAGACCCATCGCCTCAACGTCGAACTCGGCAATCCGGCGGCGCGCGCCTGATGCAGTCGCTGCCGATCGATCCGGTGCTGCCCGACATCATGGCGGCGCTTGTGTTGAAACCCAATGCCGTCGTCGTGGCGCCGCCGGGCGCGGGCAAGACGACGCGCGTCGCGCCCGCATTGCTGGCCCAGCCGTGGTGCAGCGGCACCGTCTGGCTGCTCTCGCCCCGCCGCCTGGCGGCGCGCGCTGCGGCCGAGCGGATTGCCGACGAGATGGGCGAGCCGGTCGGCGGCAAGGTCGGCTATGCGACGCGGCTCGACAGCAAACATTCGGCAGCGACGCGTCTGCTGGTGATGACCCCGGGGCTGTTCCGCAACCGCATCCTCGCCGATCCCGAACTCACCGGCGTGTCGGCGGTGCTGTTCGACGAGGTCCACGAACGCAGCCTCGACGGCGACTTTGCGCTCGCGCTGGCGATCGATGCGCAGCAGGGGCTGCGCGACGATCTGCGGCTGATCGCGATGTCGGCGACGCTCGACGGCGCGCGCTTTGGAGCGCTGCTCGGCAATGCGCCGGTTGTGCGCAGCGAGGGCAAGATTTTCCCGCTCGAGCTACGCCATATCGGTCGCCGCCCCGAGGACCGGCTGGAGGCCAGTGTGCTGGGCGCGGTGCGGCAGGCAATGGCCGATGCGGGCGAAGGCGACATGCTGTGCTTCCTGCCCGGCGCCGCCGACATCGAACGCGCCGCGGCGGCGGTCGAGGCATCGGGGTTGCCGCTCGTCGTCCACCGGCTGCACGGCCAGATCGATCCGGCGTTACAGCGCAAGGCGCTCGTCCGCGATCCTGATGGCGGGCGCAAGTTGATCCTCGCGACGAGCATTGCCGAAACCAGCCTGACCATCGACGGGGTGCGGATCGTCATCGATGCCGGGCTGTCGCGCCGGCCGCGGTTCGACAAGGCGGCGGGCATCGCGCGGTTGGTCACCGAGCGCGCCAGCCAGGCTTCGGCGACCCAGCGCGCCGGGCGCGCGGCGCGCCAAGGGCCAGGGGTTGCATACCGCCTGTGGGAAGCTGCCGCGACCGCGGGGATGCCACTCTTCGATCCGCCCGAAATCCACGAGAATGACTTGATGCCCGTCGTGCTCGACTGCGCCAGCTGGGGCATTATCGATCCGCGCCAGTTGGGCTGGCTCGACCCGCCGTCATCCGCCGCGATCGCTGACGCCAAAACGCGCTTGCAGGCGATCGGTGCGCTGGCCGACGACGGCCGCATCACCGCGCACGGCAAGGCGCTCGCCGCGATCCCGCTGCCGGTGCCGCTCGCGCATATGCTGCTCGACGCGGCGCGCACGGGGGAGGGCGAGTTGGCCGGACGGCTCGCGGTGCTGCTCACCGAACCGGGGCTCGGCGGGCGCGGCGTCGATGTCGAGGCGCGGCTCGGGCGCTGGCGCGGGCAGCGGGGCGACCGCAGCGAAGGCGCGGTCCGACTGGCACGGCGGCTGGCGAGCATCGGTGACAAGCTGGCGTCAGGGACCGATGAGGTCGGAGCGCGCTCGATCGGCGGCAGGATTGCGACCGCCTGGCCCGATCGCGTGGCGCGCCAGCGGGCGGGGCAGCGCGGCGAATATCTCAGCGTCGGCGGCCGCGCCTATCGCATCGACCCGGTCGAACCGCTCGCGGGCAGCGAATGGCTCGCGATCGCCGACGCGCAGGGGCATGCCGCCGGGGTCCGCATCCTCGCCGCCGCACCGATCGAGCAGGCCGAGGTCGAGGCGATCTTCGCCGACCGCATCGTCGCGCACGCCGCGAGCAGCTATGACGCCGCCAGCGACCGCGTCGATCACCGCCGCGAACGACGGCTCGGCGCGATCGCGCTGACCAGCGGGCAGGCGGGGCGCAGCGACAATGTCGAGGAGGACATCGCGTTGCGGCTCGCGGCGGTGCGCGACAAAGGGCTCGGCCTGATTGCATGGGGGGCAGCGGCGCAGGCCCTGCGCCAGCGGGCGAGCTTTGCCGGCATCGATACGCTGTCGACCGGTGCGCTCGCCGACAGCCTCGACATTTGGTTGCCACCGCTGCTCGCGGGATGCCGCGGTCTGCGTGACATTGGCGACCGCAGGCTGACCGATGCGCTGATGGGGTTGCTCGACTGGTCGGCGCAGCAGTTGCTCGAAAAACATGCGCCTGCCGATTATCTCACCCCGGTCGGGAGCCGCCATCCGATCGACTATGGCGCCGACGGCGGGCCGACGGTCAGCGTGCGGGTGCAGGAATTGTTCGGGCTGGCGCGCCACCCCATGATCGGCGATCCGCCGGTGCCGCTGGTGCTCGCGCTGACCTCGCCCGCGCATCGGCCGATTCAGACGACGCGTGATCTCGTCAGCTTCTGGGGCGGCAGCTGGCACGATTTGGCGCGCGAGATGCGTGGCCGTTACCCCAAGCACAGCTGGCCCGACGACCCCGCCAACGCCCGCCCGACCTTGATGACCAAGGCGGCGCAGGCGCGGCGCGACGGGGCTTAAGGTTGACCCTTTTCGCGAGGCCGCCAAGCCGCTAAGGCACGGGCAGCCCAACCAACGCAGGACAGTCCCAATGAAAGCGCGCATCTTCCAGAAACCCAAAAATGCGATGCAGTCGGGGCGCGCCGGAACGCAGCGCTGGATGCTGGAATTCGCCCCCGCCGAAGCGCGCAAGCCCGACCCGTTGATGGGATGGGCGGGCAGCGGCGATACGCAGCGGCAGATCCGGCTCGGCTTTGCCAGTCAGGTCGAAGCGGTGGCTTATGCGGAGCGCAACGGGATCGATGCCGAGGTGGTTGCACCGCCGGTGCGAACGTTGAAGATTCAGGCTTATGCGGATAATTTCCGGTAAATACTCAAGATTATTTCGTCATTGCGAGCGAAGCGAAGCAATCCAGAGCGGTTTATGCATGCGCTGGATTGCCGCGTCGCTGCGCTCCTCGCAATGACGAGGGGGTTTATTCGCTGTCCGGCTGCAACAGCTTGTGCAGATGAACGACGACATATTTCATTTCGGCATCGTCGACGGTGCGCTGCGCCGCGGCGCGCCACGCTTTTTCCGCCGACTTATAGTCGGGAAACAGCCCGACGACGTCGAGGTTGTGGAGGTCGACAAAGTCGGTTCCCTGCGGATCGCTGACGCGTCCACCGAACACGAGATGCAATTTGCTCATGGCTGCTGTCCTTGCGGGTCGGGGAGAAGGCGCGGCCCCTAACAGCGTGGCGCCGCTACGGCAAGCCGGTCAATCGTCGTTGCGGCCCTTCGGTAGCAACGACCCGAGCAACGCACCGATTGCCACCGCCCCGGCGACCAGCGCCATCGGCTGCTTTTCGGCCACGTCCTTGAGCTTGCTGTTCGCGCGCTTGGCCTGGACCTTGCCCTTTTCATACGCTTCGCCAGCGGCTTCGCGGGCGACGCCTGCCTGTTCGCTGGCTTTGTGCGCCAAATCTTCGGTGGCGGCGCGCGCGCGGCCATAGCCGTCCTGGATCCGCGCCTTCGCCGCTTCGGCGGTCAGCCGCGCGTTTTCGGCAGTTTTCTCGGCAAGTTCACTCGCTTTGGCGCGCGCATCGCTGGCGGTTTCACTGAACGGCTTCATCGTCATTCTCCACTGGTTCGATCGTTTCGCCGTCATCGGCATATATTTCGTCGGCTGGCTCGTCGGCGGGGTGCAGGCGATCGGTGATCGCGTTCGCCATATCCTGAATCTTGCGCGTCAGCCGCGGCGCATGCTCCTTGATCGGTTCGCGCAGCAGCCATGCGACGCCCGCGACCGCAGCGAGGGCGATCGGCAGGCGGTTGTTGCGAAACTCGCGGCGCACAGCATGCGCCGCGTCATCAACTTTGGCATTGAGTCGATATTTGCCGCGATCGACGAGCGCCCCGGGCTTCAACTCCGCCTTGGCGACGTCGAGCCGCCGGTGCAGTTCGGCGCGCTGGAGCATCGAGCGGCGCGCTGCGGCGATCAGGCGGTTACGCGTCCGCGCCATCGTCGATCCCCTCATTGGTCAGGTCGCGCCGTAGCGCGGTGCGGATGTCGCCATAATGGCTGTGCGCGCGCCACGCCGCGATTGCTGCAATCACCAGTAGCGCCGAAACGACAACCAAGGTCGCCAGCAGCGGCCCAATCTGCGGCGAGAGCGCCAGGATCGCACCGAAGGCCAGCGCCAGCAGCGCAACCCCCGCCGCCGTCGCCGCCACCCCGCCCCAGATCGCCGCGCGGCTGGCACCGTGCAGCGCCAGCTCACCGCGGGCTTCGATCAGCGCAAACTCCGCCCGTGCGGTCGCCGAAAGATTGTCGACGACATCGCCGACAATCTGTTCGAGCGGCACCGGCGACGGCGCGACCGGGGGCCCGTCGGGCGCATAGCCGTGACTTATGCCGTCAAAGCTGCGCTCGTCGGACATGGGCGGGAGGGTCGGATCTGAGGATGGCAAGAACTTGTCAATCGTTCGAGCCGCCCTTGAGCATGCGGGCGAGCACGAAACCGATCACGGTGGCGGCGCCGACCGCGATCGCCGGGTTCTTCTTGACCATATCCTTGGTCGAAGCGGCGAGCTCGTCGAGATCCTTTTTGTCGAGCGTCGAGGCGAGGCCCGCGACGGTCGCTGCGGCCGAGCGGGCGTAATCGCCATATTGCTTGCCGAATTTGGTATCGACGGTGCCGGCGCTGTCTTCCAGCATCTTGGCGAGGTTGCCGACCGCGTCGGCGGCCTTACCCTTGCCCTTGGTCGCGGCGTCGCGTGCCTTGGCCGATGCCTGGTTGGCGAGCGTCGTCGCTTCACCCTTCAGCGAGGCGGCCTTTTTCGTCGCTTCCGACTTGATGGTGTCGCGCGTCGCAACCAGCTGGTCGCGGATCGGATGATCCTTGGCGGCTTTCACCGTCGCGGGCTTGCGCGCGGGCGCAGCCTTGGTGGCGCCAGCCTTTGCGGGTGCCTTGGGGCGCGGGGCGGCGGTTTTGGTCGGCGCGGGAGTAGCGGGCTTAGCCATGGCGTTGTCCTCTTCTTCTTGTGTCGGGCGCCGCATTGGCGAACATCCCTTTGGTCCTGCCTGAATATATAGCAAGAGCGGCCCATTGGTTCCATAGGCCAGCAAAATTCCTATCCATTATTGCGATTCCCGCGCCGCGCCGATAACAGGCGGGCGCCTTTCCAAACCGGCCGATCGCTGGCCGCCAGCAGGACACCAACCATGACCGCCATCATCGACATCCATGGCCGCGAAATCCTCGACAGCCGCGGCAACCCCACCGTCGAAGTCGATGTGCTGCTCGAAGACGGCAGCTTTGGCCGCGCCGCGGTGCCCTCGGGCGCCTCGACCGGCGCGCATGAAGCGGTCGAGCTGCGCGACGGCGACAAGAGTCGTTATCTCGGCAAGGGCGTGATCAAGGCGGTCGCCGCGGTCAATGGCGACATCGCCGACGCGCTGATCGGCCTCGATGCCGAGGACCAGCGCGAACTCGACATGGCGATGATCGACCTCGACGGCACCGCTAACAAGAGCCGCCTCGGCGCGAACGCGATCCTCGGCGTCAGCCTCGCCGCCGCCAAGGCCGCCGCCGACGCGCGCGGCCTGCCGCTCTATCGTTATGTCGGCGGCGTGTCGGCGCGCACCTTGCCGGTGCCGATGATGAACATCATCAACGGCGGCGAGCATGCCGACAATCCGATCGACGTGCAGGAATTCATGATCATGCCTGTCGGCGCCGGCAGCATCGCCGAAGCGGTGCGCTGGGGCAGCGAGATTTTCCACACGCTGAAGAAAGGCCTGTCGGCAAAGGGTCTTGCCACCGCGGTCGGCGACGAAGGCGGCTTCGCCCCGAACCTCGCCTCGACGCGCGCCGCGCTCGACTTCATCGCCGCCTCAGTCGATCAGGCGGGTTTCAAGCTCGGCACCGACGTCGTGCTCGCACTCGATTGCGCCGCGACCGAATTCTTCAAGAACGGCAAATATGAAATCAGCGGTGAAGAGCTGTCGCTCAGCCCCGAGCAGATGGCCGAATATCTCGCCGCGCTGGTCAACGACTACCCGATCAAGTCGATCGAGGACGGGATGAGCGAAGATGATTTTGTGGGCTGGAAGGCGCTGACCGATCTCGTCGGCGACAAGTGCCAGCTCGTCGGCGACGATCTGTTCGTGACCAACCCGCTGCGCCTGGAGCAGGGGATCAAGGACGGCCTCGCGAACTCGCTGCTCGTCAAGGTCAACCAGATCGGTACGCTGTCCGAAACGCTCGACGCCGTCGATATGGCGCACCGCGCGCGCTACACGGCGGTGATGTCGCACCGTTCGGGCGAGACCGAGGATTCGACGATCGCCGACCTCGCGGTCGCGACCAACTGCGGACAGATCAAAACCGGCAGCCTCGCACGCTCGGACCGGCTGGCGAAGTACAACCAGCTGATCCGCATCGAGGAAGAGCTGGGCGACATGGCGCGTTATCCGGGGGCTGCGATTTTCGGGTAGAGTGCCTCTCCGGCCTTCGTCATCGCGGAATTGATCCGGGATTCATTGCTGCGCTTGACTGAATGGACCCCGGACCAAGTCCGGGGTCACAAAGTATGGGAATCTCGCCTCTCACTCCCCCTTCAAATATTTGTCGAACCACCCGATCGTCCGGCGCAGCGAGTCCAGCTGGTTCTCGCGCTTCTGGAAGCCATGGCCTTCGCCGGGGTAATAGATTGTCTCGACGACATTGCCTTTGGCCTTGAGGATGTCGTGCACCTCCTGCGCCTGCCCGCGCGGAACGCGGATGTCGTTTTCGCCCTGGATGGTCAGCAGTGGTGCCTTCGCGGCCTTTATATAGGTCAGCGGCGACGAGGCGTCGTAAACCGCACCGTCGGCCTCGGGCGTGCCGAGCAGGGTGCGCTGATAGGCTTTGAGCAGTTCGTCCTGGTCGCGGTACATGGTGCGCCAGTTGATGATGCCGAACCATTGCACCGCCGCGGCGAATTCGTCGGGGGTGCGGCCGATCGCCATCAACGTCATGAAGCCGCCGTAGGAGCCGCCGAAGATGCCGACCTTTTTCGCGTCGACATAGCCCGACCGGACGAGGAAATCCTTCGCCGCGACGGTGTCCTTCAAATCGCCGCCGCCGAGGTCCTTGAAATTCGCTTCCTGGAAGGTCTTGCCATAGCCGGTCGATCCGCGGAAATTGGGCTGGATCACGACATAGCCGCGCGTCGCGAAGGCGGTGGCGTAGCGCGAGAAGCCGTCTTGCGCCTGACCCGTCGGGCCGCCGTGCGGGATGACGATCGCAGGGGCGCTGCCGTCGCGCTTCAGATTGAACGGCGTGGTGACGATCGCGCTGATCGGCGTGCCGTCGAAGCTCTTGTAGGTTACCACCTGCGATTTGGGCAGCATCTTCGGGGTCAAGCTGGCCATCGCCAGCGGCACGACGGGGACGGCCTTGTTGGTGGCAAGGTCATAGGCATAAAGCATCGTCGGTGAGTCCGCGCCGCTGCGCGTGACGAACATCTTGCTGCCGTCGGGCGAAATCGCGAAGAGCCCGGGGATCGACGCGCGGCCCGGATCGAGCGCGAGTTCGGTCCTGGCCATCGTCGCAAGGTCGACGCGCGACAGCGTCGAGCGGCCGTCGTTGTTGGTGCGCACGAACATTGCTTTGCCGTCGGGGGTGACGATGTCGCTCGTCTCCTCCCACGGGGTTTTCGCCAGCCACTGCCATTTTTTGGTCGCGACAGTGTAGGCGCCGGCGTGCGGCTGGCCGGTGCCTTCGTCGGTGGTCACCGCGAGCACCGCCCCGTCGCGGGTGGCGCCACTCGCGGCATAGATGGTCTTGGGCTTACCGAGCAGCATCGTCGCGGTGCCGCTGGCGACGTCGACCTTCCATATTTCGCTAGCCGAGCTGTCGACCAGGCTGCGGTTGGCGATGATCGCCTTGCCGCCGTCGATCCAAGCGACCGGCGACCAGCCGTAGGCAGGGTCCTTTTCAGCGGTCAGATTGCGGACCTTGCCGCCCGCGTCCATCACCGCGAGATTATTCTGTCCTTCGCTCTTGAGCTTGGTCGACAGTGCGACGAGGCTGCCCGTCGGTCCCACGAGCAGTCCGTTTTCGCTGCGCTCGGGCGTGTTCGTCAGATTCTCTGGCGATCCGCCCGCCGTGGGCACGCGATAGACGTCATAATATTCGTTCCCGCCGGCATCCTGTGTGAAATAAAGCCACTGACCGTCCTGCGCCGTGGCCAGCCCTGATTGTGCTTCGTCAGACAGCGTCAGCTGAACCGGCCAGCTGCCGCCCGCGTCCATGCGCCAGATGTTGGCGCGACCGGTGAGGTCGGTGGCGATGAAGATGCTCTTGCCGTCGGCGCTCCACACCGCGTCGTAGAGTGAGCGGGTGACCCCGATGTCGTCGAGCGGCACCGGACGGGCGTCGGGATTAACGGGCGAGACAATCGTTTTCGGGTCGGTGATCGGGCGTTCGGGCGTCGCGATCTGTGCGGCAAGCGGCGAAGTCGTGACGAGCAACATGGCGGTGATGAACAGTCGCATGATTTTTCCCCTGAACGATGGTCCGCAAGACTGTGGCAGAGCAAAATCGGATCGGCCATACCCTTTGGGTGGTAAAGTGAGGTGTCGGCGCTTGACGGCATGAATCAACTCTGATTCAAGGGCGGGAATGACGCAACGCCACAAACTCCGCAAATCGATGAATCGGGCTGTCGGCCCCGCGGTCGCGGTGATCGCGGTGTTGGCGATGATCGGTTATATCATTCTTGGTCCGACCGGGCTGTATGCCTGGGGCGATTATAGCCAGTCGGTCGAGAAGAAGCGCGTCGTGCTGTCCAAACTGGCGAAGAAAGAGAGCGAGCTTGAGAACCGCGTCAACTTGCTCGACCGGCGGCGCGTGGATCCCGATCTGGCCGAGGAATATGTGCGCGAAAAGCTGGGCGCCTATCACCCCGATGAGGTGATCATTCCGATGGAGCCCGAGGCGAAATAATTCCCGATTGCGTCATTGCGAGCGCAGCGGGGCAATCCAGAGCCCCCGGTAGCCCCTCTGGATTTCTTAGCGGCGCTAGCAATGTCGGGTGGT
>NZ_JAIBES010000113.1 GCF_019459305.1 Sphingopyxis sp. | reverse complement strand
GGGGGGGGGGGTGTTTTTTTTTTTTTTTGGTGTGGGTGTCTGGGCGGGGGGCCCCCCCGCCGCCGGCGGGGGCAACGATTAGAGGGAGGCGTCAGGTATCCTCGGCCGCTGCACCAAACTGACCAGCACGAACGAGATGATCATCAGCAGATACCAGCTGCCGAGCTTTTCCAGCCCCACAATGTGCCACCCATTGTCCTGGCTGGGATAAGTCCAGGCCCGCGCAAATGTCCCGATATTCTCTGCAAGCCAGATGAACAGCGCGACCAGTCCCCAGCCGACAAGCAACGGCATGCGGCGGTGGACATGCAGCGGGCGGAACCACACCTGACAGCGCCAGAAGAGCAGCGCGGCCGCTGCGAACAGGAACCAGCGAATGTCGTACAACCAATGGTGCGCAAAGAAGTTGATATAGATCGCGGCGGCGAGCGCATAGCTGGTCCAGACCGGCGGATAGCCCGTGTAGCGGAAATCGAAGATGCGCCAGACGCGCGCGATGTAGCTGCCCACCGCGGCATACATGAAGCCCGAGAACAGCGGCACCGCGCCGATGTGGAGCAGGCTCGCCTCGGGATATTGCCACGACCCCGCCGCGGTCTTGAACAATTCCATCACCGTGCCGACGATGTGAAAGATCAGGATGACGAGCGCCTCTTTCGGCGTTTCGAGCCGGAAGGCGAGCATCCCGAGCTGGATCAGCACCGCGCCGATGGTGATTGCGTCATAACGGTAGAGCGGCGCGTCGTCGGGCCAGAATAGATGCGTGCCGAGTAGCAGCGCGAGCATCAGCGCGCCGAACAGGCACGCCCAACCCTGTTTGAACCCGAAGACGAGGAATTCGAGAAACCAGCCGCGCGGTCCGGGCTCGACCGCCATCGCCTCCAGTCGCATCCGAACGGCGTGAAAGCGCGACTGGCCGCGTGGCACGTCAGACATAGACCGCAACCCAGGCGATCAGCATTGCCGCGGGCAGCAGCAGCGCCTGCGCCAGGATCGTACCGGAGAGGCGGCTCAGCGAGATGAACGTGATCGCGCGGCGAAATTCTGCCTCGTCGACTTTGCCCTCGACCGCGTCGTCGGTCATCACCGACAGTTGCGGGTCGATAAAGGCGAACAGCAGGATCGTCGCAAAGCCGTTAATGAGCGCCGACAACTGCGATGCGGTGACGCGGAACTCGGGCGCCAGATAGCCGGCGTAGAGCGAGGCGACGACGCCGACCGCGAGCAGCGACTGCGCAAGGCAATTGGCGATCAGCACGCCCCAGCTGATCCCCTTGGGCATCGTCCAGCCCCTCAGGTGCGCGAAGCTTGGTAAGGTCAGCGACCGGCCCAAGGTGCGCAGTCCGCTTGGGCTTACCGCCTTGACCGCCAGCTTTGTCGTGGACCGGTTGGTCTGATACCAGCCGATCGCGGCCGCAAACATCCGCTGCCCCGTCGGCACCAGCAAGATGCCAATCAACGTCGCGACGCTCGCCGCGGCCAGTACCAGCTGCATGTCGATGAACAGCGACGCGCCGTTGCCGTCATGCAGCCGCGTTTCGATCCGCTTGGCGAGGAAAGGGCCGAGGAAGCTGTTCGACGTGCGCGAAAACAGCACCAGGATGTTGAACAGCGCGAACGACATCGCAATCCGCCGCGTCCGTACCCCTGCAATTCGCGCCGCATAAGCGAGCGCGCCGATCAGGTTGATGAACCCGGTGAGGAGCAGGATGGTGACGAGGGGCAGGTCGATCATCTGCGAGGGTTAGCGGGAGGGCCGGGCGAATTCGAGCGATTTCAATCGGTCGCAGTGAATTCTGTCGACCCTAATCTGCCCGTAGCCCAATCGCGGAGAAACGCGCTGCCGGCGTGCACGTCAATCAAATGGAGCCAGCTGTCATCGCGGTTCAGCACCTTGGCAATCGCAATGTAGCTGAAACTCGGATTGTCATACTCGGTGTCGGTCAGGCTGCGTGTGTCGTACCGAAAGCGCCAGCCGCTGTCAGGATAGGCATCGCCTTCGCCCGGCGGGTCGGGCTCTTGGCGATAAAGATACTCGGCTTTGAGTCGGCCATCGAGAATTTGGTCATCGACGAAGCAGCGGTCCCAATATTCTCGCCGCGCGGGCGCGTTTGGCGGTGGGACGGCGCGATCCTAACTCCGGTCGATGTCGATGATGTGCCCACGAGCAAATGTCACGCGATCACCGGCGCTGAGCTGAGGCATGTCGAGAGGATCGTTGTCGAGCGTACCGGTCAACCATGCTCCGTCTGTCGCCGTCACGATGACCCACATCCGTTCTGCGCCCCATTCGCCGCTATCGGGAATCGACCGGAAAATCAGTTTGACGAGGTCGCCGGGCGATACCGCCAACAGCTCATTTTCTGAGGGAAGATAGAAAGTTAGGGTGACTGCGCGGCGATCGCCCGCGGGTCTTCTATCTCATACCGTCCGAACCAGCCGCGCAGCCTGTCCCTGAATTTGCCCACGCCGCGCTCAATGCTTGCGCGTCAACTCGCGCATTGCATCGTCCAGCCCGGCAAGGCTGAGTGGATACATGCGGTCGTTCATCAGTTGCTTGATCAGCTTCACCGACTGCGTGTATCCCCAATGCGCCTCCGGCACCGGGTTCAGCCACACCGCGGCGGGATAGACTTTGGTGATCCGCTGGAGCCAGACCGCGCCCGATTCCTCGTTGAAATGTTCGACGCTGCCGCCTGGATGAGTGATTTCATAGGCGCTCATCGACGCATCGCCAACGAAGATCACCTTATAATCATGGCCATATTTGTGGAGGATGTCCCACATCTGGTGGCGTTCGGACCAGCGGCGCTTGTTGTCCTTCCACACGCCTTCATAGGGGCAGTTGTGGAAATAGAAGAATTCGAGGTTCTTGAACTCGGTCGTCGCGGCGCTGAACAGTTCCTCGCACAGCTTGATGAACGGGTCCATCGACCCGCCGACGTCGAGGAACAGCAGCAGCTTGACTGCGTTGCGCCGCTCGGGGCGCATCCGGATGTCGAGCCAGCCCTGCCGCGCGGTGCCGTCGATCGTGCCCGGAATGTCGAGTTCGTCCGCGGCGCCCTCGCGCGCGAATTTGCGCAGGCGGCGCAGCGCAATCTTGATGTTGCGGGTGCCGAGTTCCTTGGTGTTGTCGAGGTTCTGGAACTCGCGCTTTTCCCACACTTTCAGCGCGCGCTTGTGCTTGCTCTCGCCGCCGATCCGCACGCCCTCGGGATTATAGCCCGAATTGCCGAAGGGCGACGTGCCGCCGGTGCCAATCCACTTGCTGCCGCCCTCATGGCGCTTCTGCTGTTCTTCGAGCCGCTCTTTCAGCGTCTCCATGATCTTGTCCCAGTCGCCGAGCGACTCGATCGCGGCCATTTCCTCGGGGGTCAGGAATTTCTCGGCAACCGCCTTCAACCAGTCGGCGGGGACATCGACCGGGTTCTGGCCGTAATCGGAAATGATACCCTTGAAGACCTTGTTGAACACCTGGTCGAAACGGTCGAGCAGGCCTTCGTCCTTCACGTAAATCGCGCGGCTGAGGTAATAGAATTGCTCGGGGCTGCGGTCGATCACCTCGCGGTCGAGCGCCTCCAGCAGCATCAGATGCTCTTTCAGGCTGGCGGGAATGCCCGCGGCGCGAAGCTCGTCAAGGAAGCCGAAAAACATGGTGGAGGGGTAACGTGTCGCGACTTGCGGTGCAATCCCTTTACGTAAACGGAAAGCGGGGCGTGGACGTTGGTGCAATGCCAAGTGAAGATCATTTGTCGACGTTTCGTCTCCCCTCCCGCAGGCGGGAGGGACGGTCGGCTCGTTGCTGGGCGCCCACTCGCAACCCTTTGACGCCCCGTTAACCATTATCCGGCATGACCCGTCGATGTTCTTTTGGTGGGTGCGCGCATGAAATATGATCCGATCAATCCGGCTGCGCCGGTGCTTGACCAGTCGGTTGCGAGCGACTGCGGCGAATTGGCTGTGGGATGCAGCGAGGCCGCGGGGCAGATCAAGCGCGCGACTGACCAGATGGACCGTCAGGTCGACGAGCTCGGACGGCTTGAGGATTTTGTTGTCAGCCTGGAATCCGACCAGCGCCAGATTGCCGATTCGACCGATGAAGCCAAATTGCTGTCGGCGCGCGCGTGCGAACAGCTCGACGCTGGTGCCGAACGCGTCAATTCCGCGGTCACCGAATTTCGGTCGGTCATCGACCTCGTCGCGCGGCTCGGCACGCACGTCACCAATTTCGCCGCGGTGATGGAGCAGGTGCAGCAGGTCAGCCAGTCGATTGAAGCGATCGCCAAGACCACCAACATGCTGGCGCTCAATGCCGCGATCGAGGCCGAGCGAGCCGGTGACGCTGGCCGCACCTTTGCTGTGGTTGCCGCCGAAGTAAAAAAGCTGGCGCAGAACACCCGCGGCGCGACCGACGAAATCCGTCGCAGCATCGGCAGCCTTGCCGCCGAAGCGAGCGGGCTGGTCACCGAAATTCAGGCCGGGGTCGAGCAATCGAGCCGCGCCGAAGCGCAGTTCGAAACGATCACCGACGCGCTGCACGACGCAACGCACCTCGTCGCCTTGCTCGACGATCAGAGCGACCGCATCGCGCAGTCGAGCGCGATGGTGCACGCCAACGGCGCCAAAGTCCGCGAGGCGGTCGACCGCGTCGTCGGGTCGGTACGGGACAATCGTTCGACGCTGGAAGATACCCGCACGTCGATCCTGTCGATGGAGCATGTGTCGAACCGCATGTTCAACGCGGTGATCTCGGCGGGGGTCAGCCCGCAGGATTCGGCGGTTGTCGAACTTGCCGCCAAGGTGCGCGACAAATTTGTCGGGATCGCCGAGCAGGCGATCGCGAATGGCGAGCTGACGATGGAGCAATTGTTCGACACCAATTATATCCGCGTGCCGGGATCGAACCCCGAACGCTTCCGCACCACCTTGTGCGACTGGGCCGACGCCAATTGGCGGCCGCTATTTGACGATGTCGTCGCCAACAATTCCAATGTGAAGATGTCGTCGGGGGCGGACATGAACGGCTTTTTACCGACACACATCACCGAATGTTCGCGTGCCCCGACCGGTGATGTGGCGCACGACACCGCCTATTGCCGCAACGGCCGTATCCTGTTCGACGACACCGACAAGGCGGCCAAACGCAGCAGCGCCCCGTTCTTCATGGCGGTCTATCGCCAGGAAGGCGACGGCACGAACTACGTCACGGTCCGCAACGTTTATACGCCGGTTGTGATCAATGGTCGGCGCTGGGGCGATGTGGAGGTCGCGTACCAGCTTTAAAGCGTCTGAACGACGTTTACGCACCGATCCGTTCGTATCGAGCGAAGTCGAGATACGTCCGGCACTGCATTGCGTGTCTCGACTTCGCTCGATACCAACGGAGGTTAGGAGCGAAGGCGGGCTCTAGCTTCCCTGACGCCGCGCCATGAACGCCAGCTTTTCGAACAGCATCACATCCTGCTCATTTTTGAGCAGCGCACCGTGGAGCGGGGGGATCGCCTTGCCGACGTCGCGGTTCTGCAGCACTTCGAGCGGCATGTCTTCGTTGAGCAGCAGCTTCAGCCAATCGATCAGCTCGCTGGTCGAGGGCTTTTTCTTCAGGCCCGGCACGTCGCGCACTTCGTAGAAGATGTCCATCGCGCGGCTGACCAGCGTCTTCTGGATGCCGGGGAAGTGGACGTCGACGATCGCCGCCATCGTGTCGCGATCGGGGAATTTGATATAGTGGAAGAAACAGCGGCGCAGGAAAGCGTCGGGCAGTTCCTTTTCATTGTTCGACGTGATGACGACGATCGGGCGTTCCTTCGCGGTGATCGTCTCATCGGTTTCGTAAACATGGAACGCCATCCGATCGAGTTCTTGCAACAGGTCGTTCGGGAATTCGATGTCGGCCTTGTCGATCTCGTCGATCAACAGCACGGGCAGCTTGGGCGAGGTGAACGACTCCCACAATTTGCCCTTGCGGATGTAATTGCGAATGTCGTGGACGCGCTCTTCGCCCAGCTGACCGTCGCGCAGGCGCGCAACCGCGTCATATTCATACAACCCTTGCTGCGCCTTGGTCGTCGACTTGATGTTCCAGGTGATCAGCGGCGCATCGAACGCTTTCGCGATTTCCTCGGCCAGCACGGTCTTGCCGGTGCCGGGCTCGCCCTTCACCAGCAGCGGGCGGCGCAGCAGCGTTGCGGCGTTGACCGCGACCTTCAGGTCGTCGGTGGCGATATAGGCGCTGGTTCCATCGAAACGCATGGGCTCGTCTTTCCCTTAACGTGAACGTCAATCAAGCGCGGGCATAGCGAGGGGAGGGAGAGGGTGCAAGCCGAAGGCGTCGCAAGATCCTCCCCATCGCTGCGCGACAGGGAGGATTGGATTCAGCTAATCGCGCGGCTCGCCGCGCGCGCTGCCATCAGATCCCACAGTCCGCGGTGCTGGGTGATAAGCTGCTGGGCGCCGAACATCATAGCGCGTTCGACCGCGGGGCTGCTAGCGACGGCCCCGGCAAGCCGCGCGGTTTCGCGCAGGTCGGGCAGGGTGCAGGTTGGCGGGGTCAAGTCGAGCCGCTGCGCGCTGATGTCGAGCAGGACGCGGATCGTCCGCCAGTCGAGCGTCAGCGCGATCGCGGCGCCGACGGCGCAGCCATGGCGATCCGATTCGGCGAGCATATCGATCGCCTTGCGCTGCGCAGCGACCGCCGCCTCGCATTGCGCCTGTCCCTGGGTGCTCGGCACCGGGCCGACCGCCGAGGCGATTTTGGTCAGAAAGGCGCGTTCCTGAACAAAGGCGTCGGCGGATTCCTCCATCCATTGACGCGATGCCGGATCGACCGCTTTGCGCGCGGCGCTGTCGATGACGCCGGGGTGGCGGCCGTGGAGCAGACATAGGAAATGGACGGCGTCAGCCAGGTTGCGCATCGCGTCTGACCCGCTCGACAGCGCGCCGGCGCGAACATGCGAATGCGCGCCGGTGCCGCCGCTGGCGACCAGCGAATCGAGCATTTCGGCGACGCCGCGCGGATGCAGCAGGGGCTGGGTCGACTGGCTCAACGCTTGTTCCTCGCCTATGGCGCGGGCCGCGAGGCCAGGCCGGTGGACTATCAACAGTCGGTCATAGGGCAACGTCGTAAACGCCACGTTTATGCGCGGGCGGAGATTTGTACCGGTGCTGTTTCACTCAGGGACAAACGCAAAAGGACCGGCAAGCCCCGGGGGAAGCTTGCCGGTCCTGTCGATGGCGCCGGTTCGACGTCATCTGCGCGGGAAGGCCGGACCCGGGGAGAGGGATTGTCCGGCCAGTGCCGCTTAAGCTGCGAGTGCGAACTCAGCGGGCTTTTCGGTGGCCTGCACAGTGTCTTCGACCGTGGTCAATGCCGGGGCTGCGGTTGCATTGGCTTTGACCGGGAAGAGCAGGCGCGAGGTGAGCACAACAGCGCCAAGGGCGAAATAGCCGATGAAAGCCTGCACCGGGAAAAAGAAGATTGGCGCGACAAAGGCGAGGCGCAGCCAGAGCGGGTTAAAGCCAAAATCCTGGCCCACGGCCTCGCAGATACCGAAAAACGTATCGCGGCGGTTGAAAAGGTTGGTGGTTTCGTTTTCCATCTTTTTGTCTTTCCTTTGGGCTGCGAGCACTGCCCCGCGCCGATGCCGGATGCATCGCAAAGGCCGTGCCAATTTGAGCAATCCCCCGAATATCCGAGCTTTATGGGGTCGATCGCGCTGGACCGCCCGCTCTGGACCGTGAACCCATTCCCATTGATTGGGAATGGTTGCCATTTGATGGGTGGCGCCTGAACCCTTGATGAAGCGCGCCGCACCGCGCGACAACGGCTATCTGGCGTTGAAATATGAAGATTTAAAGAGGATCGGGCGAAATATTTGTGCGGTGCAGCATTGGCGCGGAGCTGCGGAAGGGAATCCTCTGCGCGTCTACCTCTGGTTCGGACGACGAATGGCGGGAAACAACCAGAACGCGACATCTCGTCTCACCTCCCTTCCACGGAGGCGAACGTCTCAATACCAACGAAAAACCGAAAAAAAAGGCGGCCCGTTGCCGGACCGCCCTTGGAAATCTTCCCTCTCGATTCGCGCTTACTGGTCGAGGAACGACCGCATCTTGCGCGACCGCGACGGGTGCTTCAGCTTTCGGAGCGCCTTTGCTTCGATCTGGCGGATGCGTTCGCGCGTCACGCTGAACTGCTGCCCGACTTCCTCCAGCGTATGGTCGGTGTTCATCCCGATGCCGAAGCGCATGCGCAGCACACGCTCCTCACGCGGCGTGAGTGACGCCAAAACGCGGGTGACCGTTTCTTTCAGGTTCGACTGCACCGCGGCATCGACCGGAATGACCGCGTTCTTGTCCTCGATGAAATCGCCTAGATGCGAATCTTCCTCGTCGCCGATCGGCGTTTCGAGGGAGATCGGCTCCTTGGCGATCTTCATCACCTTGCGGACCTTTTCGAGCGGCATCGACAGGCGCTCGGCCATTTCCTCGGGGGTCGGCTCGCGGCCGCTTTCGTGCAGGAACTGGCGGCTGCAGCGGACCAGCTTGTTGATCGTCTCGATCATATGGACCGGGATGCGGATCGTGCGTGCCTGATCGGCGATCGAGCGCGTGATCGCCTGACGGATCCACCAGGTCGCATAGGTGCTGAACTTGTAACCGCGACGATATTCGAATTTATCGACCGCCTTCATCAGGCCGATATTGCCTTCCTGGATAAGATCCAGGAACTGCAAGCCGCGGTTGGTGTATTTCTTAGCGATCGAGATCACTAGGCGCAGGTTCGCTTCGACCATTTCCTTCTTGGCAATCCGCGCTTCGCGCTCGCCTTTCTGGACCATGTTCACGACGCGGCGGAATTCGGTCAGGCTCATGCCTGCGGCTTGCGCGATTTCCGAAATCTCGATGCGGATACGGTCGACCGCGCCGGCTTCGTTCTCGGCGAAGGCGGCCCATTTCTTGTCGAGACCGCTGACGCTCTCGATCCAATTCTCTTCCAGTTCGCGCCCGACATAATTGTCGAGGAACGCCTTGCGCGGCACCTTGTGGCGTTCGGCAAGACGCAGCATCTGGCCGCCGAGCGCAGTCAGGCGACGGTTATAGCTGTACAGCTGGTCGACCAGATATTCGATTTTGGTGTTGTGAAACTGCACGCTCTCGACTTGCGCGGTGAGCTCCTCGCGCAGCTTGTGATATTTCTTTTCCGACGCCGCGGGGAATTCGCCCGCGGTCGACAGCGCGTCGAGCCGCGTCTCCTGCAGTTTCGAAAAGGCTTTGAAGCTTTTGGTGATGTTGGCGAATTTCTCGAGCGCGTCGGGCTTGAGCAATTCTTCCATTGCCGCGAGGCTGAGCGTATTGTCTTCCTCGTCCTCTTCGAATGTCTCGCGCTTGCCCGACGAGCTTTCGCCGTCCTCGTCGTCGCTTTCAGCAGCAGGTTCTTCCTCAACCTCGTCCTCGTCCTTGAACGAAACGCCGGCGGTCTTTTCGCTGATCTCGCCGTTGTCTTCGGCGCCTTCTTCTTCCAGATTTTCGGGCGCAGGGTCTTTCGACAGCATCGCTTCAAGATCGACGATCTCGCGCAGCTGCATGTCACCATTGTTCAGCGCGGTCGACCAGTCGATGATCGCGTTGAAGGTCAGCGGGCTTTCGCACAGCCCCAGGATCATCGTGTCGCGGCCGGCCTCGATGCGCTTGGCAATCGCGATTTCGCCTTCGCGCGACAGCAGCTCGACCGCGCCCATTTCGCGCAGGTACATGCGAACGGGATCGTCGGTGCGATCGACCGTTTCCTTCTTCTTTTCGATCGCCGGGTTCGACACCGAACCGGTACCGGCGCTGACATCGACTTCGTCGTCGGGTTCGGCGTCGGCCTCTTCCTGCACATCCTCGTCGCTTTCGACGATGTTGATGCCCATGTCGGAAATCGCCGACATGATGTCCTCGATCTGCTCGGACGACATTTCGTCCTGCGGCAGCGCCGCGTTCAGCTCGTCATAGGTCAAATAGCCGCGCTTCTTGCCGCGCGCGATCAGCTTTTTGACGTCGGCCTCGTTCAGGTCGATCAGCGGGCCGTCGGTGTCGGTTTCGGTTTCGGCTGCGGTGTTCTTGGTGGCCATATTTGTTCCTGCCAAAGGGGCAATCAGTGGGTCAGCCCGGGCTGCTGTCGGACAGCGCGGCCAGGCGGCGGGTCAATTCCTCGTCCATCGCGCGCAGCTTTTGCTGCCGCGCATGGCCTTCGTCGTCCATCGTGCGCATGTAATCCGCGGTGGCTTCGGCAAGCCGGGTGCGAATTTCCGGCTGGGTCACCAGTACGCCAATATATTCATCCAGATCGCGAAGCGCGGTTTCTCGCGCCACATCAACCTCTTCGCCGTCAAGCCTGCGATTGAACGAGAAGTGCATTCCGTCGGCTCTGAGCAATGTCGTCGCCCTATTATACACTTTCATTGGCTCCAATATGGCAAGCAACCCCTCGCAATCAAGCCCTTCTTCGCCGCTCGCGCTATCAAGCATGACGCGGAGCAGTTCGGCGTCGCTGGAATCGGCGACCGCGAGCCGCGTGAGCGCCTCTTCGTGGCGCCGGATCGCCGCGGGATAACGAAGCAATCCGGCGATCAACGCCGCCGCATAATGGCCGCCGATGCCGATCTTGCCGATCGATCGTGCTTCATCGACCGGTGGCTGGAGCCGGGGGTCGGGACCGAAGCGGCGATTGCCGCCGCGCTGCGGTTGCGGCGCCCAGGGCACGCGCGGGGTCCGCTCGGGCTGTTTGCGCGCGAACAGCGTGTCGAGCCGCTCGCGAAAGGCCTCGCGATAATGGTGGCGCACATCGGCATCCTCGATCGCGTCGGCATGGGCGAGCAGCCGGGTCTTGAGCGCGGCGCGCTCCTCGGGCGTGGCCAGCGGCCCCGCCGCGATCTCATGCGCCCACAGGCGCTCGACCAGCGGCTGGGCTTCGTCGAGTAGCGCAGTGAAACCGTCGGCGCCGCGGGCGCGGACGATGTCGTCTGGATCCTGCCCTGGTGGGAGGATCGCGAAAGCAAGGCTGAAGCCCGGACGCAGCAGCGGCAGCGCGCGCATCGCGGCGCGCATCGCCGCCTTCTGCCCCGCCGCATCGCCGTCGAAACACAGCACCGGCACCGGCACCATCCGCCAGATCAGCCCCAGCTGCGCCTCGGTCAGCGCTGTACCGAGAGGCGCGACCGCATCGGCGATCCCCGCCTCGGCGAGCGCGATGACGTCCATATAGCCTTCGACGACGATGATCCGGTTTGTCTGCCGCGAAGCCGGGCTGGCCTTATCGATATTGTAAAGGACGCGCCCCTTGTCGAAGAGCGGCGTGTCGGGCGAGTTCAGATATTTGGGCTCACCACCACCCAGGATGCGGCCGCCGAACGCAATTACGCGCCCGCGCGCATCGCGGATCGGGATCATCAGCCGGCCGCGGAAGCGGTCGTAAGGCTCTTTGTCGTCGACCGCGATCAGCATCCCCGATTCGATGAGCATCGCGGTCGGGAATTTCTTGAGCGCTTCCTTCAGCGCGCTGCGGCTGTCAGGCGCGAGCCCGAAACCAAAGGCGCGCCGCGTCGGGTCGGATATGCCGCGCTTCGCCAGATAGTCGCGCGCCGGGGCGCCGTTGCTGCTGTCGAGCTGCTGGGTGAACCAGTCGGCCGCGCCCTGCACAACATCGCGCAGGCTCGCCGCCTCTTCGGCCTTTTTCGCGGCGCGGGGATCGGCGGCAGGAACCTCCATCCCCGCCTCGGCGGCGAGCTCCTTGACGGCATCCATGAACGACAGCCCGCGCTGGTCGGTCATCCAGCGGATCGCATCGCCATGCGCGCTGCAACCGAAGCAGTTGCCGGTAAGAATATTGTCGTCGAGCGCGAAAGCGTGATGGCGCGGTACTTCGGCACAATAGACGGTTTCGATCCGATTGCTGGGTTCGACCGACCGGACGACCCAGCGTAGGCGATCGAATTTCTTCGTTTGCGCTGCAAAACGTTGGCGCGCGGTTTTCAGCAGAAAGAGATCTTCTGACAGCGTCGAGGCCACGAAGTGGATTCGATGCAGCGCGCTCGGCTCGTTGCCATAGCCTTTGCGCATCAGGGTGGAGCGCCCATAGGTCGCAATACCCAGCTTCGTCGCAACGTCGCGGACGGCCTCGAGATGCTCGGCGCTTGCCGAATTGAGAATCACGGTTCCGTCTTTTGCCACATGGCCGTCGGCGGCCAGATACCCGGCAAGAAAGCCGAGCAGGTAGGCGGGTGGGCGGTCGTTTCCGGGCAATTGCTTCATATGGGAGAACGCGCGCCCGCCGTAGTTCCGCAGATAAAGCCCACCGCCCTTACGTTTCTGGGTATGATGTTCCTGGTCGGGAAACCAGTGGCGCAGTTGGGCATCCCTTTCGCCGTGCAGGTTCAACGTACCAAATGTGCCTTTGTCCATGCTGCCGTCGCCGAAAACGATGCCATGCCGGACGCCTTCGGGATCGAGCGACCAATCGGACCGTGGTGACGGCAAGACCGATTCAAGCGCGTGGCCGGGGCGCAGTTCTTCGGTCGTATAGGTCCGAGCCCGATCATGCACGAACCAGCGGTGACCGGATGTGGCATGGATTTCCTTGGCGACGCCATTGCGCGAGAGGCTGATTTTCCAGAGCCGCTGTTCGCCGTAGGATTTGAATGGCGCCTCAATCCATTCGCCGCCACGCGACAGGATCCGGACGGTTTTGCCAGAGAGATCCGCGATCGGTGTTCGGCCGTTCTCGGTGATGACCAAAGTTTCCGGGGCCAGGCAGTGGTAGAACCCCTTCTCGTCGTTGATCGTGAAGCTGGGGGTCTTCTCGTTATGAAAGGGGCAGCAGGCCTTGTACTCGCGCCCCGCGCGGGTGACCTTCACCGTCCGCCCGATGAGGGTCGACAGCATGACGCGAGATCGTAATTCGTCCAGCCATTGCGGGGTGAGGGTCATATCCTCGATATGCCTCTACCGGCACCCGCCCGCAAGCAGGCGGGAGGGGCGTGTCTCAGGACAAAGCCGCCTTCACCCACCCGCTCGCCTTGCTCATATCCAGCTCGGACCCATGGCGTTCTTTCACCGCCGCCATAACCTTGCCCATATCCTTCAGGCTCTCCGCGCCCAGCTCCGCCGCAATCGACTTGATCGCCGCCTGCGCCTCATCGTCGCTCAGCTGCGCGGGCAGGAAATCCTCGATCACGACGACCTCGGCCGCCTCGATGTCGGCCAGTTCCTGCCGCCCGCCCTGTTCGTACATGGCAATCGATTCGCGGCGCTGCTTGACCATTTTCTGCAGTACGTCGGTGACCAGCACATCGTCGTCGGCTGGCGCGGTGCCGGTGCGCAGTTCGATGTCCTTGTCCTTGATCTTGGCCAGCATCAGCCGGATGGTGCCGAGCCGCGCCTTGTCGCCGGCTTTCATCGCAGCGACCTGCGCAGCCTTGATGTCATCACGAATCATACGTGTCCCCATGCGCTGCAAATTTCGGAAAGGCCCTCTCTAGCGCCAAGATTCCAAATTCGATAGCTTGTGAATCACTTTTTTGCTGCCTACTTGATCGGCCGTTTAGCCCCCCGTCCGGAGCATGTTGAATGGCACCTGCCAACCCCTCTGCCGCGCCTGAAACCCCGCCTGCGGGCGCGACCGGCGTCCTCGTTCTTGCCGACGGCACTGTCCTTTGGGGCGTTGGTTATGGCGCGAGCGGCGCGGGTGTGGGCGAGATTTGTTTCAACACCGCGATGACCGGCTATCAGGAAATCCTGACCGACCCGAGCTATGCGGGCCAGATCATCACCTTTACCTTTCCGCACATCGGCAATGTCGGCGCGAACCCCGACGATATGGAGCGCGACAAGCGCGCCGCGATCGGGTGCATCACCCGCGAGCTGCCGACCGCGCCCAGCAATTTCCGCAGCGTCCAGACCTTGCCCGAATGGATGGCGGCGCAGGGGCTGATCGGGCTCGCCGGCATCGACACCCGCGCGCTGACCCGCCGCATCCGCGATGGGGGTGCGCCGACCGGCGTCGTCGCGCACAGCCCCGAGGGCAAATTCGACCTCGATAAGCTGTTGATGCTGGCGCAGGGCTGGCCGGGGCTGGAGGGCATGGACCTCGCCAAGACGGTCACGCGCGAGCGGCAGGGTGCGTGGGATGTCGGGGTTTGGCATCTCGGTTCGGGCTATGACGTGTCGGAGCACAAACGTGCGGGCGATGCCGCGCCGCACGTCGTCGCCATCGATTACGGCGCCAAAGATAATATCTTCCGCAACCTGGTCAAGGCCGGCGCGCGCGTCACCGTGGTGCCTGCCAAGACCAGCCTCGAAGAGATCGTCGCGCTGCGCCCCGCGGGGGCGTTCCTGTCGAACGGCCCCGGCGATCCGGCGGCGACGGGCGATTATGCGGTGCCGGTGATCAAGGGGCTGCTCGAACGCAATGTTCCGATCTTTGGCATCTGCCTCGGCCACCAGCTGCTCGCGCTCGCCGCGGGGGCGAAGACCGTGAAGATGCATCAGGGCCACCGCGGCGCGAACCATCCGGTGCAGCGCGTCGGAGGCGATTTCGCCGACGGCGTGGTCGAGATCACCAGCATGAACCACGGCTTCGCGGTTGACGCATCGACGCTGCCGGGCGGCGTGGTCGAGACGCACAAAAGTCTGTTCGACGGATCGAACTGCGGCATCGCGATTACGGGGAAGAATGCGTTTTCGGTGCAATATCACCCCGAGGCGAGTCCGGGGCCGCAGGATAGTTTCTATCTGTTCGAGAAATTTGTGGGTGGGCTGAAGTGAACTCTGAGATGCCAAAAAGAGCCGACATCCAATCCATCCTCGTCATCGGCGCCGGCCCGATCGTTATCGGTCAGGCGTGCGAGTTCGACTACTCGGGGATGCGGGCGATCAGGGCTGCCAAGGATTGATGATGGTGGCGCCCGTTCTTCCCATGTCTGACAGGTTGCGCGTGACGAGTGGCATGTCCGCGGCGATGGCTTGCGCGGCGATGAGCATATCGAGTTCAGCAATCAGCGTCCCTGCTGCGGCAAGCCGGGCCTTGACGTGGGCATATGCCTGGGCGGCGCTGGCGTCGAAGCTGAGGGTTCGTTCCTCCAACCGGAAACTAAGGTCATCGAACCAGATAACGAGCCGCTCGCGTCGCGCCGCATCGGTCAACCGCGCAATGCCATATCGCACTTCCCCAAGAACAAGGGCCGACAGCCAAGCGTCTTCGAAATGGTGCGATATGAAATCATTGACGCTCTGGTCCGGACGCGGTTTCGACAATTCGCTCCAGACGTTGGTGTCAATCAGCATCGAAGATATCCCGATCAGGGTCAATGGTTCGCTCGGGCAATTCGAGTTCGGCGCCATTCGCGACCTTGACCAGATGCTCGACAAACTCCCGCCCGCTCATCGCCCGAATGCGCGCGGCGCGTTCGTCTTGCCGGTGGGCATAGGTTCGCTCGAGCAGCGCGCGCAGTTCGGCCTCCAGCGACCGTCCATTCGCCGCCGCAGCCAGCCGCGCATTGTGTTTAACCGTGTCGTCCAGATTCCGGATCGTCACCGCACCCATCACCATTCTCCCGTGATTGCAATGCAATCAATGTATGCAACGATAGCGAAATAGACAATGCCCAAGAGAACCGACATCCAATCCATCCTCGTCATCGGCGCCGGCCCGATCGTTATCGGTCAGGCGTGCGAGTTCGATTATTCGGGGACGCAGGCGATCAAGGCGTTGAAGGAGGAGGGCTATCGCGTCGTCCTCGTCAACTCCAACCCGGCGACGATCATGACCGATCCCGACCTGGCCGACGCCACTTATGTGGAGCCGATTACGCCCGAGATCGTCGCGAAGATCATCGCGAAAGAGACCGCGCTGAATCCCGGCGGCTGGGCCGTGCTGCCGACGATGGGCGGGCAGACCGCGCTCAACACCGCGCTCGCGTTATTCAACGATGGCACCTTGACCAAATATGGCGTCGAGATGATCGGCGCCGATGCCGAGGCGATCGACAAGGCCGAGGACCGAATCAAGTTTCGCGACGCGATGACGAAGATCGGCCTCGAAAGCGCGCGCTCGGGTATTGCGCATACTTTGGACGAGGCGCTCGCGGTGCTCGAACGCACCGGCCTGCCGTCGATCATCCGCCCGTCGTTCACGCTTGGCGGCACCGGCGGCGGCATCGCGTATAACCGCGAGGAGTTCGAACATATCGTCCGCGGCGGCCTGATCGCCTCGCCGACCACCGAAGTCCTGATTGAGGAATCGCTCCTCGGCTGGAAAGAATATGAGATGGAGGTGGTGCGCGACCGCAAGGACAATTGCATCATCATCTGTTCGATCGAAAATGTCGATCCGATGGGCGTCCACACCGGCGACAGCATCACCGTCGCTCCGGCGCTGACGCTGACCGACAAGGAATATCAGATCATGCGCAACGCGAGCATCGCGTGCTTGCGTGAGATCGGGGTCGAAACCGGCGGGTCGAACGTCCAGTTCGCGGTGAACCCCAAGGACGGCCGCCTGATCGTGATCGAGATGAACCCGCGCGTGTCGCGCTCGTCGGCGCTCGCGTCGAAGGCTACGGGCTTTCCGATCGCCAAGGTCGCGGCCAAGCTTGCGGTCGGTTACACGCTCGACGAGATCATGAACGACATCACCGGGGTCACCCCGGCATCGTTCGAACCGACGATCGACTATGTCGTAACCAAGATTCCGCGCTTCGCCTTCGAGAAATTCAAGGGCGCCGAGGCGGTGCTGTCGACCGCGATGAAGTCGGTCGGCGAGGTCATGGCGATCGGCCGCAATATCCACGAGTCTTTGCAGAAGGCGCTGCGCGGGCTGGAGACCGGCCTGTCGGGCTTCAACTTCGTCGACCGCCTCAAGGGCGCGAGCCACGACCAGCTGCGCAGCGAACTCGCCAAGGCGACCCCGGACCGGCTTCTCAACGCTGCGCAGGCGATCCGCGAGGGGCTGCCGCTCAGCGAAATCAACCGCATCGCGGGCTACGACATGTGGTTCCTCGAACGCATCGAGGAAATCGTCGAGGCCGAAAAGCAAGTGTGCCGCAACGGCCTGCCGCGCGATGCCGAGGGGCTGCGCAAGCTCAAAGCGATGGGCTTTTCGGACAAGCGCCTCGCCTATCTGGCACTTCAGTCGGCGAATTTGCAACCCGGCACCCGCCCCCCCCCCGCGCCCCGGACCCCGGCGATACACCCACCCGTGAAAACCCAGACCCGGCGCCGGGCCCCGAAATTGCGGCGCCAAACACCCCACCAAACAC
>NZ_JAIBES010000056.1 GCF_019459305.1 Sphingopyxis sp. | reverse complement strand
CTTGATTTCGTCGTTACCGAGAAAGCTGCCGATCGCGCTCTGGGCCTGCATGATGCCGGCGATAACGGGCATTTGTGAACTGAGCGACTGAAGCGCCTTTCCGACGCCGGACTCCTTGCCGAACAGGGCCGACAGACCGTTGATGCCAGCGCCGACCGGCCCCGCCTCAAGATAGCCCTGCAGCACCGACCCAAGGTCACGAGCGAGGGGCGCGCCCTTGCCGAGATATCGTTCGAACAAACGGGTGAAGGTCGTCTGGAAAACGTCGCCAGAAGGCTGCGATGAGGGTGATCCGAATTTCTCGGGCAGTTTGAACCCGGAGACGGTGATCGGGAACTTCCCATACATTGCTCCGACGCCCGCCTGTATGCCGCTGGCCGCGTTATCGTTGGCTGGCACCTTCGTTGCGGCAACGTCCAGGCTATCCGTGAACCTATCCAGTGCGGCCGTGGCCTGGGATGTGCTTTCGACATAATCGAGCGTGGCGCGGCCGACGGGGGACTTCGACCGGATCTCCAATTCGAGCTGGTCGAACACGTCACCGAACAGACGATCGGTAAGCTGTCGTGCTGAGAACTGCCGGAACTGCGTCTTTATGTTGCCGACCAGGTCCTTCACCGCGCCTGCCGCGTCGCCGGGTGCGCGTGCGATGGCTTCTTCGATGCTGCCGCGGATGCCGTCGATTTCGCGAAGTTGGGCGGCGACCGATACGCCGGCACGGTCGAGACGCTGTTGCGCCCGAACCATGTCGTTCATTTCCTGTCGCTGCTTTACAAGGATCTGATAGCGGTCCCAGCTGATGCCGCGGCCTTCGAGTTCCTTACGAAGCTGGTCCTCGGTCTCGACATTCATCTGCCGCATGATGTCATACTGGAACGACAGAAGGTCGGCTTCGTCTTCGCGCCCGGCGAGTGCAAGGCGCTGCAATTCGAGCTCCCGTTCGCCCGCCTGGATGCGCGCCTCGATCGGACGCTGCAGGAACTGGGGAAGCAGGTTCTTCTTGGCATCCTCGATCTGGCGACGGGTTTCAGCATCCCGCGCCTTGTCCGCGCCGGTCAGCTTTCCACTGGCCGATCGGCGTTCGATATCCTTCAGGATATTATCGAGATCGCGCGTCGCCTCGGCGGCCTTGTCGATATCCTTGGGGGCTTCATCAAACTGGCCGCGAAGGCGGGAAACGGAATCGGCTGATTTATCGATGGCGTCTTCAAGTTGCTGCGCCGCGCGCGCGGCCTTGTCCGCCTCGTTGGCGCCAGTGCGGGGCTTGCGGGGCGTCTTGGGCTTCACGAGCAGATTGCGGTCGCCTGCTGTCGCCTGGCCATTAAGCAGCCGGTTCGCGGAGTCGAACACCTTCAGGTTTTCGAGCTCGAGCCCGAGATTTGCCACCGACGTCGCGGCCGCGGTGAATTCGTCATCAGTGAGGCGCCCGATCCGGCGCAACTGTTCAAGCTGGTCGACCGCCTTTTTCGTGGTCAGCTCGCCGGCAAGCACCTCCTGAGAGATCACGTCGCGGCCGTCGCGACCACGGCGGCCGATGTTGATGCCGCCACCGAATCCGCCGTCGAGGATCAGTTTCCGATCCTGAATTGCCGTCACCCCGCGGCGAGCTTCCGCAAGCCTGCCCTGCGCCTGAACCTTGGCGACCAGCAACTGAGCCTGCGCAAGCCCTTGCAGCGCGGCGTTCTGATTATTGATCTTACCCGTCGTGATGTCCATCACGCCGCCGAGGATGCCCTGTGCCTCGTTCAGCTTGAACGATGAAAACTCGACGTTCTTGAGGGCGTCATCGGTTGCGAAAAGACCAGAAGTGAAGGTCGCGAGCACCCCGACGCCCAGACCGACGGCGATGCCCCATGGTCCCGACAGGAAGGTGGCAAACCGTCCGATCCCGGCTGCCGTCTTGTTCGTCGAGCCTTCGAGGCCGCTGAGCGCGAAGGACAGCTGCGGCAACTGCTGGGCGAAGACGACGCCGGCGCGCTGGCCGCTGTACAAGCTGATCGCGATATCTTGCAGCTGCTGGCCCGCGCCGATGGATGCCTGCCTCAGTGCGCCCTGCGACAAAGCCAGCCGGCTGTTCGATGTGGCGGCTTGCTGGGCTTCGTTCGCCAGTCGACCGGACGAAACCGCGGCTCGATCAATTTCGACCTGCAGCCGTTCGTATGAAACCGCCTTGGCAGTCAGCGCCCGGGCTTCTTCTTCGGCTTCGCGCGCTGCGGCCTGGGCTGCCACGATATAGCGACGGGTCGCTTCCGACGTGTCGTCTGTAGAGCGTGCCAGTTGCTCGGCCGCTATTGCGGTGTCGCGGGTTGCGCGGACAGTCACTTCGGCCTGCGCCGCGGCCTGTCGCATTCCTGCCGTGTTGAAGTCGAGGCCACCGGCGGCATTCTTCGGCATCGTCAGCGCATTCGCGACGGTCCGCTTGATTTCGGCCATGTCGGTATCGAACCGGCGCTTGACGTTATCGCTGGCAGCATTGGCGCTGCGCTCGAAGTCGCGAAAGCCGTTCGAGGCGCCGTCATATTCGGCGCGGATGAAAGCGGGGAAGACGGTGGCTTTCGTCATGCGGGATGCCCCCCGATGTCGAGGCGAACATTCGATGGGAGTGTGCTTGCAGTGCGACGTCGATCAGCCAAGCCGGATTCGATCCCAGGCTCGATGTTTTCGCTGACAGCGGCTTGGCTGCGCTCGAAGTCGCAAAACCCTGGCGAGCCGTGATCGTACTCGGCGCGGATGAATGCCGGAAAAACTGTGCTCTGTGCCACTTATCGGCCCCTTGTCTCGGGGCGGCAATTCGTTCGGTATATGTTTTTGCGCTGAAGGGGGCAGCGGTTGATTATGTCCGGTGATTATAGCGGAGGTCGATTCGATCACCAAGCGAAAGTGCGCTACCGTCGCCAAGGGGGCAGATGATGACCGAAGACAAGATGAAGCGAGAAATTGGACTTCAGGATTATGAGGCGCAATCTGCGGAGGCACTCGCCCGGCTTCAATACCAGGTCGACTATTCGAAAGCACTGCTGAGCGCGCTCACCATCGGCAACGGCGGCGCGATCATCGCGTTGCTGACGTTCATCGGCAACACCGGTTCAAAGGTCGATCCTGCCAGCATGCAGGGCGCGTTCGGCGTATACGGCACGGGGCTGGCTTGCGTGCTGGTGGCATATGCCTGCGGATTTTTCACTCAGCTGTACTTCTATAACGTCTGTCAGATGCAGGCATGGAATGGCCAAGCTGAAGCGCTCGGCACGACCGGCCAAAATGAGTTTGAGGCGGACATGAAGAAGGGAAACTTTGCCCTGGTCGCCGGCATCGTTGCCGCGATCGCCAGCCTAGCTTGTTTCGTGGGAGCCAGCTTGATGGCCCTGAACGCCATAACATGACCCAGCGAGCATCGGTCGGCCAAGGTGACATCGAACGCGCCCTGAAGGCCTGCAAGCGCGCCGGGTACGAGCGAGCGCGGATCCACATCAACGTCGCTGCTCAGACGATCGACATCTTGCTCGGCGAAGATCAGCCCGCGATGCCGCCCGCGCACAATCCATGGGATGACGAGGATTACGGATGAGCATCACGCCAGCCCAATTCGTGCGCAGACTCTACAAGCAGCTGGAAGCCGGCAAGGGCATGCGCTTCACGCCCGAAGAGATGGATATGCTCGCCGAGATGGGCGCGATCGATGCTGTTTCGAAATACGCGGCAGACTGGGTGCGCCGGCAGTCAGAAGAGCGATTGACGGCGGCCCGGGCAGATCAGGCCATCGGCACCGCGGAAGTCTACCGCGCACCGCGATCAGGGCGGCCAAGGCGATCGTATTTATCGGGCGAGGCAGTCGAAGCATCGATGCGTCGCGCGCGGAACCGGACTAAGCCACGTGGTACCGAGAAATGACGACGCCCAGCCAGATCCTCCCCGAGCATGCTGCCCGGCCCTATTCGATTGCGCAACTGGCCGATCGATGGGGATGCAGCGACAGCATGGTGCGCAAGCTGATCAATCAGGGCGAATTGCAGTGTTTCAGGATTGGCATCCTGATAAGGATCCCGGCGGCGGAGGTGCAACGATACGAGGCAGTCGCAGCAGCTGAGGAGACTGCCACGGTTACCCAGTCTAGCCCAAATCCTGAGCCCACAGCCACGCCCCGGCGAGTGATACCCCGCGCGCCTAGACGGCCGACGGTCATCGACCGATCGAACGCATGCCTGCCCCCTAGGAAGGGATCGCCAAAGCCCGAATATTGATCGGGCATTGAAACCCCAAACTGGGATGGTTCTGCCCCCCGCTATGTCGCATCCATGTTGCACGGACTGGCACGTAAAGCGAACAAAAGCACGGAAAACGGCGCAACACCGTGCAACAAGACGCAAAGGCGTTCGCGGCCCGTTCCGAACAGGGCGCCAAGACTAACTGGCTGATTTTGGTCGCAAAATCGGTGGAGGCCCGAGCCGGAATCGAACCGGCGTGCACGGATTTGCAATCCGCTGCGTCACCACTCCGCCATCGGGCCTCATGCCAAATAACCGCATCCCTGAGGGATGGGCCGGGTGTTGGACGGCGCCGCTAGTGAGGGGGTTTCGCCGCCTTGTCAAGGATTCGCCCGTACACCCGCCCATCCCATGATGCAGGGTTGGCGGCACTCGTGTTGCGAGCTATGCGCGTCTATGCGGACAGAGGCTGTATTACTATTGCAATACAGCATTGGTTGGGCTAGAGCTGCCCCGCACAGGTTCATAGCCCCAGGGAATCGGAATACGCTGATGGCGACGAAGTTTAGCGAAATCACCGCGGCGGACATGCGCGCTGCCATGATCGACAGCCAGTTGCGCACCAACGACGTCATCGACGCGGCGGTAGTCGGCGCGATGGCGGCGGTGCCGCGCGAGGCGCATGTGCCCGCTCATCTGGCGAGTGTTGCCTACACCGACCGCGCGATTGCGCTGGGCCACGGGCGCGCACTCAACGCGCCGCTGGTCACCGGCCGCATGCTCGTAGCCGCCGCGATCCGCCCCGGCCAGCGCGTGCTGCTGGTCGGCAGTGCGACGGGCTATACGGCCGCGGTGCTCGCGCGGCTCGGCGCCGAGGTCCATGCGGTGGAGGAACAGGCCGAGCTGATGGCGATCGCGCAGGCGGCGACCAGCGACGCGAATATCCATTGGGTCGCCGGACCGCTGAGCGCCGGTGCGCCAAACGCTGCCCCGTTCGACCGCATCATCGTCGAAGGCGCGATCGAAACACTGCCCGACACGCTGGCCGGACAGCTGGCCGACGGCGGCCGCCTGGTCACAGCGCGCCCCGACGGCGCGGTGACGCGGCTGGTCCAGGGGGGAAAGGCGGGCGGCACCATCGCGCTGCGCAGCTTTGCTGACATGGACGTCGCGCCCCTGCCCGGTTTTGCCGCCCCGGCGGGCTTCACATTCTAAAAGCCACATCCCTCCTTGTTTCAGGCTGACATGACGATGCTCGATACCGATAAGAAACAGCCTCTCCCCCGCGCCCGCTGGCTCGCCGGTCTCGCCGTCGGCGCCTTGACGCTGTCGTCGGCGGCGCACGCCGAAACATTACAGGAGGCTCTGGCAAAAGCCTATGAAAACAATCCAACGCTGACCGCGGCGCGCGCCGGACAGCGCGCCAACGACGAAAATGTCCCGATCCAGAAATCGGGCGGCCTGCCCGATGTCGGCGTCGGCGTCGATTATCAGGAAAATCTGGTGCTGCCCGGCAACAGCTTTTTCTCGCCCAAGCGCTTTGTCAGTGTCGGCGGGCAGCTGTCGGTGCCGATCTATCAGGGCGGTGCGGTGCGTAATGCGGTCAAGGCCGCCAAATTTCGCGTGGAGGCGGGTCAGGCCGACCTGCGCGCCACCGAGGCGAGCATTTTTGCCCAGACCGTCGGCGCCTATATGGACGTCATCCGCGATCAGGCGATCGTGCAGCTGAACCAGAAGAATGTGGCGGTGCTGCGGACCAATTTGCAGGCGACAAGCGACCGCTTCGAGATCGGCGACCTGACCCGCACCGACGTTGCGCAGTCGGAGGCTCGGCTCGCGCTGGCCGAAGGAGATCTTCGGACCGCCGAAGCGAACCTGATTGCCAGCCGCGAATCCTATGTTCGGCTGGTCGGCGAAGCACCGGTTGACCTTGAGCAGCCGCCGCAGTTGCCGAACCTGCCAGCCTCCCCCGACGAAGCCGTCGCGATCGCGCTGACCAGCAATCCCGACATCGAAGCGGCGAATCAGGCGGTTAATGCCAGCCGCGCCGACATCGGCGTCGCGCGCGCGACGCGGCTGGCCAAGCTGGGAGCGCCGCCCAGCGGCGGGGTCCACAACAAACAGAATTAGGTGAACGACCCCCCCTCCGAGAATAACACCAAAAGCGCATCGGGCCGACTGAGG
>NZ_JAIBES010000153.1 GCF_019459305.1 Sphingopyxis sp. | reverse complement strand
GGCCGGCGCCCCCCCCCCCCCCCCCCCCCCCCCCCCCCCCCCCCAAAGGGGATTAGAGATTGGCTCACGAATGAGCGACCCACTCAACAACAGCTATTACGCCGCGACCGCGCAAAAGTGGCAATCGGGCGAGTTCGCGGGGGATTTATCGTTCGACGTCGCCGTCATCGGCGGCGGCTTCACGGGCCTTTCCGCCGCTCTCGCCTGCGCCGAGCGCGGCTTTTCGGTGATCCTCATCGAGCGCGAACATATCGGCTTCGGCGCGTCGGGGCGCAACGGCGGGCAGCTGATCCCCGGCCTGCGCTGGTCGGCGTCCGAGCTTGAGGCAGAATTCGGCCGCGATCGCGCTGATGCCTTGTTCGACCTGTGCTGGCGCGGCAACCGGGTGGCGGCGCGGATTGCCAAGCACAGCATCGATTGCGACCTGAAATCCGGGCATCTCGAAGCAGCGTGGACGCCGAAGGATTTCGGCGCGATGCGGCGCGAGGCGGACTATCTCGCTAAGCGCTTCGGCTACGAGAGTGACGTCGTCGCGAAAGCGGATATGCCCAACCATATCGCCAGCCCGCTTTATCACGGTGGCATCTACGACCCGCATGGCGGCCATTTCCATCCGCTTAATTATGCGATCGGCCTCGCCCAAGCCGCCGAAGCCGCGGGTGTTTGTATCTGGGAGGATCAGCGCGCTTATGAGGTAACAGACACGGCTGATGGCCTTGGTGTGATAACCGACTGCGCTCATATTACCGCCCGCTATGTGATCGATGCCAGTGACAGCTGGATCGGACAGATCGAGCCCGACCTCGGCCGCTACACCGTGCCGATCATGAACTATAACATCGCGACCGTGCCGCTGGCGGGCGCTGACGAGCTACTCCCCAGCGACGCCGCAGTCGCCGACAGCCGGTTCGTGCTCAACTATTTCCGCCTCTCTGCCGACAAGCGCCTGATCTTCGGCGGCGGCGAACGCTATTCGCAGACCCCGCCGCGCGACATCGCAGCGTTCGTGCGGCCCTTCATGGCGCAGGTCTTCCCGCAGATTGCCGATGCCAGGATCGATTATGGCTGGGGCGGCGCGGTGGCGGTAACGATGAACAGGCTGCCCCATATCGGGCGGCGCGGAAATGTCTTTTTCGCCCACGGTTTCTCAGGCCACGGCGCGCTGGTGACGACGCTGGCGGGCGAACTGATTGCCGAAGCGATGGCGGGAACCGCCGAGCGATTCGATGTGCTCGCCAATCTGCCCAGCCGCCCCTTCCCCGGCGGCAAATGGCTGCGCCAGCCGCTCGCGACCTTGGGACTGCTTTATTATGCGTTGAAGGACAGGCTCGGATGATCTCAGGCCGCGCCATCGCCCGCGTCGCGACCCGCGAAGCCGAATGCTTCCACGCCGCCAACCCGCGCGCCTTTGCCCATCACGCCGCGGCGACCGGCTGGTTCCAGTCGGTGCCGTTCCACTGGATGAAGGACTGGCCGAGTCCGGTGCCGATCGTCGCCATGTCGGCCAAGGACGCAACGCTGACAAGCATCGACGGCCAGACCTATGACGATTTCTGCCTCGGGGACACGGCGAGCCTGTTCGGCCATTCACCGCCGCCGCTCGCCAGGGCGCTGGCGAAGCAGGCGAGCGAAGGGCTGAGCTACATGCTCCCAACCGAGCGCGGCGCCGCATTATCCGCGCGATTGGCGGCGATGTTCGGCCTGCCATTATGGCAGGTCACGACGACCGCCAGCGAAGCCAATCGTGGGGTCATCCGCTGGTGCCGCGGGATCAGCGGGCGCGCCAAAATCCTGACTTTCAACGGTGCCTATCATGGCGCGGTCAACGACGCCTTCGTCGACCTGAAGAACGGCCAGCCCGTCATGCGCGCCAGCCTGGTCGGCCAGGTCCATGATCTGCGCGACACGACCACCGTGATCGAGTTCAACGACCAAGGCGCCCTCGCCGACGCGCTGCGCGGCGGTGACATCGCCTGCGTCCTTGCCGAGCCGGTGATGACCAACGTCGGCATGGTCCGCGACAGCCCGGGATTTCTCCAGACGCTCCGGACTCTCTGCGACGAGACCGGCACCCTGCTGGTGTTCGACGAAACGCACACCATCTCGTCGGGCTATGGCGGCCATGGCATCACCCATGGCCCAAAGCCTGACCTCATGGTTGTCGGCAAATCGATCGGCGGCGGCGTGCCGTGCGCGGTCTATGGCTTTAGCACCGAAGTCGCCGCGCGGATGGCGGCACTCAACCAGTCGCGACCAGCGGGTCACAGCGGCATCGGCACGACCTTGTCAGCCAATGCGCTCGCGATCACAGCGATGGATGCGATGCTGTCCGAGGTCATCACCCGCCCCGCCTACGATCACATGCTACGCGGCGCCGCACGTTTGGTAGCCGGGCTCGAAGCCGAAATCGCGAACGCCAATCTCGACTGGCACGTCGCCCAGGTCGGCGCGCGGATCGAGTTCCTCACCTGCCCCGCCCCGCCGCGCAATGGCAGCGAAGCGAAGGCGGCGATGTACCCCGAGCTCGAAGCCGCGATCCATCTCTTCCTAGCCAACCGCGGGATTTTGCTGGCGCCGTTCCACAATATGATGTTGGTGAGCCCGGTTACCGGCGACGACCAGATCGACCGGTTGGTGGACGGCTTCGCCGACTGCACCAAAGCGCTGAAGGAGTAGAGGGGCGATGGCCAAATCATCGGGCGTGATCGCGCCGCGTTCGGAGGCCGAGGCCTTTTTCAAGGCCAATCCAGACATCGATTCGATCGAGATGATCTACACCGACATGGGCGGCGTCCCGCGCGGCAAGCGACTGCGCCAGCATGAGGTGATGGCAGTGTATGAAAGCGGGCGGATGTTCCCCGGCTCGATCACCGTCGTCGACATAACGGGGCAGGACACCGTCGAAACAGGGCTCGTCTGGGAAGATGGCGACGCCGACCGGTCGATGAAGCCGATCCCCGGCACCCTCGTCCGTACGCCGTGGGGCGGCGACCATGCTGCGCAGTTCCTCGTCGATTTCTATGAGCTCGACGGCACCCCGCACGACCTCGATCCCCGCCATGTGCTCGGCGGGGTCATCGACCGCTTTATCGCCGACGGCCTGACCCCGGTGCTCGCGGTCGAGCTGGAATTCTACCTCGTCGACCCGCGCCGCGCCCGTGACGGCACGGTGCGCCCCGCCCGCCCCGGCTACAGCCGCGACACGCCGCGCAATGTCGAGGTCTATGGTCTGCGCGAGCTCGACGATTTCCGGCCCTTCTTCGACGCGCTTTATGCCGCGACCGACGCGCAGGACATTCCGCTCGAAAGCGCGATTTCCGAATTTGCTCCGGGCCAGTTCGAACTGACGCTACGCCACAAGCCCGACGCGCTGCGCGCCTGCGACGATGCGATCATGTACAAACGGCTGGTCAAAGCCGTAGCGCAGCAGCAAGGCCTTGAGGCCACTTTCATGGCCAAGCCGTTCGCCGAACAGGCGGGCAGCGGGATGCACATCCATGTGTCAGTCAACGACGGTTCGGGCACCAACATCTTCGCCAGCGACGACCCCGAAGGCACTCCGGCGCTGCGTCACGCGATCGGCGGCATGATCGCCACCGTCGGCGACGCCTTCGCGCTCTTTGCCCCGCACGCCAACAGCTATCGCCGCTTCAAGGCGAACAGCTACGCCCCGGTCGCGCCGACCTGGGGCGTCAACAACCGCACCGTGTCGTTCCGCATTCCCGCCGGACCGCCACCGAGCCGCCACGTCGAGCATCGCGCGTGCGGCGCAGACGCCAATCCTTATCTGGCGGTCGCGGCTGTCTTGGCAGGCATGCACCACGGCATGACCATCAAGACCGACCCCGGCGCCGCCGTCGTCGGCAACGGCTATGATCGCGACAACAGCGGCGACGACAAACCGCCGTCGAACTGGTTTGCCGCGGTCGATCGCTTCCACGGCTCCACGCTGATGCGCGACTATCTGGGCGAGCGCTTTGTTGACATGTTCAGCATCGTCAAACGCGTCGAACAGGACCGATATTTCGGCGTCGTACCCACGCTCGATTACGATTGGTACCTCCGCAACGCATGAATCTTTCAAAAATTCGTGTTGCGGTGCAAAATAACCTCTTTCCAAGCGGACTTTATTGAGTCAGCTTGACGTCACAGACAGGGAGGCCGTCATGGATCTGAACGAACTGATCAAGCAAACCCGCGGGCGTCGCTCGCTCTTGCAAGCGATGGGGGTCGCGGCAATCGGGATCAGCTTTGGCGGTCTTGCCGCGTGCAGCAAGGGCGAAGGCAAAAAGCTCGCCAATGGCGAAGAGGGCAAGCTCAACTTCTACAACTGGGACACCTATATCGGCGAAACGACACTCGGCGATTTCAAGGAAGCCAGCGGCGTCGAAGTGAAGATGGACCTGTTCGACAGCAACGACGTGCTGTTTGCCAAGTTCAAGGCCGGCAACCCCGGTTACGACGTGATCGTCCCCTCGAACGACTTCGTCGAACGCATGGCGCAGGCGGGGATGCTCCAGACGCTCGACCATGCCCAGATTCCGAATATGAAGAATGTCGATCCGACCTTCATCGACGTCGATTATGACATGGGCCGTAAAGTATCGATGCCTTACACTTGGCTCGCTCTCGGTATCGGCTATCGCAAGTCGAAGGTGAAGGCCAAGCCCGACAGCTGGAAAGTGCTGTTCGACAGCCCCGAATATGCCGGTCGCATGGCCTGGCTGTCCGAAGCGGGCGACATGTTCCGCCTTTACGGCAAATATCTGGGCAAATCGGTCAACGCGCTGACGCCCGCCGACATCGCGACGATCGAGGCGATGATGATCAAGCAAAAGCCTAATGTGAAGAATTTCCATGTCGACGACGGCCAGGATCTGCTGCTCAAGGGCGATATCGACCTGGTGCTCGAATATAATGGCGACATCGCGCAGGCGATGCTGGAGGATGACGACATCGATTTCATCGTACCGAGCGAAGGCAGCCAGCTCAATTCGGACAATCTTTGCATCCCGAAGGGCGCACCGCATCCCAAGAACGCCCATGCCTTCATCAACTATATCCTCGATGCCGAGGTCGGCAAAAGCATCACCGAAACGATCCTCTACCCGACCCCCAATGCCGCAGCCAAAGCGCTGATGCCCGATACCTACAAGAACAATCCGGTCATTTATCCGCCCGCCGATGTGCTGGCGAAATGCGAGTATGCGAAGTTCAACCCGACCTTGCAGCCGTTGTTCGAAGAAGCCTTTACGCGAGTGCGCGCGGCTTAATCGGGTGCCTTTGCTTCGTCATTGCACGCGCAGCGACGGACGATTTATCGCGTCTAAGACGCTCTGACTGGGAGGCAATCGGGGGGTGGCCGAACAGGACTGGAAAACGAGCAAAAGGACTTTCGCAGCGGTATCGCTGCCGACCTTGTTCTGGGTGGTCGTCTTCTTCCTCCTGCCGATGGCCATCGTCTGGCTCTACAGCTTCGGGGAGAATCGCGGCCTGACCGAGATCGAATTCTCGGGCACGCTCGACAATTACAAGCGCGCGACCGAGTGGCTGTACCTCACCATTTTCGGCAAGAGCTTCGCGGTCGCGGCGCTCGTCACGCTGATCTGCCTCATCATCGGTTTTCCGGTCGCGATGGCAATCACCTTTGCCAGCGAAAAATGGCGACCGTGGCTGCTGCTCGGTATCATGCTTCCCTTCTGGACCAACCTCCTCATCCGCACCTATGCGCTGATGATGCTGCTCGGCACGCAGGGTTTTGCCAACAAGGGAATGGGCGCGCTGTGGGAAGGGACGAGCTGGATCAAGACGCTCGTCGGCCTGCAACCGCTGCCGACATGGGAGCCGGTGCAGCTACTGTTCAACAATTTCGCGGTCGTTTTCGGGCTCGTCTATGTCCATCTGCCCTTCATGGTGCTGCCGCTCTACGCCGCACTCGACCGGCTCGACCGTAGCCTGATCGAGGCGAGCCTCGACCTTGGCGCCGGGCATTTTCGCACCATCATGCGGATCGTCGTGCCGCTGGCGGCGCCCGGTATCATCGCGGGGGTGATGATCACGCTGATCCCCGCGCTCGGCGCTTACCTCACCCCCGATCTGATGGGCGGCACCGACAGCCAGATGATCGCCAACGTCATCGAACGCCAGTTCAAGAAAGCGAATGACTGGCCCTTTGGCGCGGCCCTCTCCTTCCTTCTCATTTATGCGATGTTTGTGCTGATCGCGATCCAGTCGATGCGCAAAAAAGTGCCCGAGGTCCGCTGATGGCCCTCTTCACCCGCACCCCGGTCGCTCCGCTCGAATATAGCCGCACCTTGTGGATGCGCCTCTGGGTCGGGGCGGTGATGGTCTTCCTCTACGCACCCCTCGTCGTGCTGATGATCTTCAGTTTCAATGACAGCAAGCGCAACGTCGTGTGGCGCGGCTTCACCACCAAATATTATGAAAAGGCGCTGGGCAACGACCAGCTGGTCGAGGCGCTGATCAACTCGCTGACCATCGCGGCGCTGGCGACGCTCGCCAGCCTGGTGCTCGGTACGCTCGCGGCGGTGCTGCTGTGGCGCTTTCGCTTCCCGTGGAAGGGTGCAATCGACGGCACGATCTCGCTGCCGATCATCGTTCCCGAAATCTGCCTCGGCGTCGCGTTCCTGATGTTTTTTGCTGCGGTCGGCTGGCCGACCGATCTCGTCTGGCCCTTCAACCTCGGCGCGATCACCATCGCGCACATCACCTTCTGCTTCCCCTTCGTCACCATGGTCGTCCGCTCCCGCCTCGCGAGCTTTAACCGCGAACAAGAAGAAGCCGCCAAGGATCTGGGCGCCAGCGAAGGCCAGGTCTTCCGCGACGTGCTGATCCCGCATATCAAGCCTGCGCTGGTCGCGGGCGCTTTGCTTGCCTTCACGCTCAGCCTCGACGATTTCGTCATCACCTATTTCACCAGCGGCCCCGACACGATCACCTTCCCGGTGAAAGTTTATTCGATGGTCCGCTTCTCGGTGACCCCCGAAGTCAACGCCGCGTCGACCTTGCTCATCATCCTCACCGTCATCCTGACCTTCATCGCGCTCAAGGCCCAAGGCGTGAAAGCGATTGCGGAGACGCATTGATGGAACGCTTTTTTCCCGATCGCTCTCCGTCGCCGTTCGCACCCAGCGAAGTCGAGATGCCTTTCGGTGGCACACACTCTCACGGTCTCTCGACCTCGCTCGACACGAACGGAATTAGGATCTTTTCATGACCGAAACCGCCAAGCCGATCATCCAGATCCAGAATGTCTCGAAACGCTTTGGCAAGGTGACGGCGGTCGACAATGTCAGCCTCGACATCAACGCCGGCGAATTTTTCGTTCTGCTTGGCCCGTCGGGCTGTGGCAAGACCACCTTGCTGCGGATGATCGCGGGCTTCGAGCTGCCGACCGAGGGCAGGATCCTGATCGACGGGCAGGATATGGCGGGCATCCCGCCGAACAAGCGGCCGGTCAACATGGTGTTCCAAAGCTATGCGGTGTTCCCGCACATGAGCGTCACCGACAATGTCGCTTACGGTCTGAAGATCGCCGGGGTGAAGGGCAGCGAGATCAAGGATCGCGTTGCTGAAGCACTCGATCTGGTCAAACTCGGCGGATTTGGCGAGCGCATGCCCGACCAGATGTCGGGCGGACAAAGGCAACGCGTCGCCCTTGCACGCAGTCTGGTGATGCGGCCGAAAGTGCTCCTTCTCGACGAGCCACTGTCGGCGCTCGATGCGAAGCTTCGCGCGCAGATGCAGTTCGAGCTGTCCGAGCTGCAGGAAAAGGTCGGCATTACCTTCGTCACCGTCACCCACGATCAGGACGAGGCACTGTCGATGGCGTGCCGCATCGGGGTGATCAACAAGGGCGAAGTCGCGCAGCTCGCGACGCCGTCGGACCTCTATGAATATCCTTCCAACCGCTTCGTCGCCGATTTTGTCGGTTCGGTGAATATCTTCGAAGGCAAGCTGACCCTCGACGAGCCCGACAAGGCGGCGGTCGACTGCCCGGGAATCGGCAAGATTTACCTGAACCATGGCGTCACCGGCCCACATGGCGCCGATGTGTGGATCGCGCTGCGCCCCGAGAAAATCTACCTTCACGTCCCCGGCGAAGGCAAGGCAGTCAGAGCGGCGGCGCAGGACGCCCCCGATGGTTACAATTTCGCGCGCGGCAAGATCAAAGGCATGAGCTACCTCGGCGATATCACTTTGTTCGAGATCGAGCTGGAATCGGGCGCGCGCATCCGCGTCTCACGTCCCAACCTGTCGCGCCACGATCAGGAGGATTTCACCTGGGACGACAAGGTCAGCATGCACTGGCGCGCGGATAGTCCGGTCGTGTTGCTGGGGTAATCCCCTTTATTCGTCATTGCGGGCGAAGCGAAGCAATCCAGAGCGGTTACCGCCTACCCTCGATTGCCGCGTCGCTTCGCTCCTCGCAATGACGAGGATGATTAGTGTGCCGCCTTTTTTCCAGGTACCAGATGCAGCACCGCCACAATCAGCCCGCCGAGCACCAGCCCGAACACCCCGGCCCCGCCCGCATTGATCAGCCATTCCCACAAGCCCGCCGCAGGCAGATTGCCCGCCACCGAATGAGCAAAATCGTGCAGGCCATGCCCCAGGTTGCCGATATGATATTCGTCGAGGGCGTGCAGGATGATCTGTCCCCCGACCCACAGCATTGCCGCGGTCCCGACGAGCGCCAGCGCGCCAAGCAGCTTGGGCATGAACGCCACCAGCCCGCGCCCGATCGCGCGGCGGACACTGTTGCCCGCTTTCGCCATGTGCAGTCCGATGTCGTCCATTTTCACGATCAGCCCGACCGCGCCATAGACCCCGATGGTGATGGCAATCGCCACCACCACCAGTGTCGCGGCGCGCATCGCAAAGGCTTCGTCGATCACTTCGTTGAGCGCGATCACCATGATTTCGCCCGACAGGATGAAATCTGTACGGATCGCGCCCTTCACCATCGTTTCTTCATGGTCCTTGTCGGCCACGATCTCAGCGGCCTCGGCAAGCGGCATCTTGTCTTTGTGCAGCGAGTGCCAGATCTTCTCAGCGCCCTCGAAACACAGATATGCCCCGCCGACCATCAGCAGCGGGGTGATCGCCCATTGCGCGACTGCGGAGAGCAGCAGCAGGGCCGGCAGGATCAGCACCAGCTTGTTGAAGAACGACCCCTTGGCGATCCGCCAGATGATCGGAAGCTCGCGGTTCGGCTGAAACCCGGTGACATAGCGCGGCGTCACGGCGGCATCATCGACCACCACCCCCGCGGCCTTGACCCCGGCCTTAGAAGCGGCAGCGCCAATATCGTCGATGCTCGCGGCGGCCACTTTCGCAATCGTGGCGACGTCGTCGAGCAAGGCAAAAAGGCCGGAGGGCATGGGAGAGCATCTTTCGTTAAAGGGCGCGGAGTTTCGGCATGACCTCATCCAGGGATTTGCGGATGATGGCAACCATCTCGTCGATCTGCTCGGTCGAAATGACCAGCGGCGGGCACATCACCAGGCTGTCGCGAATGCCGCGTACCATCAGCCCATTGGCGATGCACGCATCGCGTGCCATGGGCCCCGCGGTTCCTTCGGCCCCGCCAAAGCGAGCGCGCGTTTCCTTGTCGGCGACGATCTCGACCGCACCGAGCAACCCGATCGAGCGCGCTTCGCCGACCAGCGGGTGATCGTTCAGCGTCGCCAGCGCCTTCGCCAGATACGGCCCCGTCACGCTACCGGTGCGCTCGACCAGCCCCTCGCGCTCGATGATCTCGATATTCTTGAGCGCCACCGCCGCGGCCACCGGATGTCCCGAATAGGTAAAGCCATGAACGAAATCGCCGCCGGTCTTGAGCACATCGACGACATGCGCCGCCACCGCGGTCGCCGAAATCGGTAGATAGCCCGAGGACAGCCCCTTCGCCATCGGCATCAGGTCGGGGGTGAAACCCATCGTCTCATGCCCCCACATCTTGCCGGTGCGCCCGAAACCGCAGATCACTTCGTCGGCGACGATCAGCAGACCATATTTGCGCGCCACTGCCTCGACCTTTGGCCAATATCCTTTCGGCGGAATGATCACCCCGCCCGCGCCCTGCACCGGCTCGCCGATGAAGGCGGCGCAATTTTCGGGGCCGACCTCGATGATCTTGTCCTCAATCGCCTGGACGCAGACGTCGCAGAATTCCTCCTCGGTCATCCCCTGCCCTTCGTTATAGGCATAGGGTTGGCGGACGTGCTCGACGCCGGGGATGGGCAAGTCGCCCTGCGCATGCATCGCCTTCATCCCGCCCAGCGAGACACCTGCGACGGTCGAACCATGATAGGCGTTCCAGCGGCTGATAAAGACGGTGCGCTTGGGCTCGCCCTTCAGCTTCCAATAATGCCGCACCATCCGGAACACCGTGTCATTGGCTTCACTGCCCGACGCGTTGAAAAAGACATGCGGCAGACGGTTGCCGGTCAGCTCGGCGATCTTGGCCGCCAGCATGACCGTCGGCGGCGTCGCGGTCTTGAAGAAGGTGTTGTAAAATGGCAGCTCGCGCATCTGCGCCGCCGCGGCCTCGACCAGCTCCTCGCGGCCATAGCCGACATTGACGCACCACAGCCCCGCCATCCCGTCGAGGATGCGGTGGCCGTCGCCGTCGTGGATGTAACAGCCCTCGGCATGGGTAATGATGCGGCTGCCGCCAAGCTTTTCGATTTCGGCCCAGTCGGCCTGCGCGGGAAGGTGGTGCGCGACGTCGAGGCGGCGCAGTTCGGCGATGTCGTGATTGCGGGGCATATTATTCTTCCTGACTCCCCTCCCTTTCAGGGAGGGGTTGGGGGTGGGTGGAACATCTAAGGGAAGAGCGCTCCCCTGCGGCGAGCCATCCACCCTTGGCCCCTCCCGTGCAGGGAGGGGAATTCCAGTCAGGGCGAGAAACTGATCCGCGCGAGATAGCGGTCATAGCGGGTGACACGGCGGTTCATAATTCGCCTCTTAGCGCACGGCCCAGCAGGCGGAAATAGGTCTGGCTGTCATCGCTTTCGTCGGTCGCCCATTCGGGATGCCATTGCACCGCGAGCAGCGGCGCGCCGTTCGGTCGCGCGCTATACGCCTCGATCAAACCGTCGGGCGCGCGCGCCGCGACCGCCAACCCGTCGGCGAGCGCGCCGATGCCCTGGAAATGCACCGAATTCACCTGAAGCATCGGCGCATCATAAGCCGCCGCCAGCAGCCCGCCCGCTACCAGCTCGACCGGGTGGCGATGATCGAACATCGTATCAAAATCGGCCTCATTGGGCGCGTGGTGCAGCAGCAATTGTGCACTCGCCGACGTATCGCGGCGCAGCGTCCCGCCAAGCGCGACATTGATTTCCTGAAACCCGCGGCAAATGCCGAACAGCGGCCGCTGCGCCGCGATCACCGCCTCGACAAGTTCGATCATCATGCGGTCCCGATCGGGGTCGAACGGCCCCTCACCCACCGCAGCATCACCATAGCGCGCGGGTTCAACATTCGACGGGGTTCCGGTCAGCAGCACTCCGTCAAGCCGTCCAATGACCTCCTCTGCGCGCATAAAATCGGGCAGAGAAGGAATGATCAGCGCCGCGCAATCGGCATATTGCATCGCCGCCATCGCATAGCGATTCATCACCGCCTGCGCGGTCTCGACCCCGACGGTGCGGTTGCAGGCGATAATGCCAAGGACGGGGCGCTCAGACATGCCCCTTAGCTGCCGATTTTCATCGGACAGTGCCAGTGTTAATTTAGGCCTTCTGACGCGCGAACGCCGCTGCCGCGCCGAACAGACCGGGCTGGGGATGGGTGATCAGCTTCACCGGCAACGCCGCCATAAAACCCTCGAACCGACCCTTTTCGATGAAACGTTCGGGAAAACCCGAGCGCACGAGGCTGTCTCGGATCCGAAGGCCAAGGCCGCCCGCGATGACGACGCCGCTCGCGCCTTGCGCCAGCGCGAGGTCGCCCGCGACACTGCCCAGCGACAGGCAGAAGCGATCGACCGCCGCCGCAGCGAGGCTGTCCTGCCCGCCGAGCGCATTGGTCCAGATCGCCTTGTCGTCGAGCGGCGTAACCGCGCGCCCTTCAAGCATCGCCAGCGTCTCGTAAATATCGACGATACCCGGCCCTGAAACGATGCGCTCGACCGATACGCGCCGGTGCCGCTTGCGCAGCCGGGCCAGGATAGCATCCTCGATACTGTCGAGCGGGGCAAAGTCGATATGGCCACCTTCAGTCGCTTGCACGCGATAATCAGCCCCGTCGCGCCAGATATGCGCCACACCCAGCCCGGTTCCGGGGCCGATGACGCTGATCGTCCCGATCGTCGGCAAGGCCTGATCGGGTCCGGTCAGCCGCTCGAAATAACTCTCGTCGGCTTGCGCGACCGCGTGACCGACTGCCTCAAAATCATTGACCAGCACATGGGCGTCGACGTTCAGCTTTTCGCCGATCAGCGCCGGACGGATGATCCACGGATTGTTGGTGAAGCGGATGATCTCGCCGCGCGTTGGCCCTGCGATCGCGATTGCGACCGCCCGCGGCAACGCCCCGCCCTGCTGTCGGCCAAAATCTTCCCACGCCGTCTGGAAACTCGCATGGTCCTTGGTATGCAGCGTCGTCGCGTCGCCGAGCGACAGCACCCGCCCGTCCGCAATCTCAGCCATCGCGAACCGCGCATGGGTGCCGCCGATATCAACCGTGACGATGCGTTCGCTCATATCTCTCCCTCGCCGATCGTTTGCGGCTTACTCGACGGCGGGAATGTCGCATGGTCAGCGGTGATGCAACAGGGCATAGCTATGCGCGGTTGCTCATCCGACGACGACGGACTATTTGCGAACTATTCTCAATAAATGGAAAGTGCGGCGATGTCCGATATTTCTACGGCCCCCACCCACGACTGGAACGGCGACAGTGGCGATCGCTGGGCGGCAAATCTGGACCGGCTGGACCTGATGCTTCAGGATTTCGGAGATGCGGCAATCGCCGCCGCGGCGGCGCAACCCGGCGAACGGGTACTCGACATCGGCTGCGGATCGGGAACATCCACCTTCATTCTGGCCGAACAGGTTGGCGCAACCGGCCATGTTCTGGGCGTCGACATATCCCAGCAGCTGGTCGAACTGGCGCGCGCCGCCACACCCGCAGCGGCGCCCATCGATTTTTGCCTCGCCGATGCCGCGACCGCGCCGCTTCCGTCCGGCAGCTTTGATCTCCTCTTCTCCCGGTTCGGCGTCATGTTCTTTGACGATCCCGTGGCCGCTTTTGCACATATGCGCGGCGCGCTGAAACCTGGCGGACGCATCGCTTTCGTGTGCTGGCGCGGCGCGGCAGAGAATGATTGGGTCCGTTTGCCGATGACGGCGATCCGCGACTTTGTTCCGATAGCTCCCACCGACCCCGATACGCCCGGTCCGTTTGCCTTTGGCAATCCCGACCGGCTATCCGATATTCTGACGGTGGCGGGCTTCGCCGACATTAAAATCACGCCCTTCGATACCCGCCTCGCCTACGGTCGCAGTGATACGCGTGCGGCGGCAATCGACGATGCGCTCGATATGGCATTTCAGGTCGGCCCCTTGTCGCGCGCGCTGGCCGATCAAGCCGACGACGTTCGCGCCCGTGCAGCAGATGCGGTGCGCGCCGCCTTTGCTGCGCTGCCCGGCGAGACGTCGGTGTTGATCGACGGCGCCGCATGGATCGTGACCGCACGCAATCGCGCCGCATAAGCGGCAATTTATCCAGCTATGGCGAGTCCATGGCTGCGGCGCCCTTGGCATCGAACAGCGGCTCGCCATTCTTGATCAGCGGGTCGCAAACGCCGGCCTTGATCTGCAGGGGATAGAATTTGCGCCGCAGCAGATTCCCATAGTCCTGTACTTCCCCATTGCTGGCTGCGAAGACCAACCCGCCATTCGGGCAGCGAAGCTTCCGTTTCTTGAACTCGGCAATCACCGCATCGCCGAGCGAGAGGGTACGATAGCCAGCCTTCGACTGAGGATCTGGTCGAGCTTGAGCGCAATTCGGTTGAAGCCATCGAATTGTTTCTCGACGGCGAGGATATCGAGAAGTTTCCGGCCAGCGATATGACCGCGGTCCGCGCGGAGCTGGACACTGATGATCGGGATGCCATGCTGATTGCGATCCCCTTCGTGCGGTCGGGCGGGCGGACGGTGCGCGTAAACTTCACGGTCGACGCCGCCACGCTGGCTGCGATCGATGCTGCGGCGAAGCGGCGCAACCTGTCGCGCAGCGCGTATCTGGTCAGCGGCGCGCATAACGAGATGACCGGGGCGCCTTAATGCGCGCGCTGGCGCCTCCGCTCAATCGCCCACAAGCCTGATCTCGGCCACGAGCTTAAGAGGTGCCTCCGTCGTGGGGGCCGAGCACTTCGAAGACGACCATTGTCGCTTCCTCCGATTGCTCGATTCGACTTGCTACAATAATCGTGTCACGCTGCCTTCCGCAGCAACCGGGGAGGGTCTTGCTATGGCTTCAAATCGGACACCCGAAGATATTGGCAGCATTATTGGCATTTTCGTTGGTATGTTTGTCGCTGGCGTTATTGCGATTGCCTTTGCATCAGAAGCGGGGACGATCGTGCGCTACTTAATCATGTCTGCCGGGCTCATCGTCGGTTGGTTGGTGGGTCGCCAGGTAGGTCGTTCGAGGATGCGCTGACCGAACGGCAAGGGTTAGAGCTGTCCCACCGCGGGAAATGCGCTCTTTTGCGCGAATTGACGATAGAGCCATTCTGGATATAATTGCTGCAACTTTGGCGACTCCTGCGACCCGGAGAAGCTGAGGGGGGTGCATGTGATATGCCGGAAAGGCCGCGTTCCACTGGCGCGGCCTTTTTGCTGCACGGCAACATTTAGACTCGTCAGCTTCCTACGAAGCTAGACGCCCTTGCACCAACGTCCCTTGGCAGATATCTGCCATATGTCGATGGTCCTGAGCCTATCATAGCTGATTGCTTGATATTGCTGGTGACCCCTACGGGAATCGAACCGATGTTTCAGCGGTGAGAGGGCCGCGTCCTGTCCGCTAGACGAAGGGGCCGGCGTAGAGCCTGCTGGTAGGCATTTGTCAGAAACTCCGTTCTTTGTTTAGACAGCATGGCAAGCGGTAGTGTCTCAGTTTGAACGATCCGAAATGGCGAGCGAGAGCGTTCGCAATCGAATATTGGATGCTCACGATGGTGGTGGCAGGAATCATTATCGGTGGCATCAAAATCCCATCCGAGTGAGCGCCAGATGCCTGACCCGGCCCGGGCTACCATTGCGAGGGTCGGGCCTCTAACGGACAGCTGAATAGTCAGCCGCCAGATGGAGTTGTCGTGGCGGCAGGCGCCAAGGGCGCAATGCTTGTCGGCGCTGCGGAAACGGGCACAGTCATCGGAGCGGACGGAGCGGGAACCTGCAAAGGCGCAGGGCCGACATTCGCGAATGACAATTCAACATCCTCATCGATGAAAGCGCCGACATTGCCACCCTTCGGCAGAACTGCGCTGATACCTGTCACGGTGATTGCTAGCTCAGCGCCGGACGGCGGAGCAAATTTACCAAGCTATTGAAAGAAATGGTGCACCCGGAGCGATTCGAACGCCCGACCCTCAGATTCGTAGTCTGATGCTCTATCCAGCTGAGCTACGGGTGCGTGGAGAGGCGCCTTTAAGGGGCGTCGCGTGGGGGCGCAACCCCCTATTTCAGCTTTGTGACCGTGGCACAGGATGATTGGCGGCGCATCGCATCAAGGCCGCCGATTTCCTTGGGGTCTTTCAAAAGCAGGCGGATCAGCGCGATGCCGCGATCATGGTTCGTGCGAACCACTTCGACGCCCGCGGGGACCGCCTGCCCTTCGCGCGCCAGGATGATTCGGAACGGCTTGCCCGCCGCCTCGACATCGTTGCGGACAAAGATCACGTCGGTCGCGGCATCGAAGACGCTGAGCGAGCTGTAGCGGCCCGGAACAGGCATCACGTCGATCGCCAGCGGCCCCGCCGACAGATCATAAGGGCAGCTGGAATATGCAAGATCGGGGCTGGGCCGCACCACCGGCTGGCGATCGGGATTGGCTAGATTGCCATGCGACATGGTGTTGACGCCGCTTTGCCCCAGCCGGTCCGATGCGATTTTCATCAGCCCATAGGGAATCGCGCCAATCGCCGCCCAGGTGGCTGCGGCAGCGACAAGGAGACCGAAGAGGAGCGGGCCGAGCCAGTTACGCATGTCAGCAGCCCTCCTTCACGATTTGCGGCAGCACCGCCTTCGCTGGGTCGGCCCGGAATGCGGTTCCCGGATTGTACATGCGGAGCGTCAGGTGGAACGGCTGGTCCCTGGTGCCCGGCAGCCATGCGCCATCGGCGGGCTTTGTGGGCGCGATCGTTACGCCCCATTCGCCCTTGGCGTCCAGCGCAACATTGGCGCCGTTGACCGACCAGATATCCGCCGGATTGGCAACCAGATAGCCTTTGGCATCATAGATGGTGACGCTCCACCAGCGCGCATCGAGCGGTTTGCCCGAAAGGCGGTAGCGGCACTTGCCATCGAGCGGCGCGCCAGCGGCATCGGTCGTTGCCGACCAATAGACAGTTTCCTTCGCGGGCAGTGCGAGCAGGCCGGCGCGGGCGACCAGCGCGCGGGTGACGGGATCTGTCGCCTTGGTGCCAAAGCCCAGCGAGGTCGTCCATGGCCCGTTGGCAATCGCGCCATTGCTGAGCCCTCCGTTGGTGAACGCCCAAGCGGCACCGAGGCCGACGGTCAGGCCGCCGACAAGGGCGATCGCATAGCGGTGCCAGCTCTTCATGACGTGCTCCCCCTGTCGCCACCTTCGCGGGGGCGACGACTATTTCGCCTTCAACGCCGCCTGTGCTGCCGCCAGCCGTGCAATCGGCACACGGTACGGCGAGGCGCTGACATAGTCGAGGCCGGTTTTTTCGCAGAAATGGATGCTCGGTGCGTCGCCGCCGTGCTCGCCGCAGATGCCAAGCTTCACGTCGGGACGCGTCTTGCGCCCGCGCTCCGCCGCCAGTTCGATCAGCTGCCCGACGCCCTCGACATCCAGGCTGACGAACGGGTCGGTCAGGAAGATGCCCTTATCGACATATTGGGTCAGGAAGCGTCCCGCATCGTCGCGGCTGATGCCGATCGTCGTCTGGGTCAAATCATTGGTACCAAAGCTGAAAAATTCCGCCGTCTCGGCAATCTCGCCCGCCATCAGCGCGGCGCGCGGCAGTTCGATCATCGTGCCGACCAGATAGGCGATCTCGCGGCCCTTTTCGGCAAACACCGCCTTCGCCTGCGCGTCGACGACCGCCTTCATCAAGTCGAACTCGCGGCGCGTTGCCACGAGCGGGATCATCACCTCCGGGATCGGCGCGGCGCCGGTGGCAGCGGCCACGTCGCATGCCGCCTCGAAAATCGCGCGCGCCTGCATCTCATAGATTTCGGGGTAGGTGACGCCGAGGCGGCAACCGCGATGGCCCAACATCGGGTTGAATTCATGCAGTTCGTTGGCACGCGCCTTGAGCGCCTCGATTCCCACACCCGCCGCCGCGGCGACGTCGGCGAAATCCTCTTCGCGCGTCGGCAGGAATTCGTGGAGCGGCGGATCGAGCAGGCGGATGGTCACTGGCAGCCCCGCCATGACCTCGAAAATCCCTGCGAAATCCGCCCGCTGTTCGGGCAGCAATTTGGCGAGCGCTACGCGGCGACCCGCCTCATTTTCGGCCAAAATCATCTCGCGCACCGCGGTGATACGCGCGGCGTCGAAGAACATATGCTCGGTGCGGCAAAGCCCGATGCCTTCGGCGCCGAAGTCCCGTGCGACCTGCGCGTCCTGAGGTGTTTCGGCGTTGGCGCGCACCTTCATGCGGCGGACCTTGTCGGCCCACACCATCAGCGTACCGAAATCACCGACCAGTTCGGGCAGCAGGGTCTTGACCTCGCCCGCCATCACTTCGCCGGTCGATCCGTCGAGGGTGATGATATCGCCCTCGCGCAGTTCTCGCCCGGCGACGCGCAGCACGCGCGCATTGCCGTCGATCGACAGCCCGCCCGCGCCCGACACGCACGGACGCCCCATACCGCGTGCGACGACCGCGGCGTGGCTGGTCATCCCGCCGCGCGCGGTGAGGATGCCCTTGGCAGCGTGCATGCCGTGGATGTCTTCGGGCGACGTCTCGACGCGCACCAGAATGACCGCCTCGCCCATCTCCGCGGCTTTTTCGGCCGCATCGGCGGTGAACATGATCTTGCCCGACGCGGCGCCGGGGCTGGCGGGCAGCCCCTTTGTCAGCACATCGCGCGGCGCGTCGGGATCGAGCGTCGGGTGGAGCAGCTGATCGAGCGCGCCCGGGTCGACGCGGCCAACGGCTTCCTCCTCGGTGATCAGCCCCTCGGCCGCCATATCGACCGCGATCTTCAGCGCTGCCTTGGCGGTGCGCTTGCCTGACCGCGTCTGGAGCATCCACAAAGTGCCGCGCTCGACGGTGAATTCGATGTCCTGCATGTCGCGGTAATGGGTTTCGAGCGTATCGAAGACGCGGCCCAGCTCGCCAAACGTATCCGGCATTGCCTCTTCCATCGAAAGCGGCTTGGCGCCCGCCCGCTCGCGCGCTGCGGTGGTCAGATATTGCGGGGTGCGGATGCCCGCGACGACGTCCTCGCCCTGTGCGTTGATCAGCCATTCGCCGTACCAGGCGCGCTCGCCGGTCGCGGGGTCGCGGGTGAAGGCGACGCCCGTCGCCGAGGTGTCGCCCATATTGCCGAACACCATCGCCTGCACATTCACCGCAGTGCCCCATTCGGCGGGGATCGAGTTCAGGCGGCGATAGACTTTAGCGCGGTCGCTTTCCCAGCTGGCGAATACGGCGCCAACCGCGCCCCATAGCTGATCGTTCGGTTCCTGCGGGAATGGCGCGCCGGTCTCGCGTTCGACGATCGCCTGATATTCCTTGACCAGCGCCTGCCAGTCTTCAGCCGACATCTCGGTGTCGAGGTAGAAACCCCTGTCTTCCTTCGCGATTTCCAGCGCTTCCTCGAACTCGGCATGATCGAGCCCCATGACGACGTCTGCGTACATCTGGACGAAACGGCGATAGCTGTCCCACGCGAAACGCGGGTCGCCCGACGCTTCGGAAAGGCCGACGACGGTTTTGTCGTTGAGCCCCAGGTTAAGAACCGTGTCCATCATTCCCGGCATCGACACCCGCGCGCCCGAGCGCACCGACACGAGCAGCGGGTCGGCAGGGTTGCCAAATTTTTTGCCGGTGATGCCTTCGATATGGGTAATTCCGCTGGTCACCTGTTCGATCAGCCCCGCGGGGAATTGTTCGCCATTGGCATAATAAGCGGTGCAGACGTCGGTGGTGATCGTAAAGCCCGGGGGCACCGGCAGGCCGATCGAGGCCATTTCGGCGAGGTTCGATCCCTTGCCGCCCAGCAATTCCTTCGAGCGCTCGGCCGTCGTGGCCGCGCCGCCGAACAAATGCACCATCTTCGTCATCATATGCTCCTGCTGCCCCGGGGAGGAGGTTGCGGCTGGATAGGGTGGGGAATGTCTATCGTCGATTCAGATTTACTTCGTTCGTTATAAGAAGCGGCGCATAGCGATGCGTCAGCCCTCGATCTTCGAGAAATCGGCAACGCCATGCACCGCGCCGGTAAATCGGGCGAGCAGGCCGAGCCGATAGGCGCGCACCGCTTCGTCGGGGTCATTGACCATCACGCCGTCGAAAAACGCATCGATCGGCGCGCGGAGCGAGGCGAGCGCCGCCATGGCGTCGGTGAAGCGTTCGCCGGCGACGGCGGTGGAAGCGGCGGGTTCGGCGCGGTCGAGGGCGGTAAGGAGCGTCTTGTCCATATCCGTCGCCCCAGCGAAAGCCGGGGCCGCTATCGTCGGCTCACCATCGCCAGCGATCCCAGCTTTCGCTGGGAAGACGATATCTTTGCCCGCCTGCTTCAAAATATTCGCGGCGCGCTTATACCCTGCCAGCAAATTCGCCCCGTCATCACTCGCCATAAACGCCTGCAAGGCCTTCACCCGCGCGAGCAACCGAACCAGATCATCCTCACCGCCGAGCCCAAACACCGCGTCGATCAGGTCATGACGAACACCGGCGTCGCGTTGCTGGACCTTGAGACGGTCAATCAGAAATTCGAGCAGCTGGGAAGCGGCAGTTTTGGGATTTAGCGCATCCGTCTCCAGCCTGGGCTCAATGCCCTGAAGGCGTATGAGAAGATCATATTTCTCGTCATTCGACTCTGCGCCAAAGACATCCGCAACTTTGCCAAACCGTTCAAAATATGCGCGAGCAATTGCTTGCTGGTAGCAGGCCAAAGACAGACGAAATAGGAGCGGCCTGAGATGCACGCGAATGCCACCGTGCTCGATCAATTGAAGAATTGAAATGGCAGCCCGCCTCAAAGCAAACGGATCTTTGGACCCCGTCGGTTTCAGGCCGTAGCCAAAAAAGCCAACCACCGTATCCAGCTTATCCGCCAACGCCACAGCCACCGTCACCGGCGCAGTCGGGACGTCATCGCCCTGCCCGACCGGCTTGTAGTGATCGCGGATCGCATCGGCGACCGCATCGGGCAAGCCCTCGGCGCGGGCGTAGTAACCGCCCATCAGGCCTTGCAGTTCGGGGAATTCGCCGACCATTTCGGTGACGAGGTCGGCTTTCGCCAGTTCCGCCGCCTGCCGCGCGAAGGCGGGGTTGCAGTTCGGGACGATGCCTCCGCTTGCCAGCCATTCGGCCAGGTTTGCGACGCGCTCGACCTTGTCGGCGACGGTGCCGAGCTTTTCGTGGAAGGTGATGCGATCCAGCTTCTTTGCGAGGTCTTCCAGCTTGGTCTTGCGATCCTGCTCCCAAAAGAAACGTGCATCCGAAAGCCGCGCCGCGAGCACCTTGCGGTTACCCGCAACGATCTCCGCGCCGCCATCCTGCGCCGCAATGTTCGCTGTGCAGACAAAGCCGTTCGCCAGCTTGCCCGCCGCGTCATTCACGACAAAATATTTCTGGTTCACGCGCGCCGTCAACTGGATAACCTCGGGGGGCACTTCCAGAAACGCTTCGTCGAAACGGCCGAGCAACGGCACCGGCCATTCGGTCAGGCCGGCGTTTTCGATCACCAGCCCCTCGTCCGCGACCAGCGTCAGCCCCGCGTCGGCGGCAGCCTTGGCGGCGCCATCGCGGATGATTGCCTGCCGTTCCTCATGATCGACGATGACATGGCACGCCCGCAGCTTTTCGACATAGTCCAACGCCGAGCCGATCGTGATTTCGCCCGGGCAGTGGAAACGGTGGCCGCGCGTCGCAAAACCTGCGGCAATCCCGCCGATCTCGCACGGCACCAGCTCTTCGCCGAAGATAGCAACGATGCCCGACAGCGGGCGAACCCAGCGCAGGCTTTCGCTGCTCGCGCTGTCCTTGCCCCAGCGCATCGACTTGGGCCAGGCAAAGGCGCGAATGATCGTGGGGATCGCCTCTGCCAGCACCTCGACGGTCGCGCGGCCGGGCTTGTCGATGACAGCGAAATAGACGCCGTCGCGGTCTTCGAGTTGCTCCGGCGTCAGCCCGGTCTTGCGCAGGAAACCTTCGAGTGCCTGCAGCGGCGCGCTACTGCGCGGGCCTTTGAGTTCTTCGCTGACCGCGGCGGTTGCGTCCGGCAGATCGCGCGCAATCAGCGCGAGGCGCCGCGGCGTCGACCAGATGCTGAGATCGCCGACCTCGATGCCCGCGGCAGACATCTGGGCGCGGAACAGCTTATCGAGTTCGGCGCGCGCACCGGCCTGCATGCGAGCCGGAATTTCCTCGCTGCGCAGTTCAAGGAGGAAGTCGGTCACAGCGTCCACCCCGGATATTTCGCGGTCCATGCGTCCGACTGGCTGTCGATCCATGCCTTGCAGCTGCCCTTGGCAAGGTCGCGCACGCGCGCCATGTAGTTGGTGCGTTCCTGGACGCTGATCACGCCGCGCGCTTGCAGGAGGTTGAACAAATGGCTCGCCTCGATCGCCTGATCATAGGCGGCGAGCGGGACGTTCGCTTCGATCGCGCGCTGGCATTCGGCCTCGGCCGCCTTGAACCCCGCAAACAGGCCGTCGGTGTCGGCAACCTCGAAATTCCATTTCGAGAACTGCTTTTCATTCTCGAGGAACACGTCGCCATAGCTCAACCCCGGCACGTCGCCGACGGGGTCGGAAAAGCGCAGGTCGTACACATTGTCGACATTCTGGATATACATGGCGAGGCGTTCGAGCCCATAGGTGAGCTCCCCCGCGACGGGTTTGCAGTCGAAGCCGCCCATTTGCTGGAAATAGGTGAACTGGGTGACTTCCATGCCGTCGCACCAGACTTCCCAGCCCAGCCCCCACGCGCCAAGCGTCGGGCTTTCCCAGTCGTCCTCGACAAAGCGGATGTCGTGGAGCAGCGGGTCGATACCGATCGCGGCGAGACTGCCCAGATATTGTTCCTGCAAGTCAGCGGGCGATGGCTTCAGGATCACCTGATACTGGTAATAATGCTGGAGTCGGTTCGGGTTCTCGCCATAGCGGCCGTCGGTCGGGCGGCGGCTCGGCTGGACATAAGCGACGTTCCACGGCTCGGGGCCGAGGCTGCGCAGCGTGGTTGCGGGGTGAAATGTCCCGGCACCGACGCGCATGTCATAGGGTTGCAGGATCGCACAACCGCGCGCCGCCCAATAGGCGTGCAGCGTCAGGATCATGTCCTGAAAGCTTAAGGATTTCGTCTCCGCCGCGTCGGCCACTGTCCGCTCTTTCGCAGGTGCAACAAGTGTCGCTGCCCTTGGCGCAGGGCGCGCGCAGGGTCAAGGCGCGCGCGGCGCGGATGTTGGCGAAAGTGTCGCGCGGCGCGTCATTTCGGGGCGATGTAAGGTCTTGTTGACACAGTCAGCGAATCATGTCATTTAGTCAATAACACCTGACATACGGTCAGCGTTGCCTGACAACGGGATCGACGATGAACAACCAGCTGAAGGTGCTGCGCGCGATGCGAAACTGGAGCCAGGCCGAACTGGCCGACCGGCTCGACGTGTCGCGCCAAGCGGTGAACGCGATCGAAACGGGGAAATACGACCCGTCGCTGCCGCTCGCATTCAAACTAGCGCGATTGTTCGCGATGCCGATCGAGGAGATTTTCGACGATGGCCATGAAGGACATGACGATGGACGTTGATCCCAAACCGCGCCGCGCCCCCTCGATGTGGGTGCCGGTCGCAATCGGCCTTGGCACCGCGATGCTGGCGGGCGGTTTTACTGGCTATAATCAGTCTGCTGCGGAATCGGGCGAGGCTGCGATAGCACCATGGGTAGGGCCGCTGTTCGCTGTCGCGCTCGGCGGCATTGCGCTGGCGCTCTATGTTCGCCGCCACGCTGACTCGTTCCGCAGCTGGTCGCCGCGCAAGCGGCTCTATTGGATCAGCGTCATCCTGTCGGGCGCGCTCGGTTTCGTCTCCGCGCTGGTGTTACAGACCGGACCGCAAGGCGCCGACGGCCTGTTCAGCAACAGCGCGATGACGCCGAATATTGCCATTGGCCTGTCATTGCTCTGGATCGTCGGGGTGATCGTCGCGCTGTTCCTCTATCACCGCACGATCGACGATCATGAGCGGCAGGCTTATCATCTGGGCGCGCTTGCGGGCTTTTACGCCTTTGTCATGCCCTGCCCCGCTTGGTGGGTTCTGTGGCGCGCCGATCTGGCGCCGCCGGTCGACGCGATGCAGCTGTTTGCCCTGTCGCTGATCGTCAACGGGATCGTCTATTTCTGGTTCAAGTTCCGCTGAACAGTTTCCCTCTCCCCTTCCCACTCCCCTCCGGCCATAAGCGCCATAGATAAAAGGACATTCTTCCGATGAAAAAATGGTTCAAAATCCTCGCCACCAGCTGCGCGGTCATCCCCTTTGCGCAATGCGCCGTGCTGCCCGGCAGCAATGTCGCTTCAGCCACTGAACCCGCACCGGTTGCCGCGGCCGCTGCGACGACCGACGCCGATCCGGCACTGTGGGTGGTCAAGGACGATGACACGACGATCTATCTGTTCGGTACTGTTCATGTGCTGAAACCCGGCCTCAGCTGGTTCGACGAGGCGGTGAAGACCGCGTTCGACAAATCGGACGAGATGATGCTCGAAATCGTCATGCCCGAAGATCAGGCCGCGGTGGCCAAAACGATGATGCCGCTCGCGATGGACACCACCGGCAAGACCATCCCCTCGCGCCTGACCCCTGAGCAGCTCGAGGCCTATCAGGCCGCGATGGTCAGCGTCGGGCTGCCGGCCAATGCATTCGACAGTTTCGAGCCCTGGTTTCCGGCGATGACGCTGTCGGTGCTGCCGCTGACCAAGCTGGGCTATGATCCGGAACAGGGCGCAGAGAAGCTGCTGACCAAATTCGCCAAAGCCGGTGGCAAGCCGGTCGCAGGGCTTGAGACGCTCGAAGAACAGCTCGGCTTCTTCGACCAGTTGCCCCATACGCAGCAGGTCGCCTTCCTCAATTCGGTGGTCAAGGATCTCGACAAGCTCGGCCCGACGCTCGACAAGATGGTCGGGCTGTGGGCGAAGGGCGATCCCGACGGGCTGGCCGTCGTGATGAACGACAGTCTGGCGGCGACGCCCGAACTTGCCGCCAAGCTGCTGTATGAGCGCAACGAGCGCTGGGCCGACCAGATCAAAACGCGGATGGACAAGCCGGGCACGGTGTTCATCGCGGTCGGCGCCGGGCATTTGGCGGGCGAAAAGAGCGTGCAGGATTATCTGAAGGACCGCGGCCTGACTGCGACGCGCATCGACTATTGACGACCGCGACGCATTCCGCCGGCCATTGGGGTCGCCGCTTTGCGGCGGCCCTTTTGCCGTTGTTGCTCGCGGGATGCGGCACGCCCGAACCCGCACCGCAGGCAAAGCCGGCGATGTGGCTGGTCACCGACGACGACACCAAGATTTACCTGTTCGGCACAATGCACGCGTTGCCGCCCGGAACCGATTGGGATGGCGGCGCAGTAGGGCAGGCGATCGCCGCCGCCGACGAACTGATGATGGAATTGTCACCGCAGCAAGCCGGTGCCGCAGGACGGATATTCCGGGAACTGGCGACACGCGCGGCGCCGCTACCGATCGAGGCGCGGCTGTCCGGAAACCCGTTGGCCCGCTTTCGCGCCTTCGAGGCGAGCGGTGGCAAATTGGACGCGGCCCAGCTCGACGATTGGGCAATCGTGATTCTGATCGGGCAGCGTGCCGCGCGCGATGCTGATCTGTCGCCGGCAGCAGGCGTCGAACGCGCACTGACCGATAAATTCCGCGCGGCGGGCAAACCAATCCGCGGGCTGGAATCGGCGCGAGGCCAGCTGATGCTGTTCGAAAATCTTGACGCGCGGACCCAGCGCACATTGTTGACCCGCGCCGCCGTCGGCGCGAATGACGCGGTCGATGACGTTATCAAACTGACCGCCGTGTGGAGCCGCGGCGATGTCGCGGCGATGGAAAAGATGGTCAACGAAGATGTCGACGCGGTGCCGGCCGCCCGCCTGGCGATCGTCACCGACCGCAACCGCCGCTGGGCCGCATGGGCGAAACGACGGATGGCTGAGCCCGGCACGGTGATGATGGCGGTTGGCGCGGGACATCTGCTGGGCGCCGATGGGGTACCGGCGATACTGGAAGCCGACGGCATGACGGTTACGCGCGTGCAGTGAGGGGCGGTTTCGCCACGGCTTGCCGGTCGCCGCTTTGGGGTGGGCGGCTGCCATTCCCCTCTGCCAAGCGGAGAGGGCTTCACGTCCGCAATCGGTCGCGGCCGACCGCATAACTTAAGCCGGTTTCCAGCTTTTCCGGTCTTCAGCCTGTTTCAGAACCTCGAACGCCGCCTGCCCTGCCGCGAAGCGCTTGGCGGCGGCGGCATCGCCCGGCTTGACGTCGGGGTGCGTTTCCTTGGCGAGCGCGCGCCACGCCTTTTTCGTCGTCTCGAAATCGGCGTCGGGTTCCAGATCGAGTATCTCCAGCGCACGCATTTCGTCGGCGCTGCGGCTGCCGTCGCCCGATCCGCCCCAGGCATAATGCTGCGCCTTGGCGTAAGCCCCGGCATCGCGCGTCTCGTCGGCGGCGCGCGCGGCGGCATCTTCGGCGCTCAGGCCTTCGAAATAGTCCCAGCCGCGATTATATTCGGCGGCATGGGTTTCGCAGAAATACCAGCGTTCGGGGCTGTTCGGCGATTTCGGCGCGGGGCAGTTGCCGGGATTGGTGCAGCCGTGCCGGTCGCACAGGCGAACCTTTTGCGCTTCGTTGCCCGAGCCATAGGGGCGCCAGCGGGGAAATCCCCAATCGTCGGATCTTTTGGCGCGGCTCATCACCCCCATGTAGCGAGCAAGGCCGGTTATGGCTACCCGTAGGCCGCGAAAAACCTAGACTTTGGGCTTGTAGCCAAAGGCTTTGGCAGCCAGTTTGACCACCGCCGGGTCCAGATCAGGCGGCGTCATCGGCACGATCGCCTCCAGCGCATCGGCGATATGGGTCAGCGCGGCGATGCGCGCCGCTTTCTTGTTGTTACCATCGATCACCTTCCACGGCGCCCAGCGCGTGTTCGTCTGCGCGAACATCTCGTCCATCGCGGCGAGATAGTCCTTGCGCTTGGCGCGGTTGCGATAGTCTTCGGTGCCGGTCTTCCAACGCTTCCAAGGGGTGTCGAGGCGGTCAGCAAAACGCTTGTCCTGCTCTTCCTGCGTCACGTGGACGAACAGCTTGACCAGGTTGGTGCGGCTGCCAGTCAGCTGCGCCTCGAACTCGTTGATCTCGTCATAGCCCTTGCGCCACTCGGCCTCCGTCGCAAATCCCTCGACCCGCTCGACAAGGACGCGGCCGTACCAGCTGCGGTCAAAGATCGCGATTTCGCGGTTGCCGGGCAGGCGTTTCCAGAAGCGCCACAGGAAATGGCGCGCCCTTTCCTCCTCGGTTGGCGCGCTGATCGGCCAAACGTCGAAATAGCGCGGGTCGAGCAGCGCGGTCATCCGCTTGATGATCCCGCCCTTCCCCGCTGCGTCCCAGCCCTCGAACATGAGGACGCTGCGCTGGCCATGGGTGATGTGTGCCGCCTGCACACGCTCAAGCCGCTCCTGCAGCGCTTCCATGGCGTCGTCGTAGTCGCCGTCATATTTGCTGCCGGCTTCGTGATCGAAAAGGGAAATGGTCATGACGCTATCCCTAGCCCAACCCATGCAGCCAGACCAAGCCCGAAGCAGCGCTGTCGATTTATGGCACAGCGGCGGCTGGTTTCCATTACTCGCGCCCCAGCGAGACCTTGCGCGCGACCCACGCGCCGAGCGCCCTGCGATGGCGATCGATGCGCGCCAGTGCCTGCGGTATCGCACCGCTCCGCGACCCCTGCCGCTGCGCGTTGGCGTACCAAGCGACGGCGGCATCGAGCTCGCCCTCCATTTCGGCGCAAAGTCCCATGTTGAACGCGAGCGCAGGCGTGGGTTCGGTATCACGGGACATCAGGTTCCACGCGCTACACGCGCCGAACGGATCGGTCTTGGTCTGTCGCACCGCCGCCTTGAACGCCGCCTGCACGGGCTTCGTCAGCCCCTTGGTGCTTTCGTCGACCCGAACGTCGAGCGTATAATCTCGCGGGGCAAGGTCGCTGCGGATTGCGCGCACCTGGTTGCGGAAGGTCGCGGTGAAATAATCCTCAACCGATTGCGGCGCGCTGCGGTCGGGGCAGTAGGTGACCTGATCGCGGGCGTTGAGCGGTCGGGTGTAGCGGATCGAACCGTCGTTTATGACCACCAGCCGCACCGTTGTGGCAACGGTCGCGGTGCGCCGACGGCAGCGAATGTCGACATCGATTTCCTGCAGGCACTTCTTTTTGTCGGCGGGGTCATATTCGGTGCAGCGCTGGCGCTTTTCAATCACCGGTACGTCTTCGACGCTGCTGCGTATCGTGCCGGTGACCAGCGCATCGGTCGGCGCCCCCGATTCGGGCGCCACCACATGATAGAAAGGACCGCCGCGAAAGTTCGCATCGGCGAGTTCGGCCTCGAGTGCCTGCGCGAACGCCGCGCCATCCTCCCCCTCGAACCGCTCGACCGAAATGCGGATCAAATCAATAACGTCGGCGGCGGCGGGATCGGCGGCGTTGATCGGTAATGTTTCGGCGGCCGCGGGCACCGCCAACGCCAGCAAGGAGGTGCCAAACAGCAATCGTGCGTCAATCATCATTGCCCCCATCATCCACCCCGTGGCGGGCTATCGCAGCCCGGCGGCGCTGTCAAAACAGCGCAGGCACCGGGGTCAGAATTCGGTAGCGATCAGGTCGGCGAGGCGCTGCGGCGCCTCCATCGGGATGAAATGGCTTTGATCGGCCCATTGCTCGTCGCGCACGGCGTCCAGCGCGGCGCCAAGGCCAGGCCAGGTCGGGCTGACCGAGAAATCGAGAGTGCCCGCGCGCTCGCCGGTCCTGGCGCGAATGACAGTTACCGGTACGGTGATGCACGGCAGCCAGTCGTGCGGATTGGTGCGCAGCGCGTTCTGATAGACGGACGCTTCCAGCGCGGGCGGACAGGCAAGCTCCCAGCCCTCACCATCCGGGGCAGCGAGCAGGCCGAACCGGCAATAGTCCGCGAGCGCTTCCGGCTGCCAATGCGCGTAGGGTGGACGCGAGGCAAAATGCGCGTTCATCGCCTCCCAGCCGTCCCAACGGCTGCGCCGCCGCGCCACGGGATGCTCCGCCGGATCGGGTACCGGTGCATCGGCCGCTCCGATGTAAAATTCGGGCGGCATGATTACCGGATCGATCAGAAAGATATGCGCAAAGGCATCTCGCCGCTCGGCTGCGAGCCGGGTCAGGACGTAGCCGCCCATGCTGTGACCACAGGCAATGAGCGGAGTTCCTGCGAAGCGGTCGATCAGCGGCAGCAGCGCGTCGGCAGTCGCAGCCCAGTCGGACAGCGACCCAGGTTTGGCGCTGCGACCATGGCCGAGTTGATCGGGTGCGATGACGTGGGCACCCAATGGCAATCCCGCGACGACCTGATCCCATAACCGTGCGTGAAATCCCGTCGCGTGGAGCAGCAGCAGCGAAGGCCGATCCGACGGCTCACCCCATTCGAACCAGCAAATCTCGCCCGCCGGCGTGTCCAGCCGGTGCTCGCGCGGCGCTTCGCTCACGCTCAGCCCTTTGGTCCATCCACGATGCGGATGCCGAGTTCCTTGAGCTGCTTGTCGCTGACCGGTGCCGGGGCATTCATCATCAGATCCTCGGCCTTCTGGTTCATCGGGAAGACGACGACCTCGCGGATGTTCGGCTCGTCGGCGAGCAGCATTACAATGCGATCGACGCCGGGGGCCGAACCGCCATGCGGCGGCGCGCCGAATTTGAAGGCGTTGATCATGCCGCTGAAGTTCGCGTCGACATCGGCTTGACTGTAGCCCGCGATCTCGAACGCCTTGTACATGATGTCCGGGCGATGGTTTCGGATCGCGCCCGACGACAGTTCGACACCGTTGCAGACGATGTCATATTGCCAGGCCAAGATGTCGAGCGGGTCTTTGGTTTCGAGCGCTTCGAGCTCGCCCTGCGGCATCGAGAAAGGGTTGTGGCTGAAATCGATCTTGCCGGTGTCTTCGTCGGCCTCGAACATCGGGAAGTCGACGATCCAGCACATTTCGAACTTGTTCGGATCGATCAACTCGAGCTGCTCGGCAACGCGGGTGCGCGCGAGGCCCGCGAGCTTCGCCGCCATGGCCTCCTTGCCCGCGGCAAAGAACAAGCCATCGTTGGGACCGATGCCAAGCTCGGCGGCAAGCGCGTCCATCTTCTCCGGTCCATGATTCTTGGCGATCGGGCCGCCCCACTCACCGCCCTTGCGCGTCGCATAGCCGAGGCCCGCAAAGCCTTCGCCCTGTGCCCAGCTGTTCATGTCATCGAAGAATTTGCGGCTCTTCTCGGCGGTCGCAGGCGCCGGGATCGCGCGCACGACGTCGCCCGCAGCGACAATATCGGCGAAGCGGCCGAAGCCCGAGCCGGTGAAATGCGACGACACGTCGGTAATGATCAGCGGGTTGCGCAGGTCCGGCTTGTCATTGCCATATTTCAGCATTGATTCCCGGTACGGAATGCGCGGGAACGAACCCGCCGGGGTCACCGACTTGCCGTTCGCAAACTCTTCGAACACGCCGGCGAGCACAGGTTCGATCGCGCCAAACACATCGTCCTGCGTAACAAAGCTCATTTCGAAATCGAGCTGGTAAAATTCTCCGGGCGAACGGTCGGCGCGGGCGTCTTCGTCGCGGAAGCAGGGCGCGATCTGGAAATAGCGATCGAAGCCCGCGACCATCAGCAGCTGTTTGAACATCTGCGGCGCCTGCGGCAGCGCATAGAATTTGCCGGGATGGACGCGGCTCGGCACCAGATAGTCGCGCGCGCCTTCGGGCGACGACGCGGTCAGGATCGGGGTCTGGAATTCGGTGAAGCCCTGATCGACCATGCGGCGGCGCAAGGACGCGATCACGTTCGAGCGCAGCATGATGTTGGCGTGGAGGCGTTCGCGGCGCAAGTCGAGGAAACGGTATTTCAGGCGGATATCCTCGGGATAATCCTGTTCGCCCGCGACCGGCATCGGCAGCTCGATTGCTGCCGACTGGACGACAACATCGCGCGCGCGCACTTCAATCGCGCCGGTGGGCAGGTTCGCGTTGACCGTTTCGGGCGAGCGCGCGACGACGTCGCCGGTGATCGTCACGACGCTTTCGGCGCGCAGGCCGTCGAGGATCGCGAACGCCGCATCGCTGCTGTCGGCGACGATCTGGGTCAGGCCATAATGGTCGCGCAGGTCAACGAACAACAGCCCGCCATGATCGCGCTTGCGATGCACCCAGCCCGAGACGCGGACCGACTGGCCGACCTGTTCGGCGCGAAGCTGGCCGCAATTATGGGTGCGATAGGCGTGCATGGGATCGTCTTTCAATGTTTGGGAGCGCGCGTAGAAAACACGCCAATATGGCCGCGCCTAAGGCAGCGCGGCGCGCCATTTGTCAAGGGTTGAAGGCCAGTCAGCAGGTCAGCCCCAGCCCGTCGAGTATCTCGCTGCCGAACAGCGCCCGGTGTGACGGATCAGGCAGAAGCCGGTCGCGGGCGGCGCGCCAGCGGCGGAAATCCTCGCCATAGTCGGCGGCGACGCGCGCCGCGTCGAGGCGACAGCTTTTGGCCCAATGGCGCGTGAAGGCGATCCCCTCGGCATCGAGCCGTTCGACGACGCGGGCGTAGGCATCGGCGGTGCGCGCGCTACGCGGACCGTCGAAATCGATCACCGCATTGTGCGGGAAGCGCGCTGGCGCCAGCAAACCCTCGGCGCGCGCCATGAAACGCACGGTGACCACGGTCGAGCCGCCGTGCCGCGCATAGACATCGCAGATCAGCTCGAATGCATGCGCCAGATCGGCGCGGTCAATTGTCACCGAGGCGTTGAACAGGTCGGCGAGCGGACGGTGCGTATCCAGCCCCTCCCCCCAACTGCCATACACCGGCGGCACATCGACGTCAGGGCCGCTCGCATAGCCCTGCTTCATCGCGAATTGCAGCAACGCGCCCCGCGCCCAGGGATAATCGTCGAGGAGCCGTCCGAGCAGGCTGAGCGCGTCATAGCCTGCCCCCAATTGTCCCGGTGTCGCGCGTGGATAATCGTCGCGCCACGGCTCGCGATAAAGGAACCTCAGCATCGCGGGGCGCTTGAACGGTTTATAGGGATTCACGATCATCTGAACAAAATCGGGATACCGATCGAGTGCATAGGCCGCCGAGAAGCGGCGGAAATCGCCCGCCGCCAGCCAGTCGAGCGCCGCGCGATCGACCTTGCGCAGATTCTGGATCGGACGGACGAGGAATTTTGGCACGCTATCCACGACCAGCGCCGTGATGATCCCCAGCGACCCGACCGGCAACTGCGACGCGGCGAACAGATCGTCGTCGCGCATCGGCACCGAACCCGTAGCAGCGACGAAGGCATCGTTCATCAACCCTGCCGCGGGTTCGATCCAGTGAATGCCCGCAGGCGTCACAATCTGCACCGCGCGAATATGATCCTGGATGCCGCCGCTGGCGATCATCGACCCGTGGGTGCCGGTGGCACACGCACCCGCGAAGGTCTGACCATTGCCCGCGCCGCTCGTCCACAGCGAACGCCCCTGTGCCTCCAGCTTGTCCGACACTTCGTCAACCAGCGCTCCCGCCTCGACCAGCATCAGCCCGCTGGCGTCGACACCGGGCCGGACGTCGGCGGCGTCGATGCCGAAACAGCGGTTGAAACGCCGCGTGTGGAGCAACCAGCATTGAGAGGCAATATTGATGTTTGACGGTGACCAACCCGCGCCAAGCGGCCGGACGCGGCGCTGCGCCGCCACCGCATCAACCAGCCAGTCTTGCACCGATCCGGAAGCAATCGCGATCTCGTCGCGGCCGCGCTCCGCATCGCCGCTGCGCAGCGCAAAGCGCGTCGCCGCTTCGCAAGTTCCGGTACCGTGATAATTGGTCCAGCGTCCTTCGTCGCCCAGTCGCACGATCGGCATCAGGCGTCTCCCAGCGGCAGCACGCCGGCGTGGGCGCGCCAAGCGACGGTGACCGGGCGCAGGAAGCCGAAACTCGCTATCGCCATCAACATCTGTCGCCGCGTCGCGAATATGCGTACATCGCACAGGCCCTGATCGGATTCCGGCGTCAGGAACGGCTGCACCGCCTGCACCGCAAACCCCCAGCCTTTCAGCATCACCACCATCGATTCTTCATCAAGCGGCCGCGGATTGGCGATCGAGACGAAAATATCCGCCTGCCCCGCCGCATATTGCCCGACCAGCAGCGCAAAACCCAGCGCGGCCAGCGCCCAACCGACCCACATCATGCCCCAAATCCCTTCGTTTTTCCTCTGACCGGTATTCCGGTTCCGCGACCCGAAGAGTACGGACAATTTTTCCTGCCCGTTCTTTTCAACTAGCTGTATAGGCGCGCTATGCAAGTCCATCCGTTGATCGAAACCAACGCCGCTCTCGTCGAATTCTGCGCCCTGATCGGTCGCAGCGATTTCATCGCCGTCGATACCGAATTCATGCGTGAAAACACGTTTTGGCCAGAGCTGTGCCTGATTCAGGTCGCCGACCGCGAGCATGCCGCGGCGATCGATCCGCTGGCGCCGGGCATGGACCTGAAGCCTTTGCTCGACCTGCTGGTCGACAATAAGGATATGCTGAAGGTCTTTCACGCCGGCGGGCAGGACGTCGAAATTATCTTCAACCTGACCGGCAAGACACCGCATCCGATTTTCGACACCCAGATCGGCCAGATGGCGATCGGCCAGGCCGAGCAAGTCGGTTATTCGAACCTGGTCGAGGCGTGGATCGGGCTGCAACTCGACAAGGGCGCGCGCTTTACCGACTGGAGCCGCCGCCCGCTCGACAAGCGCCAGATCGACTATGCCATCGGCGACGTCACCCATCTCGCCAAGATTTTCCCGATGATGCTCGACAAGCTGGTCAAGACCGGTCGGGGTCACTGGCTCGACGAGGAGATGGAAAAGCTGGCCGATCCGTCGAACTATAATCTAGATCCCGAAAACGCTTGGCAGCGAATCAAAATACCTTCGCGCAAGCCTGATGTGCTGGGCCGGTTGCAGGCGCTCGCTGCATGGCGTGAACGCGAGGCGCGGTCGAAGAACCTGCCGCGTGGGCGCATCGTCAAGGACGAGACGCTCGCCGACATCGCGGCGCATCCGCCGAAGGATCAGGACGGGCTAGGCCGCGTCCGCGGTCTGTCGGCCACCTGGCGCGGCAACGATATCGGTGCGCGGCTGATGGACGCGATCGCCAGCGCCAAGCCGATGGACAAGGACGACATGCCCGACCGCGCCCCGCGCGGCCCGGGGCTGGGCAAGGAAGGCGCGCTGGTTGCCGACCTGCTGAAGCTGCTGCTGAAAATCCGCGCCCGTGAACTCAACGTCGCATCGCGCCTGATCGCGCGCAGCGACGATCTGGAAGCGCTCGCGGCAGGCGGCCGTGAGGGCATCGCGATGTTGCAAGGCTGGCGTTACGACGTGTTCGGCTTTGCCGCGCTCAACCTGGTTGAAGGCCGGATGGGCTTTGCGGTCAAGCACGGCAAGCTGGTGATGAGCGAAATCGACGCCGCAACGGCAGCCGAGGCTTAACCTGACATCGCCCCGCGAAGGGTCATTCAGAGTCGCGTGCCTCTGATCGCGGCCGATCGCAGACTTCTCCTGCGTCACTGCGCAAAACGAAAGCGCCCCCCTTCGCGAGGGCGACGAGACTAAAGCAGCATCATGTCCGGCTTGGTATCCAGCGCCTGCGCCAACGACCGCAGTCGGCGCTCGACCGATTCACCCGCCAGATGGTGCCATCCCTTGTCGAGGCTGAGCCGCAGCTTCCCATCCACCAGCGCGATATGGCTGGCTTTCAGCGGCGCCTCGACCCCGCCGGTCAGCCGCTGCGCCAGCCGGATCGCGAGGCCCCATTGCCGCGCCCGCGCCAGCCGTTCGGGCGCCACCAGCGGCCCCATGTCGGGAAAATCGCTGTCGGCACCGCCGAAGCCAGCATGAAGCGCCCGCGCGAGCAGGATGCGCCCCGGAATATCGATGCCGCGCCAGTTCCCGTGCAATCCGATCTCGGTCCCGCGTTCGGCACGGAAGTCGGGGTTGGCAGACCAGGCGACATCGCTGAGCAGGCTGGCGGCGAGCCGGACGCGGCTGTCGGCGGGTGCCTCGCCGGTGAACAGCGGCGCAATCCATTCGGTGATCGCGCGGCCATGCGGGGCAAAGCGTGCGAGCCGGCGCCCCTCAAACTCCGCGGCGACGATCAGCGGATCCTGCGCGCGCGTTTCAGCGTCGAGCGCCTGATAGAGCAGCCCTTCGCGCAGGCCCGACGATGACACCGTCATTTCGGGGACATCGAGGATATTGACCAACGCCGCGAGCAGCGCCGCCGCGTCGGGCAAGGCAGCGGCACGGTTCGATGCCATGCCGGGGATCGAGCGCAACTCTTCGAACGTCAGCCGATTGGTAGCGCGAACGAGGCGCCGTAGGGCAGCCCGCGGCAGGCTGTGCTGGTCGAGCACCGCGAGCGGATCCTGCGTCAATTCAAGGTCGAGACGCGATAGCGCGCGCCACGATCCGCCGACCAGATAGAGCGGCAGGCCGGTCATGCCGTTTGGCCAACCTGCCGTCCGGAGCATCTTGCGGACCGCGCGCTCGAACGTCTGTTGCCCATCCTTACGCAGCGCGGGCAGCCTCAACACCCCGAGCGGGAAGGACGCGCGGCGTCCGACCTGACCATTGGCCACCTCGGCCAGTTCAAGGCTGCCACCGCCGAGGTCGACCGCGATGCCATGCGCGTCGGGGATCGCCGACAACACGCCGTATCCCGCGGCTTCGGCTTCTTCCTCGCCCGACAACAGGCGAATTTTGAGCCCCGCCTCGGCCGCAGCGGCAATGAATTCGGGACCGTTTTTGGCGTCACGCACGGCCGCGGTCGCGACACATTGCAGGTTCTTGACCTCCATATGTTTGGCGAGCAGCGCGTAGCGGCGCAGCGCGGTAAGGCCGCGCTTGGCATCCTCGTCGGCGATGCGGCCATCGATTGCGAGGCCGCGGCCCAGCCCGGCTGCGACCTTTTCGTTAAAGATCACCGCGGGCGCGCGCGCCGGTCCTTCATAAACGACGAGGCGAACCGAGTTTGATCCGATGTCGATGACTGCGGAGCGGTGAACCGCCTGTTTTGAGGTTCGCGACAGTCCCAAAGTTTCAATCATCGCGCATGTTGAAGGCGAGTGTCGGGACGTCCTGGCGCTTGTGCAGCGCCGTCCCGCGGCCCGACAACGACGGGTTGTTCATGAAATAATGATGGAGGTTGAATGGCTTATCGCCCGGGCTTGTGCGGACATAGGTGCCGTCGGATTGCAGCACCCAGCTTTGTTCATTGTCGATCAGGTTTGCGACCAGCACCTGGTCCAGAATCTGGTCATGCACCGTCGGATTTTCGATCGGGATCATATATTCGACGCGGCGGTCGAAGTTGCGGGGCATCCAGTCGGCGCTGCTGATGTACAGCTTTGCACGCTGATGCGGCAGCGACGCGCCGTTGGCAAATGCCCAGACGCGGCTGTGCTCGAGGAAACGCCCGACCACCGATTTGACGCGGATCGTTTCCGACAGGCCGGGGACGTCGGGGCGGAGGCAGCAGATGCCGCGGACGATCAGCTCGATCGGCACGCCAGCGATGCTTGCTTCGTACAATTTGTCGATGATGTCGGGATCGACGAGGCTGTTCATCTTGGCCCACACACCCGACGGCTGCCCCGTTTTTGCCGCCGCGATTTCGGCATCAATCAGGTCGCTCAGATGCGCGCGCATGTTGAGCGGCGACATGGTGATCATGTCGAGCCGTTCGGGTTCGACATAGCCGGTGATATAGTTGAACAGCTGCGCCGCATCGCGCCCGGCGCGGGGATCGGCGGTAAAGAAACTGAGATCGGTATAGATGCGCGCGGTGACCGGATGGTAATTGCCCGTTCCGAAGTGGCAATAGGTGCGATACCCCTGCCCTTCGCGGCGCACGACCATCGAAATCTTGGCGTGCGTTTTCCACTCGATGAAGCCGTAAACGACCTGCACCCCGGCGCGTTCGAGCTGGTTCGCCCACAGCAGATTCTGCTCTTCATCGAAGCGTGCCTTGAGTTCGACCACCGCGGTCACCGACTTGCCTGCCTCGGCCGCTTCGATCAGCGCGCGGATCACCGGCGACTGGTCGCCGGCGCGATACAGCGTCTGCTTGATTGCTACCACATCGGGATCGGCCGCCGCCTGCCGCAGGAAAGCGAGGACGACCTCGAAGCTTTCATAGGGGTGGTGGACCAGAATGTCCTTGCTGCGGATCGCGGCAAAACAATCGCCGCCATGTTCGCGGATGCGTTCGGGGAAGCGCGCCGAATAGGCCGGGAATTTCAGGTCGGGGCGATCGACATCGACCAGCGCCGACAGGGCTGCGAGCCCGACGAAGCCGCCAATCTTGGCAACGATCGCTTCATGCCCCTGAATATCGGCGTTGAGCACTTCGGCAATCTCGCCGGGCATATCGGCTTCGAGTTCGAGCAGGATGACGCGGCCGCGGCGGCGGCGGCGGATCGCGGTGCGGAACAGGCGCACCAGATCTTCGGCTTCTTCCTCGAGCTCGATATCGCTGTCACGGATGATGCGGAACACCCCGAGCGAGCGGATCGTGAAACCGGGGAACAGCAGGTCGCCGAAAATCTCGATCAGATATTCGATCGGCACAAAGGCCTGCGCCTGCCCGGGCACGGCCACGAAGCGCGGCAGCGCCGCGGGGATCAGGACCAGTTCGCGCACCGTCTCGCCCGTCGCCTTGCGCTGCAGGTCGAAGATGATCCCCAGCCCGCGATTAGGGATGAAGGGAAAGGGGTGCGCCGGGTCGAGCACCTGCGGGGTCAGGATCGGGAAAATCTGGTCGATGAAATACTGGCGCAGCGCGGCGCGCAGCGGTTCGCGGTCGGACCCAGTGCCGTGGACGACGATGCCCTGTTCGCCAAGCAGCTTGTGGAGCCGCTGCCATTCGCTCTGCTGCTGATCGACCAGCCGGTTCACCTCGGCCTCGATTTCGGCGAGCTGCTGGCTGGGCGAGCGGCCGTCGGCGGAGGGATCGTCGATTCCCTGCAGCTGCTGGCCCTTCAGCCCCGCAACGCGAACCATGAAGAATTCGTCGAGGTTGCTACCCGAAATCGACAGGAAACGGAGGCGTTCGAGCAAAGGATGCGCGGGGTTGCGCGCCTCCTCCATCACCCGGCGGTTGAATGCCAACCAGCTGAGCTCGCGGTTGAAAAAGCGTTCGGGTCCGAACGTCGAAAGCCCCGTGTTGGCGTCATTGTCGGCGCGAAGGGGCTGTCCGGAGAGCGTCATGCATCATGGTCCTGTCGTTCGAGCAGATCGGGATCGATTAGCCCCTGTGACAGTAATGTTTCACGCGTAAGACGAATCCCGACCCGCCGCCCCTGTTCGAGCGACGCGGCGTCGAGCGCCGCGACGACGCGGTGGATCATCGCATAGCTGCGCTCCATCCGCGGCACGATATAAGCAGCCACCTCGGGTGCCAGCGCGATCCCGCGCTGCGCGAACAGCGCCTCGATCAGATCGCGGGCGAGGCAATCATCGGGTTCGGCGATCGTCAGCACCGGCACAGCGCGAAGTCGCGAAGCGAGATCGGGCAGCACAATGCCCCATTCGGAGGGCGGCGCGTCGGCGATGATCAGCAGCGGTACGTTCGACGATTGCGCGGCGTTCCAGGCATGGAAAATCTCTTCCTCGGACACGCTATCTTGTCCGTCGATGACGCGGCCGCCGGTTTCGGCGGCGAACAGCCGTCCGATCAGGCTGCGTCCCGACCCGCGTGGACCGGTGAGCACCGCCGTCCGCACCGGCCAGGTCGCGACATGACGCAGATAGCGGATCGTATCGGCATTGCTGGTCCCGACCACCAGCGGAGCGTCATTGCTGCCCCCGGCGCTCCAGTCGAGCGGCAGCGCAATCTGGCTGGTAGGTCGTGCCATCAGCGGCTGATCCGCAGCGTGCTGCCGCCTTCCTGCACCTTGTACCCCCGCGCCGCGAGCGCCGCGCTGAGCGCTGCGATGTCGCCGCGGAAGGTCACGCGCATCACCGATGTGCCGCCAAGCGCCAGGCTGGTGGTCGATGCCGACTCAACCCCCGCGACCCCGCCCACGGCACGTTCGGTCGCCGTGACCGATTCGACATCGGGCGAGCTGTATTGGACGGTGAAGCTCTGCACCCCCGCGGGCGCGGTGGTCGGCACGCTGCTGTCGGTTTCGCTGGGCAGCGCGTCCTCGTCGGTGGTCGCGGCTTCCTCGGGCAGGTCTTCGCGCTCGACGGGCTTTTCGAGGACAAGATAGGTATCGGTTTTCAGCACGCCCGCCGCCAGCGCATCGATATAGATGCGGTCCATGCGCGCGACGGCCTTTTCCATCATGTCGGGCAGCGCCGCGGGACTGGGACCGGTCATCGTGAAGCTGGAAATCAGCTTGCTGTCGGGGCCGAAGCGCGCGGTAAAATGGCCTTTGATCGGACCACCGGGCCAGGAATATTCGACGCGCGCGATTGGGGTGAGCACGTCGGCGGCGCCATATTGATCGAGGATGACGCGCCACCAGATGCGCCCGCGCCGCCCGGTTTGCCCCACGTTGAGCAGCAGCGTGTCGGCGCCGGTGCCTGCGGTGCGGACGTAATCGATCGCGCTTTGCCCGGTGTTATATTCCGCCCAGGCGCGTTGCCACGCGCTGCGCTGTTCGAACACCTGCGGGATGCCGTCGATCGAATAGACGGGGATGACGAGCAAGGGCGGCGAGCGGAGCGTCCGGCCGCTGACACCCAATATCTGTCCGGCGCGAACACGGTCGAACTGAACGCCGAGCCGCGCGACATAGCGGCGCGGGCCGATCTGTTCTTCCTCGACGATGATCGCGGTGACGATGCCGTCGAGCACCGAATCGCCAAGCGCGGGGCCGTCGCTGCCGTTCAATTTGCGGTAGAGCTGGGTCCAGCCCTTGCGCTGCGCCTCGCGCCAGCCCTTGCTCCGCGCGTCGTCGGCATTATCGCCCGTGACGTCGACCAGGATGCCGCTGGCCAGGAAATCGCCGCTGCTGTTGATCGGGGTGATGCCGCGATTGCCGCGGCTGATCTGCCCCTCGACAACCCCAACGAGCAGGATCGCGAAGAACAAGCCGAACAGCGCGAGCCAGCGACCGTCGCGCGGCAACGCGACGATTTTGAACCGGTGGACGAACGGAAGGGGAGCGGTGGAATTCATCTCTTCTCTATGCTCTGCCCAAAAGCGCACGCGCGGACAAGGAAATCTGTTGGATCCCGACAAGGAAATCTGTCGGACCCCGACAAGGAAATCATGGCATTTGTCGGCTGGAACCGTTAGTCGCGCGTGCCATGGATTCCAAGCACAACCAGCCCGCCGCTTACACTTATGCCCAGTCGGGCGTGTCGATCGACGCCGGCAATGCGCTGGTCCGTGCCATCGCCCCGCTGGCGCGAGCGACACGGCGCCCCGGCGCCGACGCTGACCTCGGCGGTTTCGGCGGCTTTTTCGATCTGAAGGCGGCGGGGTTCAATGATCCCCTGCTCGTCGCGGCGAACGATGGGGTCGGCACCAAGCTGAAACTTGCGATCGAATCGGGGCGCCATGACGGCGTCGGCATCGATCTGGTCGCGATGTGCGTCAACGACCTGATTGTGCAAGGCGCCGAGCCGCTGTTCTTCCTCGACTATTACGCCACCGCCAAGCTCGACAACGACGTCGCGACGCAAGTGGTAGCGAGCATCGCCGAAGGCTGCAAGCAGGCCGGCTGCGCGCTGATCGGCGGCGAGACCGCCGAGATGCCGGGGATGTATTCGGACGGCGATTATGATCTCGCGGGCTTCTGCGTCGGCGCGGTCGAACGCGACCAGGTCCTGACCGCTGACAAGGTTGCGGATGGCGACGTCATCCTTGGCCTAGCCTCTTCCGGGGTGCATTCGAATGGCTTCTCGCTCGTGCGGCGGCTGGCCGCCGACAAGGGGTGGAAACTCGACCGACCGGCACTGTTCGACCAGAATGTCCTGCTGATTGACGCGCTGATGGCGCCGACGCGCATTTATGTGAAGAGCCTGTTGCCGCTGGTGAAAACCGGCAAGATTCACGCGCTGGCGCACATCACGGGCGGCGGGCTGCTGGAAAATATCCCGCGCATCCTGCCCAAGACCTTACATGCATTTGTTGATGCTGACGGGTGGGAGCAGCCGCGGTTGATGGCGTTCTTGCAGGCGCAGGGTAATATCGAGCCCGAGGAAATGGCGCGGACGTTCAATTGCGGGATCGGGATGGCCGTTGTCGTGGCCGAGGATGATGTCGCTGATGTGACCGCGGCGCTCGAAGCGGCGGGTGAGACGGTGTTTCGCATCGGGCATATCGCCGAGGGCGCCAAGGGCTGCACCGTGACGGGCAGCATCGAGACGTGGAGCGCGATGGGCGCGTGGAGCGCGACGCATAATGGCTGACGCCATTAAGTCCCCCTCCCGCTTGCGGGAGGGGTTTGGCGAGAGCCTGTGTCAGGGCACTCCTTTTGAACACGCCCTCCCCCGACCCCTCCCACAAGCGGGAGGGGAGACATGAAAGCGAAGGTCGCCGTCCTGATCTCCGGTGCCGGAACCAATATGGCGGCGCTGCTGTACGCCGCGAAAGCCGCCGATTGCCCCTATGAGATCGTTCTGGTCGCGAGCAACAATCCCGAGGCGCCAGGGCTGAAGCTCGCCGCCGCCGAAGGCATCGCGACGTGGAGCGCCTCGCACAAAGGCATGAGCCGCGACGCGTTCGATGCGCTGGTTGATGCTACGCTGCGCGACGCCAAAGCCGATTTCGTCGCGCTTGCGGGCTATATGCGGATCCTGAGCGACGATTTCGTTGCGCGCTGGACGGGCAAGATGCTGAACATCCACCCCAGCTTGCTGCCGCTCTACAAGGGGCTCGACACCCACCAGCGGGCGATCGACGCGGGCGACAAATTTGGCGGGTGCAGCGTCCATATCGTCACCCCCGGCGTCGATGACGGCCCGGTGCTGGCGCAGACGCCGGTCGCGATCCTGCCCGGCGACACGACCCTCACGCTGAGCGGGCGGGTGCGGATTGCCGAGCATCAGCTGTATCCGCCGACGCTTGCAGCTTTTGTCACCCGCGAGCGGTCGCCGGATTACCTGATCGGCCGTGTCCGCGAACTCGCGATGGCGTTGCCCGAAGCCGACGAAGTGACCTCGCACGGCATGCCGTGCTTCGGCATCGTGAAGGGCAAGAAATTCGCCTATTTCACCGAGGACCATCATGGCGACGGCAAGATCGCGCTGCTGGTCAAGATCAGCGGCGCCGATGAGCAGGCGGCGCTGATCGAGATGGACGAAGACCGCTACTACCGCCCCGCCTATTTCGGCGACGGTTGGGTCGGCATCCGGCTCGACCTGGGCGATACCGACTGGGACGCGATTGGTGAATGGCTGCGCAAGAGCTGGCTCGCGGTGGCGCCGAAGAAGCTGGCAGCCCTGATGGGGGTTGCCGAAGAGTTTTAAGGGGAGACAAATGGACCAGTGGCTGGCGTGGGCGGGCACCGCTCTATCGGTTTTCATCACCGCGGCGGGCTTTTACATGGGGTGGCGGCGTTTTCAGTCGGACAGCCTGCGTAGCCGCGATGTCGCCGCCTGGGCCGACAAGGCGATCGCGGTGCTGCTGACCGTCGAGCTGTGCGCCAGGGCGGACTCGCCGATCGCCACGGACGAAAAACGCAAGCGGCTGAACGATGCCTATTTCACGCTGAGCGCCTTGACCGAACAAGGACGATTGTTTTTCGTCAATATCGGCATGCGCGACGGAACCCGCGCCGACGGCACTTATGCGGGCAGGCGGCCGAAGCTGCTCGACCCGCTGGTGATCGCGCACAAGGCGGCGGCACGGTTGCTGCTCCGACCAGAGGAGGCGGCGGCGCCACTCCATGCGGTGCTGGTCAGCCAGCGCAAATCCTTCGTCGCGCATGTCCAGTCGGAGATCGGCCGCCGTCAGTCGGTCGCAAAGGATTCGCGCAAGGGCGGCGAAACATCCGATCTCGACGCGCTCATCGCCGCGGCGGCATGAAAAAGGCCGCCGGATTGCTCCGGCGGCCTTTTGATATCGTCGCCCCCGCAGAGGCGAGGGCCGCTGGCCATTCAAACCAGCGGCGATGCGCACAACGATGGCGCCCCCCGCCTGCGCGGGGGCGAGGATCAATTTTTAGCCGACGATTTCTTCGGGCTTGAAGAAATAGGCGATTTCGATTGCGGCATTTTCATCGCTATCCGAACCGTGAACCGTGTTCGCTTCGATGCTTTCGGCCAGTTCCTTGCGGATCGTGCCGGGGGCGGCGTCCTTGGGGTTGGTGGCGCCCATGATGTCGCGGTTCGCCTGCATGGCGTTTTCGCCTTCCAGCACCTGGACGACGACGGGGCCACTGATCATGAAATCAACGAGTTCGCCGAAGAAGGGGCGTTCCTTGTGGACCGCGTAGAAGCCTTCGGCCTGTTCGCGGCTCATATGAATGCGCTTCGACGCGACGACGCGCAGGCCGGCGTCTTCCAGCATCTTGGTGACGGCGCCGGTGATGTTGCGGCGCGTGGCGTCGGGCTTGATGATCGAAAAAGTGCGAGTGACCGCCATGGGGGAAGCTCCTGCTTTGTTATGGTTTGCAATGCGCGCGCCTCTAGCCGCGCTTTTGCTGCACTGCAAGGCGGGAGCGTAGACTGGCGGTGCGGCCGGTCAGCTGCCGCTGCCGTAAGTGATCGTACCGATGACCTGCGCGCCCTGTTGCGTCGCGGTAATCTGGACGCCCGTTTTGGTATCGCCGGGTTTTTCGGCGCCGATGATCGCGCTGTCGCCGGTCTTGATCTCGCTCGTCACCTTCATGCCCGCCGCCTCGGCCTGTTTGCGGAAATGGGCAATGACGTCAGCGGCCTTGGCGTTCACTTCAAAACTCGCCATGCCGCCGGTGCCGTCGGTACCGCTGGCAGCGAACCCGCCGGTCAGCTTCGACCCGGGATAGGCGGTAAAACCCGCAGGGAGCTTGGCATTCGCGGCGCCGCCGCCGAACTGCATTTCGCCGTCTTCGGTTTTGATGCTGACATTGCTCATCTCGCCGTCGTCGCTGGCGGTAACTTTATAGTCCGCAGTCTTGCCGGTTTCGGGGTCGGTATAGGTACCACTGGCCACTTCGGATTCCGATTTGGAACCGCAGGCGGAAAGGAGCAGCGCGCTGGCTGACAAAGCGATAAGGGAAATTCTGGTCATGATCATCTCCTGTTGCTGCTCATCCTGATCAGTGCCACAGCCCGACCTGTGCCGCGGTGACGGTCGTCACACTCACGGCCCCTCCGACCAGCGGCCGCGGTCATCTTGTTTCCAGAAATGGGTTTCGACGTCTTCGGCGGCGCTCAGCTTGCGCCAGGTCGCGCGGGCGTCGTCGATACGGCTGTTGTCGAACAGCAGGAAGATGCGGTCGAACCCCAAAGCTTCATCGCGCCATTCGCCATCGGCGAGCGCGACCAGTCGGGCGCGGTTGGGGGGTGCAACGTCGAGCGTGCCAGAAATCAGGATCGGTTCGATCTCTTCGTCGGGCGAGCCCGCGGCTCCGTGCGGCAGGAAGCTGGCGGGGGTCAGCGTCCACAGCGCCTCGTCGATCGCCTGCCGCTGCATCGCCGGGGCGGCGACGATCAGCAGGCGGTCGCCCGCGCCCAATATGCGCGTCGCGATCGCGGGGAGCACCCGTTCGACGGGATCGCGGGTCAGCCGGTAAAAGTCGACGCGCGCCATGCTCCCCTGCCCTTAACCCTCGTGGTTTTCGGCGATGTAGCGGTCGAGCAGGCGCACGCCATAGCCTGTCGCGCCCTTTGCCCACACCGGGCCGCCCTTGGCGGCCCACGCCACGCCCGCGATGTCGAGATGCGCCCAGGCGACGCCGTCGTCGACATAGCGTTTCAGGAACTGCGCCGCGGTGATCGAGCCGCCTTCGCGCGGGCCGATATTCTTCATGTCGGCGATCGGGCTGTCGATCAGCTTGTCGTAAGCCGCCGACAGCGGGAAACGCCACAGCTTGTTGTTGCTGGTTTCGCCCGCTGCGATCAGTTGGGCCGCGAGGTTTTCGTCATTGGCGAAAATGCCGGCATATTCATGGCCGAGCGAGATCACCATCGCGCCGGTCAGGGTCGCCAGATCGACGATGACTTTCGGCGAATATGTTTTCTGCGCCCAGGTGATCGCGTCGCACAGCACCAGCCGTCCCTCGGCATCGGTGTTGAGCACTTCGACCGTCTGGCCCGACATGGTGGTGACGATGTCGCCGGGGCGCATCGCATTGCCGTCGGGCATATTTTCGACGAGGCCGACGACGCCGACCACGTTCGCCTTCGCCTTGCGCCCGGCGATCGCCTTCATCGCGCCCGCGACGGCGCCCGCACCGCCCATGTCCCATTTCATCATGTCCATGCCCGCGGCAGGCTTGATGCTGATACCGCCGGTGTCGAAGGTGACGCCCTTGCCGATGAACACCACCGGCTTGTCGCCGTCCTTGCCGCCGTTCCAGCGCATCGCGAGCAGGCGCGGCGGGCGGGTCGAGCCCTGCGCGACGCCGAGTAGCGCGCCCATGCCAAGCGCCTTCATCTGCCTTTCGTCGAGCACTTCGATTTCGACGCCGAGGTCAGCGAGATGCTGGCAGCGTTCGACGAAGCTTTCGGGATAGAGGATGTTCGGCGGCTCCGCGACGAGGGTCTGGGTCAGCGCGACGCCGTCAGCGATCGCTTCATTCACGGCCCAGCGCGCCAACAGGTCGCGGTGCGGCGACGCGATGGTCAGCGTCTTGAGCGTCGGTTTGGCATTATCGGCAAGCTTGGTGCGATAGGTATCGATGCGCCAGTTGCGCAGTTTCGCGCCCATTGCAAAGGCCAGCACATCCTCTTCATCGACCGCGCCTGCGCTGGCGAAATCGACATGCACCGCGGTGGCGCCGCTTGTTTGCAGCCGCCCGGTCAGCGCACCGCCGGCGCGCTCGAGGTCATGCAGCGTGCCTTCGCCGATTCCGACGAGCAGCAGGCGCAGGACGCGCCCGCCGTCGACCGCTGTGGTTTCGGCGATACCGCCTGCCGCACCCTCAAAGCGTGCCTGCGCCGCGGCGCCGTTCAGCAGTGCGCCATGCGGCTCACCCAGCGCCTGGACAAAGGCGTTCAGCTCGCCCTTGCGGACCGGAAACGCGACGACGTCGGCAGACGCATCGATTTGCGCGACAAAGTGAATGTCCATTCGGTAACTCTCTCATGCGATGATTGATTGCAGCGTGCGGGACCGATAGGGGTTTCGCTTGCGAGTTGCAAAAACAAAGCAGCCGGTCCAACCCGGGCGGACGCGACAAATATGTGGGACAAAGTGATTAAATGAGCTGGGCTTTGTTCCGACAGGCGCGCCAATCGCAGCCCTTGTGGCTCGCGACGGCGAGCGGTTTTGCACTGATCGCGAGCCCCGCGATTGCGCAGCAGACAGGCGAGTCGCTCCCCCCCCAGGAAATTTCTGGCGAACCCGATCTCCAGACCCCCGACGTCGCGCCGGTCACCATCGATGCCCCCGCAGTCGCCGCCGAAGACCAGGTCGGCTTCGCCGCCGACAACCTCAATTACGACAGCGACAGCGAAATCGTTGTTGCCGAGGGCAATGTCGCGATGAACCGCGAGGCGATCTCGATGCGCGCCGACAAGGTCACCTGGAACCGTCAGACGGGCGAGGTCTTTGCCGAGGGCAATGTCGCGATCAAAAGTCCCGAAGGCGACACCGCTTATGGCGACCGCATCGAACTGACCGACAGCCTGCGTGACGGGGTGGTTGAAAATCTGCTGGTCGTGCTCGACAATGGCTCGCGCCTCGCCGCGATCAAGGGCACGCGGTTCGAGAACGGCAATATCGAGCTGGAAAACGCCGCTTATACCGCCTGCCCGGTCGAGGACGCCGAAGGCTGCCCCCAAAACCCCAGCTGGCAGATTCGCGCGGTTCGCGTCACCTATGACCGGGCAAAGAACAAGATCCGTTACAAAGGCGCTCGGGTCGAGATCTTCGGCCTGCCGCTGATCCCCCTGCCTGGACTCAGCCATCCGGCGAACAGTGAAGCGGGCAGCGGCATTTTGGTTCCCGAAATCCGCCTCGACCGTAGCAACGGCTTCGAAATCGCGGTGCCCTATTATCTGCGCCTCGCGCCCGACCGCGATATCACGATCACCCCGCACCTCTACACCGGCGCCGCGCCGATGCTGGAGGGTGAGTTCCGCGCGCTGACCGACATCGGTTCGTTCCGAATCAACGGTTATGCGACCTATGGCTCGCTGGTGCCATTGACCGGCGAAGACCCCGACAGCCGCAAGCGCTTTCGCGGCTATCTGGAAAGCGCGGGCAAATTCCAGTTCGACCCGCGCTGGAGCTTTACCTATTCGGGCCGCATCGCGACCGACCGGACGTTCATGCGCCGCTATGACATCAGTCGCGACGACCGCCTGCGTTCGACATTCGAGCTGGAGCGGATCGGCGGCAGTTCCTACCTCTCGATCGCCGGCTGGGCGACACAGACGCTGCGCCGCAACGATGAACAGGGCCAGCAGCCGATCGCGCTGCCGATCATCGATTATCGCCAACGCTTCGCCGACCCGGTGCTCGGTGGCCAGGTCGAATTGCAACTCAACACGCTCGCGATCGGCCGCACCGCGGGACAGGACACCCAGCGCGCCTTTGCCGGCGCGCGCTGGGATTTGCGTGGGCTGACGCGGCTGGGGCAGGAGGTGACCCTGACCGCGCTCGTGCGAGGTGACGTCTATCACAGCGACGAAAACCTGCTTACCCCGATCCCCGGTTATCGCGGCAAGTCGGGCTGGCAGGCGCGCGGCATCGCCGCGGTCGCCGCCGACCTGCGCTGGCCATTTGTCGGTGAATTTGCGGGCGGCACCCAGACGCTGACCCCGCGCGTCCAGATCGTCGCCACTCCGCCGCTCAAGAACATCGACATCCCGAACGAAGATTCGCGCGCCTTTGATCTGGAAGACAGCAACCTGTTCGCGATCAACCGCTTCAACGGATACGACCGGTTCGAGGATGGCGCGCGCATCACTTACGGCGTCGAATGGAATTACAGCCGCCCCGGCTTCAATATCAGCAGCAGCATCGGCCAAAGCTATCGCCTGTCGGACAAACCGAGCCTGTTTCCCGACGGCACCGGGCTCACCGACCGCACGTCGGACATCGTCGGGCGGACGACGATCGCCTACCGCGACTTCCTGCGCCTGACCCACCGCTACCGGCTCGACAAGGATGATTTCGCGATCCGCCGCAACGAGTTCGACGCGACGATCGGCAGCCGCTCGACCTATGCCGTGCTCGGCTATTCACGGCTCAACCGCGACATCCTGCTGCTTGGCGAAGACCTGCAGGACCGCGAGGAGGCGCGCGTCGGCGGGCGGGTAAAGGTGGCGCAATATTGGTCGGTCTTCGGCTCGGCGATCGTCGACCTGACCAAACAGCGGGATGACCCCTTGAGCACCGCCGACGGGTTCGAACCGATTCGTCACCGTCTGGGCGTTGCCTATGACGACGACTGCCTGTCGATCGCGCTGACCTGGCGCCGCGATTATGCCGACACTGGCGATGCGCGTCGCGGCAACAGTTTCTCGTTCCGCGTCGCCTTTCGCAACCTGGGGTTCTGAACGTATCGCTCAGCCTAGGTTCAGCGTCGCTTGGCTACCGGCAGACTTCAAACAGGTCCGGATGGTGGATTGCACTGGACCATCGGGCGTCTCCGCTGATACGGAGCGTCCGGACGTTCTCGAATAGGGTAAAGATGACCAAATTTTCGACCATGATTGGCCTGATCGCCGTGACCGCCGCCGGAATGACGCCTGTGCTGGCGCAGACTGTCGGCGACGACGAAGTTCCGACGACCAGCCTCAACATTCCGGGCAATGTCCAGATTTTCGGCGATGCCAACAGGAATGTCTATCGCCCGTCGGCGACCGTAAACGGCGAGATCATCACCGCGACCGATATTGAGCAGCGGATGGCGCTGATCCGTATCGCCAACAACGATGTCGCCCTGCCTCCCGAAGAACTGCAGCGGCTGCGGCAGCAGGTTTTCAGCAACCTGATCGACGAAAAGTTGCAGATTCAAGAGGCTAAGGCCGCCGACATCACGATCGACGAGAATGTCGTCAACGACCAGTTCGCAAGGCTCGCGCTTCGCTTCAAGCAGACGCCCGAACAGTTTACGACCTATCTTGCCAGCAAGGGCTCGTCTGCAGCGGCGGTCAAGCAACAGATCCGTGGCGAATTCGCCTGGGATCGCCTGCTGTCGCGCAACATTCAGTCGACAACCAATGTATCAACCGACGAAGTGGAGTCGGTGGTCCAGCGGATGAACGATTCCAAGGGCCAGGATGAGTTTCATCTTGGTGAGATCTATCTGTCGGCGCCGCCCGAAAATGTCGCTGCGGTCACCGAAAATGCCCAGAAAATTATTCAGGCGTTGCAGGCGGGTGGCAGCTTCGCCGCTTATGCTCGCCAGTTCTCGGAAGCATCGACTGCAGTCGTCGGTGGCGACCTGGGCTGGGTGAAGGCTGGCCAGTTACCGGCATCGATGGCCGAGGTGGCAACGACGATGCAGCCGGGCCAGTTGGTCGGGCCGATCCAGGTTCCCGGCGGCGTGTCGATCATGCTGATGATCGACCGGCGCCAGGTGCTGACCGCCGACCCGCGCGATGCGGTGCTCAGCCTCAAGCAGATCTCGCTCGATTTCCCGGCCGGGACGACGCAGGCGCGGGCATCCGAGCTTGCCGGTCAATTCGCCGAAGCGACGCGCAATATCGCAGGTTGCGGAGGCGCCGATGCGGTTGCGGCGCAGCTTGGCGCCAATGTCGTCTCGCGTGACAATATCGAAATGCGGGTGTTGCCCGCACCGCTGCAAAATACGTTGATCAATTTGCAGATTGGCCAAACAACCCAGCCCTTTGGTGCGGCGAATGAGGGCGTTAGCGTGTTGGTGCTTTGCGGTCGCGACATGCCACAGACCGCGACCGCGCCGAACCTTGAGCAGATCGAGGCGCGTCTGCTCGAAGAAAAGGTCAACAAGCGGGCTCAGCGTTATCTGCGCGATCTCCGCCGGGATGCCGTGATCGAATATAGCTAATGCCGTATCCCGATCTTCGACAGCCGGTAGCGGTCACCATGGGTGACCCGGCCGGCGTCGGACCCGAAGTCACCGCGCGAGCCTGGGCGGCGCGCCGCGAAAGCCACCTGCCCCCCTTCGTCGCGATCGGTGACGCCGCGGCGATCGCCGCAGTTTGGGACGGCCCGATCGCCCGGGTCGGCGATATGGACGAGGTCCAGCGGACGTTCAACGATGCCCTGCCCGTCTGGCATCTGGAGGACAGCGGGCCGCTGACGCCCGGCATACCCACCGCGGCGGGCGCGGCCTGCGCGCTCCATGCGCTCGAAACCGGCATCGGGCTGACCCGCAACCAGGCGAGTTCAGCGCTGGTCACCGGATCGGTGTCGAAATTCGCGCTGCACAGCATTGGTTACACCCATCCGGGCCAGACCGAGTTTATTGCCGAACGCTGCGGAGTCACTGCGACCAACGCCGTCATGATGCTGGCCGGACCGTCGCTGCGCGTCGTACCGCTGACCGTGCATATCCCGCTGATCCAAGTGTCCGAGCGGCTGACGGTCGAACTGATCGTGGCCAAGACGCGGATCGTGGTGCGCGGGCTGAAGCGCGATTTCGGCATCGAAAACCCGCGCATCGCGCTGGCGGGGCTGAACCCCCATGCCGGCGAAAGCGGCCAGCTTGGCAGCGAAGAAGAGCAGATCATGGCGCCCGCGGTCGCCCAGCTCGCCGAAGAGGGCATTATCGTCGATGGCCCGCTCGCCGCCGACAGCCTGTTCGCGCCCGCCGTGCGCGTGCGTTATGACGCGCTGCTCTGCGCCTATCATGATCAGGCCCTGACCCCGTTCAAGGCGCTGCATTTCCACGACGGGGTCAATCTGACCCTCGGCCTGCCGATCATCCGCACCTCGCCCGACCATGGCACCGCGTTCAACATCGCCGGTAGCGGGGTAGCCGACCCCGGCCCGACCATCGCGGCGATCGCAATGGCCGCCCAGCTGGCGATGGCGCGCGAGCGCCACTGCGCGCCAGCGAAGTGACGGCGCGGGCCGTTCCGCATCTGCCGCCGCTGCGCGAGACGGTGCGCGCGCATGGATTGCAGGCGAGCAAGGCGCTGGGCCAGAATTTCCTGTTCGACGAACAATTGCTCGATCGCATCGCTGCGATTCCCGGCGATCTGAACGGCGCCACGGTGTTCGAGGTAGGCCCCGGCCCCGGTGGACTGACCCGCGCGCTGCTCCGCGCCGGGGCAAAGGTGATCGCGGTCGAACGCGACGACCGCTGTCTGCCGCTGCTCGGCGAGCTCAGCGAAGCGTTTCCCGGCCAGCTGACGGTGATCGCCGACGACGCGATGGCAGTCGACGTCGATGCGCTGACCGGCGGCGCACCCTATCATATCGTCGCCAACCTGCCGTACAATGTCGGCACCGCGCTGTTCACGCGCTGGCTGGAGCCCGCGGGTTGGCCGCCGCGCTGGTTATCGCTGACCTTGATGTTTCAGCAGGAAGTCGCCGAACGCATCGTCGCGCCGGTCGGAAGTAACGCCTATGGGCGGCTCGCGGTGCTGGCACAGTGGCGATCGACCGCGAAGATCGCCATGAAAGTCCACCGCTCAGCCTTCACCCCGCCGCCCAAGGTGATGTCGGCGATTGTCCATGTCGTGCCGGCCGAGCAGCCCGACGGCGTCAATCCGAAATTGCTGTCGAAACTGACCGAAAAGGGCTTCGGGCAGCGGCGCAAGATGCTGCGCCAGAGCCTGAAGGGCCTGGAAGGTGCGGTCGCCGCGGCGGAGGCGCTCGGCATCGATCCGACGCGCAGAGCCGAGACGGTCAGTGTTGCTGAATGGGCGGCGTTGGCGCGGGCGCTGGCTCAATAGCGGGCCAACAATCGGCCCCTGCCTTCGCGGGGGGTGACGGTCAATTCTTGCTCGTCGTACCTACCGTCGCCACCACCGGCTTCGGCACCAAAGCCTCCGCCGCAACGACGCGCTTCGACGCGCTCGATGAGATCGTTTTTTCCAGCGCCGCCACTTGCGGGCATCTGTCGCTGCAAACCCGCTGCGCTTCGGCGAGTTTCTGACGCGCCAGTTCCAGCGCGCCCTTGTCGGCCAAGGCTTCGCCCTGCCCGGTCAGCGCCAAGATGTCGTTGGGTTCGAGCACGAGGGCTTCACGATAGAGGCCGATCGCCTTGCCCGGCAGGCCCTGCGCGCGCGCGACCTGCGCCAGTGCGATGATCGCCGAGCGGTTGCGGGGGTCGGCGGCGAGGGCCGATTCATAGAAGTCGACCGCAAGGTTCAGATCGCCGGCTTCCTGCGCCGCCTGGCCCTGCTGCTGGAGCGCGATCGAGCGTGGGAAAATGTCGTCATCGGCTCGCTGGGCGTCGGATGCCGTGGGCAGGCTGGCAAGGATCAAACCCGCAGATAGAGCCAGAAAACTGACGCGCATCGCATTCTCCCATCGCTTCATTGCAGGGATGCTAACATGGCGCTGTCAGTCGTGCGAGGAAAAATCCGTCGCATCCGTCGTGCTTCGGGGTGAGCAGAAAACCACGGCCCGCGGCGCGGCCAATGCCGCCTGGCAAATAACCGGTATCGGCGGTCCAGCCGCGATGGCGGGTCAGAAAATCATCCACCTGTGCGCGCCCCTCGCGAGCGATGATCGAGCACACAGCATAGAGGAGTTTGCCGCCCGGCGCCAGCAGCGCCGCGCCTATGTCCATCAGTTTCGCCTGATCGGCGACATGGCGGTCGAGCCGCGCCGGGGTCGAGCGCCAGCGAAGTTCGGGGCTGCGCCGCCAGGTGCCGCTGCCCGAACAGGGGGCATCGACGATGACGCGGTCGGCCTTGCCCATCCGGTCGGCGAGCATCGCGCGTTCCTGTCCTGGGTTGAGCAGCAGCGTTTCAATGCTGGTCGCGCCCGCGCGATGCGCGCGCGGCGCCAGTTGCTGCAGCCGTGCGCGATTGGTGTCGCAGGCGAGAATATTGGCTTCGTCATTGGTTGCCGAAGCGATGGCGAGCGTCTTGCCGCCGGCGCCCGCGCACAGATCGATCACCACCTGCCCGGCTTCGGTGCCGAGCGCGGCGGCGGCATATTGACTCGCCGCATCCTGCACCTCGAATTGCCCCTCGGCATAGGCCGGGTTCTGGACCGCGGCGGTTTCGCCCGGCAGGCGCCAGCCGTCGGATAGGCCGTTGATCGCTTCGCCGTCGGGGAAAATCAACGCCAGTTCTTCGCGGCTCGAGCGCAGACGGTTGGCGCGCAGGTCGAGCGGGGCGCGGGCGAGCATCGCGGCGTGCTCCGCCTTGCCGACCAGCGGGTCGAACAGTTTAATCAGCGCGGGGGTGGCGAGCCCGGTCTCGGCGCGCGGCTCGTCGGCGGTGATCGCGGCGGGGCCATAGGAAGCACCGTCGAACAGCGCGGCGAGCTGCGCGTCGCTATCAGCGAGCGCGAGCATCGCGGCCCGGCCCGACGCGGGCACCGAACGCACGCGGCGGATCGCATCATAAACGAGGCCGCGGATCGCGCGGCGGTCCTTCGAACCGGCATAACGGCGGGCGCGCATCGCCTCGGCAAAGATCGCATCGGCGGGGGCGCCACCATCGCGCGCTGAGGCGGCGATGACGTCGAGGATCTCGATAGCGGTTTGAACGCGGGCAGCGGGGGTCATGGATTCAACCTTTCTTCCCCGTCATTGCGAGGAGCGAAGCGGCGAAGCGTTCCAGGGCAGTGGATAGCCGCTCCGGATCGCTTCGCTATGCTCGCAATGACGACTGGGCAGATTACCCAGCCGGATAATTCGGCGCCTCGCGGGTGATCGACACGTCGTGGACATGGCTTTCGCGCAGACCCGCATTGGTGATCCGCACAAATTTGGCGCGGTCGCGGAAATCGGCAAGGGTACGGCTGCCCGTATAGCCCATCGCGGCCTTCACCCCGCCGACCATCTGATGGATGACATCCTTGGCCGGACCCTTGAACGGCACCTGACCCTCGATGCCCTCGGGAACCAGCTTCATCTGGTCCTTGATATCCTGCTGGAAATAACGGTCGGCCGAGCCGCGCGCCATCGCCCCGACGCTGCCCATGCCCCGATAGCTTTTGTAGGTGCGGCCCTGGAACAGGAAGGTTTCGCCCGGCGCCTCGGCCGTCCCAGCGAGCAGCGAGCCGACCATCACGCACGACGCGCCAGCAGCCAGCGCCTTGGCAATATCGCCCGACGTACGCAGGCCGCCATCGGCAATCACCGGGATATTCTGCTTGGCAGCCTGCTCGACGCTGTCGATGATCGCGGTGAGCTGCGGCACGCCGACCCCCGCGACGATCCGCGTCGTGCAGATCGATCCGGGGCCGATGCCGACTTTCACCCCGTCCGCGCCTGCGTCGATCAGCGCCTTGGTCGCGTCGCCCGTCGCGACATTGCCTGCGAGGATCTGGACGCGGTTCGACAGTTTCTTGATCGATTCGACCGTTTGCGCGACCATCTTGCTGTGGCCATGCGCGGTGTCGACGACGATCAGGTCGCATTCGGCCTCGAGCAGCGCCTCGGCGCGCTCAATCCCCGTCGGACCGGTGTTCGTCGCCGCGGCGACGCGCAGGCGGCCGCTGCCATCCTTGGTCGCATCGGGGAAATTGACCGCCTTTTCCATATCCTTGACAGTGATCAGGCCGATGCAGCGATAATCGTCGTCAACGACCAACAGCTTTTCGATGCGGCGCTGGTGAAGCAGTTTGCGCGCCTCGTCCTGGCCGACGCCGGGGCGCACCGTGGCAAGGTTTTCCGCGGTCATCAGCTCGCGCACCGGCTGACCCGGATTGTCGGCAAAACGCACATCGCGGTGGGTCAGGATGCCAACCAGCCTGCCACCCGTCTCAACCACCGGAATGCCCGAAATCTTGTGCTGGTCCATCAGCGCCGTGGCATAGGACAGTGGCGCATCGGGGGTGATGGTGATCGGATTGACGATCATCCCGCTTTCAAAGCGTTTGACTTGACGCACCGCGGCGGCTTGCTCTTCGATCGTCAGGTTGCGGTGAAGAACGCCGATGCCGCCGATCTGCGCCATCAGGATCGCCATGTCGGCTTCGGTCACCGTGTCCATCGCCGACGACAGGATCGGGATGTTCAGGCTGATCTCGCTGGTCAGCTGCGTCGAAAGGATCGCGTCGCTGGGCAGGATTTCGGATGGGCCGGGCACCAGCAGCACATCGTCAAAGGTCAGACCGGTCGTGATTTCCATCGGGCCACTTTCTGGTGCGGGCGGCGCCTGTCCCGCATTTCGGGGCGGCACGCGCGATTCGTTTGGTGGCGGCCCATGTAACCAGTCGGCCCCGCGCGCGCCAGTGGGCGGCGCATGATTATTTCGTGGGCTGCGTTTCTGTCGGCTCGACGGTGAAACGGCTGTTCTCCAACCGCAGTTCCTCGCCGCAATGGCTGCACGCGACGACCATATTCAGGTCGTGACCGCAGGGGCGGTGGGTCAACAGCACCGGCGGGCCGCGTTCGTCCGAAAACCAGCGGTCGCCCCATTGCAGCAGCGCCAGTAGCACCGGATAAAGGTCGCGTCCCTTGGCGGTCAGGCGATATTCAAACCGGTCGCCGCGGTCGGAATAGGGGACGGCGCGCAGGATCCCCTGCCGCACCAACCGTTCCAATCGCCCCGTCAGGATATTCGTCGCCATCAGCGTGTCGCGCTGGATGTCGTCGAAGCGATTGATGTGGGTGAACATCGCGCGGATGACCAGCGTCGCCCAGCGGTCGCCGAACAGCTCGATCATCGTGTCGACCAGCGGGCGGCCACCGGGACGCCGGGTGCCGACGTCGCCGTTGAAACGGCGACGCTCATAATGCGGCACGACCTGCGCAAGTCCCGGCCCTTCACGCCAGTCGACGTCGCGCGGGTCGATCTCGGCGCGGCAATGGCCGCAGGTCGGAACCGGTTCGGTCGCATGGCCGCACGTAGCGTGGTGCAAATGAACCTGAAAATCGCGGCTGTCCGCTTCCCATTTGTGCTGCCAGCGTAGCATCATCAGGCCGTTGGGAAACTGGTCGCGCCCCTTTTGGGTCAGCACATAATGAAAGCCGCGTCCGGCCTTGCGCGGCACTTTCGCCAGGCAATCTTCCTCGACCAGCTTTTTGAGGCGCCCGTTGACCACCGAGCGGGCGAGGCCGGTGCGCGCGACAAATTCGTCAAAGCTGTGGATGCCGAGCAGCGCCTGTTCCATCAGCAACAGCACCGGCACATCGCCGACCACGTCGAGCGCGCGCCAGATCGAACAGGCCCTGATGGTGCGATCGTGTTTCAAGCCCAAGCCATTCCTTGCTCCGCCGCCGCCCTACCCCAGCGACCCGACATCGACAAGGCAAGGTCGGGAGAGGGAGCGGTGCCCGCGCTCCCTCTTCCCTGAGGAGAGGCCGCTAAAAGCGCCCGGTCAATTGCACCGCGATCGTCCGCGGGCGATCGACGATGCCGTTATACGCATTGCCGGCATTGCGCGTGATCGTCGTCGCCAGCGGCATCGAGCTGGCGGTTTGCAGGATGCGCTGGTTGGTCAGGTTGCGCCCGATCAGCGCCACTTCCCAGCGATTGTCGATCTGCCCCAGCGCCAACCTGGCCCCCAGCTTGACATAGCCGTCCTGATGCGTGCGCGGATCGAGGTTCGCCGCCGCGATATAGGAGGAGGAGAAGTCGGCGTTGATGTTGAACGCCACCTTCATGTCGCTGCTGATCGGCGTCGTATAATCGAGGTTGAGGTTACCCGACCATTTCGGCGACAGCGCATTGCGCAGCCCGGTATAGTCGCAAAACCCGCCCGGCCCCGGCGCTTGCAGATAATAGCATTGGCCCGAGGTAAAGTTGGTGAATTTGAAGTCGAGATAGGCGACCGCACCGCTGATCGTCAGCCCGTCGGCAATCGCAGCGCGGAAGTCGGCCTCGACCCCCTGCGTGCGCGCACCAGCAGCGTTGGCGACGTTGAAGTTCAGCGTGCCGTCAAAGATGTTGACCTGCAGATCCTTGTAGGTGGTGCGATAGAGCGACAGGTTGAACGCGACATTGCGCCCCTTGTACTTGAGCCCTGCTTCGAAATTGTCGGCGCTTTCGTCCTCGAACTCGAAAGCGCCGGGCTTTGCGACGGTGGTCGATCCGGGCAGCGAGTTCGAGCGGATGTCGAAGCCGCCCGCCTTGGTGCCGCGCGCGAACGAAGCATAGAGCATCAGGTCGTCGGTGGCGTCGAACTGGACGTTGACCATCGGGTTGAAGCTGTCTTCGCTGAGCTTGCCCGATATGCTGTGGGCTTCGATATTGAGCGCGCGGAAGGTTCCGGCAACGACGAGCGGGTTGAAGGTGTTTAGCGGGCCCTGGACGATCCGCAGGTCGCGGCTGCCGCTTTTCTTCTCATGGTTGAAGCGCGCCCCAGCCGTAATCCTGAACCGCTCGCTCAACGCCAGCTCGCCCTGCGCGAATACAGAAATCAGGTCCGATTTCTGCGAATAGACGCGATCATTGCGGGTGTCGCCGAGCGCGTTGAACGGCGGCCCCAGGGCCAGAAAGGTCGAGTTGAACAGGACTTGATCATCAACATCGAGCTTGGCGTGCTGATAATAGGCACCGGCGATATAGTTGAACGCCTCACCGCCCGGTGACGCCAGCCGCAACTCTTGCGAGAACTGCCGATAATCTTCCTGCAAATTGGTGCCGTCGAGAAAGCTGATGCCCGAGAAATCGACATCGACAATCTCGCGCGTCTTGTAGTCGAGCAGCGAGCTGACCGACGTCAGCGTATGCTCGCCAATTTCCAGATCGGCGTTGAGCGTCGCGCCGAACACCTTGTTACGGCTTTCATAGCCATTGTCCTCGCGGACATAATCGGGGTCGGTGCTGACAAAAAACGGGCCCTGGAAGACCGTGTTGTAATTGCCGACCGCCCCGAACACGTCGCGCGGCTGACCCTTCATTTCGAAGTCGGCATATTCGAGCTTGAGCTCGGCCGCGAACGGCCCGCCGCGATCGAACTCGAGCTTGCCGCGGAAATATTTCTCATCGACGTTCGGCTCGTCGCGGTCGAGCTTCGCGTTGTAAAAATAGCCGTCCATCTTGCGATAATAGCCGACAACGCGTGCCTCGACGCCTTCGCTCAGCGGGCCGGACAGCACCCCGGTCAGCTGTAATTCCTTGTGGTTGAATTCATAGAGGCCGCTCACCGACCCTTCGAATTCATCGGTCGGGCTACGCGTCGTGATATTGACCGCGCCCGCAATCGCATTTTTGCCGAACAGCGTCGGCTGCGGCCCACGCAGCACCTCGACGCGTTCCATGTCGACGAGCGGCAGGCGCGACAGCTGGTCGCGGCCATAATAGACGCCGTCGACGAACATCGCGACCGACTGTTCGAAGCCCTTGTTGTCGCCCGACGCGATGCCGCGGATCGCGATGCGGTTGGCAATCGCGGTCTGGGTGATTTTCAGGTTGGGGACCGACGATGAAATCTGTTCGAGGTTGGTCTGGCCATAGTTTTCGACCTGCTTGCCGCTGATCGCCGAAATCGAAATCGGCACGTCCGACAACCCTTCGGCGCGCTTCTGCGCGGTGACGATGATTTCCTCGAGCCCGCCCTGATCGTCAGCCGGGGCCGCGTCCTGCGCAAAAGCCATACCGGGGCTCGCAAGCGCCGATGCAGCGAGCAGCGCAACAAAATAGCTCTTCATAAGGATCCTCCCACGCACCATCGTCTTGGCGACCACCGCCCGCGATGTTTTTCTTGCCTTGCGACTCATAACGGCTTTAAGTATCGTTATGCAAGTCAGATAATTTGAGAGAGGAATGATGTTGCCGGGACACGGCCTTCCCCCCGCGCTCACGCGCAATTTGCGCCTGCCCGCGATTGCCGCGCCGATGTTCCTTGTTTCGGGACCGGAGATGGTGATTGCCGCATCGCGCGCGGGCGTGATTGGCAGCTTCCCTGCCCCCAATGCGCGCACCTCGGCCGATCTGGAGGATTGGGTGAGCCGCATCGACGCGGCGCTGTCGCACGATCCCGATGCTGCCGCATGGGCAGTCAATCTAGTCGTCCATCCGTCGAACAGCCGTCTTGCCGAGGACGTCGCCTGCGTCGTGCGCCACAAGGTGCCGCTGGTGATCACCGCGCTCGGCAGCCCGGCAAGGGTGGTCGAAGAAATCCATGGCTATGGCGGGCTGGTGTTCGCCGACGTCAATTCGGTCGGCTTTGCCCGCAAGGCCGCCGCCGCGGGGGTCGATGGGCTGGTGCTCGTCGCCGCGGGCGCGGGCGGGCATACCGGCGCCACCGCTGGCTTTGCTTTTGTCGAGGAGGTGCGGCAGTTCTGGGACGGGCCGCTGGTGCTCGGCGGCGCGATCTCTACCGGCCATGCAGTGCGCGCTGCCGAGATTTTGGGCGCCGACCTCGCGTATCTCGGAACGTCGCTGATCGCCTGCGCCGAGAGCATGGCGGTGCCGGGCTACAAGGACATGATCGTCGCGGCAGGCGCCGAAGATATTGTGCCGTCGAAGGGCATCACCGGGGTCACCGCCAACTGGCTGAAACCGAGCCTGATCGCCGCGGGTTACGACCCCGCCAACATGCCCGAGGACAAGCGACCCAATTTTTCCGACGCGCAGGACGACGCGAAGGCGTGGAAGAATGTCTGGTCCGCCGGACAAGGCGTCGGCGCGGTACGCGGCGTCGAGCCGGTGGCGACGATCGTCGACCGCCTTGTAAAACAATATGATGCGGCCGTAACGCGCCCGCGCTTTGCTGCTACCGAAGGAGCCTTCGCATGACCGCCCAGCTTGTCGAGACGATCGAGACGACGATCCAGCCGAACGACCATCCCTATATGAAGGGTGCGTGGCGACCCACGTACAACGAGTGGAACGCGATCTTCGCCAATGGCGATGCCGAAGTGATCGGTAATATCCCGACCGACATCGACGGGGTCTACGTCCGCACCGGCGAGAACCAGATCCACGAACCCATCGGGCGGTATCACCCGTTTGACGGTGACGGCTTTATCCATTCGATCTCGTTCAAGGACGGCCGTGCGAGCTATCGCAGCCGTTTCGTGCGGACGAAGGGCTTCGCGGCGGAAAAGGAAGCGGGCCGCTCGCTATGGGCGGGCCTCATGGAACCGCCGCACAAATCGACGCGCCATGGGTGGGGGGCGCAGGAGTGGCTCAAGGATAGCAGCTCGACAGATGTCGCGATCCACGCGGGCAAGATCATCTCGACCTTCTATCAGTGCGGTGAAGCGTACCGGCTCGACCCGTTCACGCTCGAACAGTTCGGCACCGAAAGCTGGGTGCCGCTCGACGGCATTTCGGCGCATTGCAAGGTCGATCTTGCGACCGGAGAATTGATGTTTTTCAATTACTCGAAGCACGCACCTTATATGCATTATGGCGTCGTCGGGCCGGACAATAAGCTCAAACATTATATCCCCGTGCCGCTGCCCGGACCGCGGCTGCCGCACGACATGGCATTCACCGACAACTACACGATCCTTAACGATATGCCGCTCTATTGGAACGAGGAGCTGCTCGAAAAGCGGCTGCATGTCGTGCAATTTCATCCCGACCAGAAAACGCGCTTTGCAATCATCCCGCGCCACGGCCAGCCCGAGGACATCCGCTGGTTCGAGGCCGAACCGACCTACACGCTGCATTGGCTGAACGCATGGGAGGAAGGCGACGAGATCATTCTCGACGGCTATTATCAGGAGGAGCCGATGCCCAAATCCTATCCCAATGCGCCCGAAGGGCTGGAGCGGATGATGGCCTATCTTGACCAAGGGCTGCTCAAACCGCGTCTCCACCGCTGGCGCTTCAATCTCGTTACGGGCGAGACCAAGGAAGAGCGCCTCGACGAGCGTGACCTCGAATTTGGCATGTTTAACCAGCGCTATGCGGGCAAACCTTATCGCTACGCCTATAGCGCGATCCCCGAGCCGGGATGGTTCCTGTTCCGCGGGCTGGTCAAACACGACCTCAATGCGCGGACGAGCGAGCAATATGAGTTCGGGCCCGGCCGCTTTGGCAGCGAGGCGCCCTTTGCGCCGCGGATCAACGCGAAGGACGAAGATGATGGCTATCTCGTCTCGTTCATCGCCGACCTCGAAACCGACAAATCCGAATGTGTGCTGATCGACGCCAAGAATATCGCCGCAGGGCCGGTGTGCCGGATCATCCTGCCCGAGCGCATCTGTTCGGGCACCCACAGCGTGTGGGCAAGCGGCGACGATATCGGGATGGGCGACAACAGCGTGCTGGCCGCCTGAGATGATCGTCGCGGGAGAGGGCAAGCGGCGGCAACATCGGACAAGCGGCTGGTGGGGCGACCAGACCTTTGCCGACCTGTTCGCGGCCAATGCGGCAGCGCATCCCGAACGGCTTGCACTGGTCGATGCCCCGAACCGCAGCGACTTCGCGTTCGGCGAGCCGCAGCGGCTGACCTATGCCGAACTGGCGGCGGAGATCGACCGCATCGCGGGCGCGCTCATCACCGCCGGGATCGGCAAGGACGATGTGCTGCTGGTCCAGCTTCCCAACCTCAGCGAATTCGTTGCACTCTATTTCGCGGCGGCAAAGATCGGCGCCATCGTCAGCCCCGCGGCGGTGCAATATCGCAGCCACGAAGTGAAGGGCATGATCGGCGTTGTCGAACCCAAGGCTTTTGTCTGCGCGACCAAGGTCAAGGGCTGCGACCATATCGGCGTCGCGGCTCCCCTGCTGGGCGACATCGCGCTGATGACGTTCGGCCCCGATGCTCCCGCCCATGCGCTCGACCTCTCGATCGCAGCAGGAGACGCCGACGCTCTTGCTGCCCACGTCGCCGCGAACCCGGTCGATGCCGACGACATTTTCACCATCTGCTGGACCTCGGGCACCACCGGCGTCCCGAAGGGCGTTCCGCGCAGCCACAACCACTGGATCGCGGTCGCCGCCGCGGGTTACGAGGCGATGAAGGTCGGGCCGGGCGACGTGCTGCTCAACCCCTTCCCGCTGATCAACATGGCAAGCATCGGCGGTATCACGATGTGCTGGCTGACCAGCGCGGGCACGATGGTGCTGCATCATCCCTTCGATCCCGGCATCTATTTGAAACAGATCGCGACCGAACGGCCGAGCCTGACGATCGCCCCGCCCGCGGTGCTCAACATGCTGCTCCAGAACGAAGCGCTGCTGGCGTCGGTGGATATCTCCAGCCTGCGCGTCATCGCCTCGGGCTCGGCGCCGCTCGCGCCCGCGATGGTGAGGGGCTTTCAGGAAAAGCTCGGCATCATCATCGTCAATGTCTTCGGATCGAACGAGGGAATGAGTTTCATCACCGGCGAGGGCGACATGCCCGACCCCGACAAGCGCGCGAGCCTGTTCCCGCGCCGCGGCCAGTATCCGCCGCCCTATGGCGAGGGCCGCGCGCCCAATATCGAAAGCCGCCTCGTGTCGCCGGGCGGGGGCGATCCGATCGAAGCCGATGGCGTGTCAGGCGAATTGCAGATCCGCGGCCCGAGCCTGTTCGAGGGTTATCACAACGCTCCCGAACAAACCGCCGCCGCCTTCACCGACGACGGCTGGTTCCGCACCGGCGACCTGTTCGAAATCGCCGAGGGCGGCGACTTTTACCGCTTTGTCGGGCGCTGCAAAGACCTCATCATTCGCGGCGGGGTGAATATCTCGCCCGAAGAGATCGACCAGCTTCTCGGCGGCCACCCGCTGCTAGCCGAGGCGTGCGTTTTCTCGCTCCCCGACCCGACAATGGGCGAGCGCATCGGCCTGGCCTATGTCCCTCGCGGTAATGAAGATGTCGGCTTGCCCGATGTCGCCGATTATCTGCGCGGACACGACCTCGCGGTGTTCAAACTGCCCGAACGCCTGTTCCGCTTCGACGCTTTGCCGCGCAACGTCACCAACAAGGTGATGCGCAGCGAAGTGCGCGAACAGGCGCTCGCCACTCTCGAAAAGGAAGCCTGACATGGCGAAAGACGTCTTCATCCTCGGCGGCGCGCAGAGCGATTTTGCGCGCAACATGGAGCGCGAGGGGGGCGGGCTGTTCGAGCTGTTCCGTGATGTTGCCGAAGCGGCTTTCGCAGCAACCGGGATCGAACCCAAACAGGTCGAGACCGCGCATGTCGGCAATTTCGTCGGCGAATTATTTGCCGGACAAGGCCAGCTCGGCGGCTTTTTTGGCCATGTTCACCCCGACCTCGCGGGCGTTCCCGCCTCGCGCCATGAAGCCGCCTGCGCCTCAGGCAGCATAGCTGTTCTCGCGGCGGCGGCGGAAATCGAGGCCGAACGCTACGGACTTGCGCTGGTCCTCGGGATCGAGCTGATGCGCAACGTCCCCGGCCAGCGCGCCGCCGAATATCTCGGCGCCGCTGCCTGGGCGGGGCGCGAGGCGCAGGAAGCGCGCTATCTGTGGCCGTGGATGTTTGCGCGCGTTGCCGAAGAATATGACGAACGCTTCGGGCTCGATCGCGCGCATCTGCGCGCGATTTCGGCGAACAACTTCGCCAATGCAAAGAAAAACCCCAATTCGCAGACGCGCGCCTGGGCGGTGACCGACGACCATCTGGGCGAGAATGACGAGGTCAATCCTAGAATCGAAGGCTCCTTGCGCAAGTCCGATTGTGGACAGGTCACCGACGGCGCCGCGGCCATCTTCCTCGCCTCACGCGAGGTTGCCGAGGCTTATGCCAAACGCCGCGGGATCCCTTTCGACGCCATCCCGCGCATCAAGGGTTGGGGCCATTCGACCGCCCCCCTGCTCTATTCGACCAAGGTCGCGGGCAGCCGCGGCGAGCCCTATGTCTTCCCCAGCGTGCGCACGGCGATGATGGACGCGCTGCGCCGCGCGGAAATGCCCGACGTCTATGCCTGCGATGGGGTCGAGGTGCATGATTGTTTCTCGATCACCGAATATATGGCGATCGACCATTTCGGCATCACGCCGCCGGGCGAAAGCTGGCGCGCGATCGAAGACGGCACGATCGCGCTCGGCGGCAAGCTGCCGGTCAATCCGTCGGGCGGGCTGATCGGGCTCGGTCATCCGGTCGGCGCTACGGGCGTGCGGATGCTGCTCGACAGCTGGCGGCAGGTCACCGGCAATGCGGGTGACTATCAGGTCGAGGGCGCCAAGAATTTCGCGACCTTCAACGTCGGCGGCAGCGCGACGACCGCGGTCAGCTTCGTCGTCGGCACCTGATTTGGCCGACGTCTATCTTTACGACGCCGTTCGCACCCCGCGCGGCAAGGCGCGGCCCGACGGCGGGCTCGCCGGACTGAGCCCGCAGGAATTGGTGCGCCAGCAGGCGGCGGCGCTCGCGGCGCGATGCGGCGATATGGCCGCAATCCCCGATGCGCTGTTGCTCGGCTGCGTCACGCAGAGCGGCGCGCAGGGCGGGCATATCGCGATGCTGGCCAAGCTGCATGCGGGTCTGCCCGACACCATGGCCGCGCACAGCATCAACAATTACTGCGCCTCGGGCCTGTCCGCGATCGGACAGGCGGTAGCGAAGGTCGCTAGCGGCGAAGCCAGCTGTGTTCTTGCGGGCGGCGTCGAGTCCATGAGCGGCACGCCCTTTTTGGGCGACGGCGCGGCGTTCTATGTCAATGACGAACTGCCGCCCCGCGCACGCTTCGTGCCGCCGGTGCTCGCCGCCGACCGGCTCGCCAACGCCGAGGGAATCACGCGCGCCGAACTCGACGCGGTCGCTCTCGCCTCGCAGCAAAAGGCGGCGACGACGGAGGCCGACGCCGCGCTCCAGCAATCGCGCATCGCCGCCGGACCGCTCACCGGCGAGGAATGCATCCGGCCGCAAACCTCGGCAGAGTCGCTCGCCGCCGCCTCGCCTGCGTTCGGCGAACTGCAACAGCAATATGCGGGCGCGCTCGAAGGCGCGACTTTTGCCCCGCTGCACAGCATCGCGCACGCCCCGCCGATATGCGACGGCGCGGGTTTGGCGCTCGTCGGCGGTGCAGATCTTGGCCCTCACCCACGCGCCCGCGTGGTGGCTTTTGCCGAAAGCGGCGGCGATCCCGCCGCATCGCTGACCGCCGGTTTCGCCGCGATGGACAAGGTTCTGGCGCGCACCGGACTGACGCTCGCAGATTTCGATCGGATTGAGTTCATGGAGGCGTTCGCCGTCACCATCGCCAAATTCCTGCGCGACCGCGACGTCGATCCGGCGCGGGTCAATGTATCGGGCGGGCATCTGGCCAAGGGGCATCCGATGGGGGCGAGCGGTGCGATCCTGACCTCGACCTTGCTCGACGCGCTCGATGCGTGTGGTGGACGGTGCGGGCTGGTCGTGCTGACCGGCGCGATGGGGGTTGGCGCGGCGATGGTGGTCGAGCGGGTCACCTGAAAATTCTCCCTGCCGCGAAGCGGTGGGGAGGAGGCAGCGCGAAGCGCTGGCGAGGGGCCTTGCCGCGACGTTGCCGCCCCTCCACGACGATCATCGGGCGCGGTCCCCTTCCCCATCGCTTCGCGACAGGGAGGATCATTGATACAAATCCCGATTGCGCAAAACCGTCACTCCGCTATGGGCGGCGCGTGCGGGGCTTGCCCCGCGCAGATCGCGCCGGTGCCCGAAAGGGCTTAAAATGGGAACGCGGTAAGGGAGTTCGTCCTGAACCCCCGAAGCCGAGGCTGTCCCTGCAACTGTAAGCGGCGAGCAAGATGCACCGATCCGAAGCTTTCGGATCAGCCACTGGGGCAACCTGGGAAGGCGTGCATCAAGCCTTGACCCGCGAGCCAGGAGACCTGCCGGCGTGGGTCGCTCACTGCCAAGGCCCAGGGAAAGGCCGCGGCACGGACGATTCCGTCGAGCGACGACCAAGCGGTGGAACCGCTTCGGTGCCGGGGCCGCAGGCATTTACGCCGCTTGCGACACCAGCATCGGTCGATCGCGTGCGCGTTTCGGCAGGCTCCGCCTTCGTTGCTGGCGTGCGGGAGTCTCCCATGTTGAAATATTCGAGCATTTCTCTTCTCGCCCTTGTCGCCGCGACACCCGTCGCCGCGCAGGAAAACTCCCGTTTCGGCGACATCGTCGTCACCGCATCGGGCATCGAACAATCGCGCGATGAGGTTGGCCAGGCGATCACCGTCATCGATGCCGACACGATCGAAAAACGCCAGGCGACCGATGTCGTCGACCTGCTCGCGACCACCCCCAGCATCCGCTTCAATCGCACCGGCAGCACCGGGTCGGTGGCGGGCATCTCAATCCGCGGCGCCGAAACGACGCAGACTTTGGTGCTGATCGACGGGGTCAAGGTCAACGACCCGAGCGGCATCGGCGACGGCTATGATTTCGGCCATTTGCTGACCGGCAACATCAGCCGCATCGAGGTGCTGCGCGGATCGAACTCGGTCGTCCATGGTAGCCAGGCGATCGGCGGCGTGGTCAATGTGATGTCCGCAGCCCCCGAAGCGGGCTTTGCCGGCCGCGCGTCGGCCGACTATGGCTATAGCGATACGGTGAACGTCAAGGCCGATCTGTCGGGCACCGCCGGGGGCGTGTCGGGCGGCATCGGCGGCGCCTATTTCCGCACCGACGGCATTTCGTCGGCGGCGATCGGCACCGAGAAGGACGGCTACAAGAATTTCGCGGGCAATGCGCGGCTGAAGATCGCGTTCAGCGACGCGCTCAGCCTTGACCTGCGCGGCTACTACATCAACGCCGACCTCGATTATGACAGCTTTTTCGGCGCCCCGGCCGACAGCGGAGACGTCGCAAAGCTCGACCAATATGTCGGCTATGCGGGACTCAATCTCGGGCTGTTCGACGGCCGTTTCACCAGCCGCGCCGCGGTGACGTGGATGCGCAACGAGCGCGACTATTTTTTCGTGCGCGGGACCGCCCCCGACTATGGCTATAAGGGTACGAACCTGCGCTTCGAATATCAGGGCGTCGTGGCCCCCGCCGACACCGCCAAGCTTGTGTTCGGCTACGAGCATGAACGCCCCGATTATGATTTCTTCGGTTTTGGTTCGACCGACAGCCAGCGCGCCAATATCGACAGCGTCTATGCACTGGCTCTTCTCCAGCCGGTGACCGGGCTGTCGCTGACCGGCGGGGTTCGCCATGACGACCACAGTCAGTTTGGCGGCGCGACCACCCTGGGCGCCAACGCCAATTATTCGCCCAACAACGGCGCGACCAATGTTCGGCTGAGCTATGGCGAAGGCTTCAAGGCGCCGTCGCTCTACCAGCTTTACGACAGCTTCAGCGGCAATGCGGCGCTGCGCCCCGAAGAGTCGAAAAGCTATGACGTCGGCATCGACCAGAGCCTCGCCGACGGGCGGGCGTTGATCTCGGTAACGGCGTTTCTGCGCAACACCGTCAACCAGATCAATTACGACAATGCAACCTTCACCTATGGCAATATCGACCGCACCCGCGCCAAGGGGGTCGAGGCGGCGCTGGCGCTGCGCCCCGTCGATGCGCTGAACGTCACCGCGTCGTACAGCTATATCGACGCGCGCGACCGGTCGGGCCGCCCGGCGTTCGACGGCAAGCGCCTGCCGCGCCGCGCCAAACAGGCGGTCAGCCTGTCGGCAGACTATGACTGGTCGTTCGGGCTGTCGACCGGCGCGACGATCACGATGGTCGGCGACAGTTTCGACAATGCGGCGAACACGGTGCGGCTAGACGGTTATGCCATCGCCGGGGTGCGCGCGTCCTTCGCCATAACCGAGCGGGTCGAAGTGTACGGGCGCGTCGATAATCTGTTCGACGCCGATTATGCCACGGCATTCAACTATGGCACCTATGGCCGCGCCGCCTATGGCGGGGTTCGGGCGCGTTTCTAATGACGGGGGCGCTGCCGGTGCAGATCGGCAGCGCCGTCTGGACGGGAGGCAAGGCATGACCGTTACGCAAATCGATTCCCGCGCGATCCCCCGGGCAGCGCCGCGTTGATAGCGTCGGCCCGCCTTTTTGTCAGTGCGGCGGCGGCGTCGGTGGCGGTCGCAGGCGCGCTGTCCGCTGCCTCGACCAGCCGCACGCCGGCGCCGCCCGCCACGCCCCAGCGCATCGTGTCGATGAACCTTTGCTCCGACCAGCTCGTGCTCGCGCTCGCCGACCGTCAGCAGATCGCGGGACTGACGCTCAACGCGGTCGATCCCGGGATGTCTGACGAAGCCCCAGCGGCGCGCGGCCTGCCCCTGCTCAGCAACTCGGCCGAACAGATATTGAGCATCGATCCCGATCTGATTGTCGGCATGCCGGCCAGCGGCAGCGCGGCACTGGCGGTTGCTCCCGATCGTTATCCGCTGCTCGATCTGGAAAACGCGAACCGGCTCGACCAAATCTATCGCACCATCGGCCAGACCGCTGCCGCTGTCGGCCATCCCGCGCGCGGCGCGGCGCTCATCGCGCGGATGAAACAGGATATTGCCGACTTGCCCCGGCCGGGCCGTGGCCGCGTCGCTGCTTATTATCAACGGCGCGGCTACATGACCGGCACCGGAACGCTCGTCGACGACATGATGACGCGCGTCGGGCTGGTCAATCTGGCGGGCAAGCTTGGCAAGCCGCCGCTGTCGCAATTGAGCCTCGAGGAAATGGTCGCCGCCCGCCCCGATTTCCTGATCGTCGAACGCGCAACCGCGATCATCGACGATCAGGGGAGCGAAATGCTCCATCACCCTGCCCTGTCCGGCGTCCCGCGGATTGTGGTCCCCGAAGCCTGGACGGTGTGCGGCAGCCCTGCCTATACCAAGGCGGCGCGCAGCCTCGCGGCGCAGATCGCGCGCCACGACGGGACGGCACGATGAATCGCCCGGTCTCTCGCCCCCTGCTGATCGGCGTCCTCGCGATGCTCGCACTCATCGCAGCGATCGCTTCGCTGTTGTTCGGCTCCGTCGACCTGTCGCTTTTACGGCTATTCGCTGCCGCGACCGGCGACGGCGACCGCACTGCGTCGATCATCCTGTTCGACCTGCGGCTGCCGCGCGCGCTGCTTGCCCTTGCCGTCGGTGCAATCCTCGGCCTCGCGGGCGCGGCATTGCAGGGCTATTTGCGCAACCCGCTCGCCGAACCCTCGGTGCTCGGCACATCGAACGCCGCGGCCTTGGGAGCTGTGGCAGCGCTTTATTTCGGCCTCGCGCAGATCCATCCGGCGGTATTGCCGCTGCTTGCCATCGGCTGCGCCTTGCTCTCGCTTGGCCTGCTGTTCCTGCTCACCGGCGATGCCGAAAGCCCGCTCACTCTCATCCTGGCCGGGCTTGCCGTCGCAACGCTGGCGGGCGCGGGGATCAGTCTGGCGCTAAACCTGTCGCCCAACCCGTTTGCAGCCATGGAGATCATGACCTGGCTGCTTGGCAGCCTGGAAAACCGCTCGTTCGACCATCTGTGGATCGCCCTGCCCTGTATCGTCGTCGGCGGTGCGCTGCTGCTATGGAACGGCCGCGCGCTCGACGCGCTAACCCTGGGAGAGGACGCCGCGCAGGCGCTCGGCACCAACCTGAAACGCACGCGGCTGCGCCTGCTGCTCGGCACCGCCATCGGCGTCGGCGGCGCGGTGGCGGTGGCGGGCGCGATCGGCTTTGTCGGGTTGATCGTGCCGCACCTGATCCGCCCGCTGACCGACCGCAGTCCTTCGGCAATCCTTCTTCCCTCCGCAATTGGCGGCGCCGCGCTGCTGACCCTCGCCGACCTTGGCGTGCGCCTGATCCCGACCACCAGCGAACTTAAGCTCGGCGTCGTCACCGCCTTTCTCGGCGTCCCCGTCTTCCTGCTCCACCTGATGCGGGAGCGGCGACTGTGGTGATGATCGTCGCCCAACAGGTCGGCGTGACGCTGGGCCGACGCTCCGTGCTCCACGACGTCGATGCGGCGTTCGCGCCCGGTACGCTGACGGCGATTGTCGGCCCCAATGGCGCGGGCAAATCCACCCTCGCGCGCGCGCTGCTCGCGCTCGTCCCGATCTGCGGCCACGTCCGCATCGATGGCGCCGACGTCGCCGCGATGCCGCGCGCTGAACTCGCGCGGCGCGTCGCCTATGTCCCGCAGGGCCAGACGCTGCACTGGCCCCTCAGCGTCGAGCGGCTGGTCGGGCTGGGCCGCCTGCCGCACCTCTCGCCGATGTCTCGGATCAGTGCCGCCGACACCGCCGCAATCGAACGCGCGATGACGCGCGCCGATGTGCTCGATCTGCGGGACCGGATCGCGACCGAATTGTCGGGCGGCGAACGCGCCCGCGCCCTGTTCGCGCGCGCGCTCGCGGTCGAGGCACCGGCCCTGATCGTCGACGAACCGCTCGCCAGCCTCGACCCCGGCCACCAGATCGACGTCATGGACCTGCTCCGCGCCGAAGCTGCAGCGGGCGGTACGGTGATCGCAGTGCTCCACGACCTGACGCTCGCGGCGCGCTATTGCGACCGGCTGCTGCTGATCGACCAAGGTCGTGTGGTGGCCGACGGCGAACCCGCCGCCGTCCTCACCGCAGACCGGCTGCGGGCCGTCTATGGCATCGACGCGCGCGTCGAAACCGGCGGTGCCTGGCCGACGATCACGACGCTCGGCCGCTCAGGCCGGTGACGACCATTTCAGCACAAGACCGCTGACGATCAGGAGCGCGGCGACGATCCGCATCGCGCTGATCGCAACCTTGATCGGGGTTCCCTACGGCAGCTTCGGCAGTTTCAGGTCGGTCAAATTACGCTCCGGAGACTGTGCGTGCGGTACGCGTTGAACACTCGGCGGGAGGCGGAATTTCGCATAGAGCCTTTATGGCGCGCATTGGCGCAGCGGGTCGGCGCTCCACAATGGCTTGGCCGAGAGCCCATTCCAGGAGCGATCGAGATATATACGCTCGCGGTCGGCAACGAACCTTTTCGTGTCAGGGCCGCCAAAACGGAATCGACGGGTGAGCTGCTCCCGCAGTCCGCCAATTCGAAATTCAGGAGAAATGCAATTTGTGTCATCGATGGAGGTCAAAAGGACCGTCCCTGCCTCATAGGAATACTGATCTGCACGGGGTCGTGTCCCATTTGATGGTGTAGGTTCGCCGGCGCAGCCTTAGCGATCTCCGGCCAAGCCGGGTTGATCATGCTGCCATCGCGGGCAACGTGATGATGGCATTATCGCTTAATCCCGAGACGCTCTCAAGGGTCATGT
>NZ_JAIBES010000148.1 GCF_019459305.1 Sphingopyxis sp. | reverse complement strand
CATCTGCGAAAAGCCCAGGCACGAACCATCGAGGCCCTCTGGCAAGCCGTCGGCTCGATCTGCGAACTCTACTCACCAGAAGAATGCCGGAATTACCTCAAGGAAGCTGGATATGTTGCAGATTAAAAGCACGACGCTCTAAATTGGCGCGGGGCGGCTTCGCGACAACGACCATCTGTCGCTAGCGTCGACATTTGAACCGCCGAAGAACAGCTAATTCAGGCGCCTGCCATGACAATCGCATTGAGCCGGGCTGACACGATATCGACCCGGCCCTCGGGACCTTTGATATTTCCGTGCAGAAGATATTCGAAATCGGGGTGCGCCTTGAGGCTCGCGAGCTGCTCGGCAATGAATGTCCGGACATCGGCGTCCGCGATAGCGACTTCAGCGGCCAGTTGCTCGCGCCCGTCGATGATGAGGAGAATATCCTCCAAATCGTGACTGGACAGCGGATCGTTGTTTCCGCGCCCAATATAAGCCTCAAGTTTGGTGGCCAGAAAGAGCGGCGGCGTGATGCCGTTGATCGCCAATCCGCTTGGCAATTTATGGGGCATCGCCGTCGCGATGGCCTTTTTATACCATCGATTGCTGAAGCCGAGAATGTTTCCGTCGAGCGGCATGAAGTCCACCTTGATGTCGCCAAGCAAGAGACGGCAGGTGGGGCCCTCGTCCGCGGAGATTGTAAATCCTCTATCCTGCAGCATGTCGACAAGCTGATACCATTGCACACGTCCGGCAAGGTCCACGATCAAGTCGACATCGTCGGTCGCTCGGATGTCTTGCATGATATTGTCGTCGGAAATGAGCAGCGCCGTCGAGCAGCCGCCAACAAATACGAGCCGCGCGCGCAGCTCGCCGCCAAGAGCTGCGGCAACGGCTTCGAGCATGTCGAGGAGCTGCCCCTGGACCGTCACCGCTGCAGAAGCCTTTGTTCGAGTTTCTGGCCCGCAAGTTTTGATTCCCGCTGGTTGCCGAGCCGCACCGCATCGATCAGTGCGAGATATTCATAGAGAAGTGCGTCTTGGAGCGCGGCTTGAGGGACCGACTTGAAAAGGGGCGCAACCGAAGCGCCCCTCGCCTTTCCCTCCGCATAGGGCCAGACAAATATTTCGCTGCCGGCGCTTATCAGATCGCCTTGGAGCATCGGTGCAGCGAAGGCCGTGGCAACACCTCGCTCGGGGGCGCCTTTTTTGGCGGGAAAGGCATATTTGAGGCCGTGAATAATGAATTCGAGCATATTGCGCCGGTTCGGCTTGATCCGCCCGTGGCTGCGGATCGCCAGTCCGGCGTCAACGCTTCGATGGAGAGATTCGCTGATTTCCGTCTTGCTAATGTAGAGTGCCAGGCCCAGTTCGCGCACCGAAAAAGGATCGAACGAGACGGCAACGCCCTGTCGGCCTCTGTCGAGCGCGCCCAGCTCCTGCGACTCCAAGCTCACCCATTTGAGCAACACGAGAATATCCTGGCTCTTCATCTTCGTTATCTCCAGGCGTCCGCTGTCCGCGGACAGAGGACATCTACCGCTTTTCCTTTGCGTGTCAATTATCCGATCATTCGCCACGCAGCCGCTGATCTGGCTCACGAACCTCATCTGAGAGCGCTGTCGCATCCAAGCTGACGGTCCTGTGCTGGCACCTGCTCACCAAAGACGCCGACTATCGCTGAGCGAGACCTGCGCACATCGCGAGTAAGCGCAGGACCATGGAATTCAAGGCTGGCAGACCGCAGGCAAAGGGGAACAAGCTGGGCCCGGCTACGCCTATAACATCAAGGTTCTGCGCTATCAGGAAATGGAAATCGCCCGTCCCGCCGAGCAGGCGTATGAACAGTTCGTCGCACAGTGGGAGACCCGTCCAAAAGAAAAGGTGCGCGGACGCTCCAAACCGGCAGGGCTGTGAAAAGGCGGCCTGACGGACCTTGCAGCCGGAGTTCCGTTCTTCGCCACGGAGTCGCCCGCGCACAAGGGCCATAGCACAATTTTGCACGGAAAGGT